>NZ_JBVJBI010000009.1:0-293747 GCF_055589745.1 Kitasatospora sp. NPDC041917 | reverse complement strand
GCGCGAACCGGGTCGCCCTGATCACCGACGCGATGGGCGCCGCCGGCATGGGCGACGGCCTCTACCCCCTCGGCCCCCTCCAGGTCCAGGTCAAGAACGGCGTCGCCATGCTCCCCGACGGCAGCTCCATCGCCGGGTCCACGCTGACCCTGGACCGGGTGTTCCGAAGAGCCCTCACCGTCGGGAGGCTGACGCTCGGCCAGGCCGTGGAGTCGCTGTCCGCCACCCCGGCCCGGCTGCTCGGCCTGAGCGACTCGATCGGCTCGCTGGAGACCGGCAAGCTCGCCGACCTCGTCGTCGTCGACTCCGGGAGCTACGACCTCGTCGCCGTCATGCGCCGCGGCCGCTGGGTGCTCGGCGGCGAGACCTTCCGGCCCGTGAAGGCCGACTGAGCACTCATGCGGTACCTGCTCGCGATGGCGGCGTCGCCGGTGGGGAGCGCGGTGGGAAGGCGGTGCGACGGTGCACGCGCCCCGGGGGCCGACCCCGCTGACGGCCGGGTCGCCGCCCGCCTCGACGGCGGACGGCGACCACAGGTCATCAGACGGGCAGGACCCAGATCTGGTTGGCCTGGTTGACCTCGCTCACGCCGCAGCCGTCGACGATGATCGGGGTGGCGTCCGTGGTGTCGGACGCGTAGTCGTCCACGCACAGGTTCAGGCCGGTGTTCTGCAGGTAGCCGTTGCGCTGGTAGGCCCATTGCTCACTGGCGCGCCCGTCGCAGGGGTTCAGCACGGCCCAGTAGCCCACATGGCGGCTGTCGTCGCTCCGGTAGACGGCGTCGAGGCAGCCTCCGAGGGTGCGGACGGTGCCGTCGCCCGGCATCGTCCAGCGCTGGTTGGCACCGCCGTGGCAGCCGTAGAGGGTGACGGGGTTGTCCGGGCCCGTGCCTGCGTACGCGTCGTCCAGGCACTTCCCACCGATGCCGGCGATCTGTCCGGTGGGCTGCTGGCCCGTACAGCCCGCACCGGGGGTCACGCGGAAGATCGCGGTGCCGTGCGCGGGGACGGAGGTGCTGATCGTGCCGGTGCTGGAGGACCTCGTTCCGGTCCACAGGTCCTTGACGCCGGCCGAGCACCCGTCGCCCTGGAAGCCGACGGCATCGAGCGTGGTGCCGGCCGTGATCGCGCCGGTTCCGCGGTTGAGCAGGGCGACGGCCCGGTCCCCGTTGGCCAGCGGGCGGGAGAGGACGTCGACGGTGCCGTTCCGGGAGACGACGCCCGCCTGCTTGCCGAGCGGGTCCTGGTCGATCGCGATGATGTCCGTGTTGGACAGCGTCGCCAGTGACGCGGCGGAGAGGTTGGGGATGTCGGTACTGAGGATCAGGGGCGAGGCCATCATCGACCACAGCGCGAACTGGCTGCGCGACTCCTCGTCGGTGAGCGCGTCACCGGTGATGAGGAAGTCCGGGTCGTTCCAGCTGCCGGGGCCCGAGTAGCGCGCGAGCTGCGAGTTGTACCCGTACTGGGTCATCACTCCTGCCTGGTTGCCGTCGTGGCTCCAGGCGTTGTGGGAGGAGTGGTACATCTTGACGTCGTAGCCCTCGCGCCAGAGCTGGCCGCTCCGACTCGCCTGGTCGATGACCGTGTACCAGTCGGCGAGGTCGGACCGGCCGATGTAGAAGTAGGCGGGCGAGGATTCGGAGAAGACCATGTCGCGACCGCTGGCGTTGGCCTTCATGGCGGCGCCGAAGTCCTTGTACGCCTGGCTGTAGCCGGCCGCGGTGTTCGCCGAGGCCGGCATGTTGCAGCCGTCGAGCTTGATGTAGTCCACGCCCCAGGACGCGAAGAGGTTCGCGTCCTGCTGGAAATGGTTCCAGCTGCCGGGGTAGCCGCCGCAGGTGTCGGTGCCGATGTCCTCGTAGAGGCCGAACTTGAGTCCCTTGGCGTGCAGTTGCCTGCCGAGCCAGGCCATGCCGTGCGGGAAGACCGTCGGGTCGGCGACGAGGTTGCCGGTCGCGTCGCGCGAGGCGGCCATCCAGCAGTCGTCCACGGTGACCGTGTCGTACCCCTTGGCCGCCAACTTCTTGTCGACCAGGGCTTTGGCCTGGGCCAGGATCAGTTTCTCGCTCACCCCCGCGTCACCGGGGTTGGGGTTGTCGGCGCGGCAGCCGAACCGTGCCCAGTTGTTGAAGCCCATCGGCGGCGTCACGGCCAGTGCGTTGCCGTTCGGGCTGGTGGCGGTGGGCGACGCGACGGCAACACTCGGAGCGAGGAAGGAGCCGGTCGACGCAGCGATCGCGGCGATGACCGCGGTGACGGATCGCCTGTGTCGGCGATAGGAAGCAAGTGCCATGAGCCATGTACTCCTGACTGGTTGTCGCGGAACCGGCACCCGGTCGCTCACCTGCTCGCGCGCACCTCCCTGTCGGCCGTCGGAGGGGCCGACGGGCCGCTCGGCGTAGCGCGCGGTACGGGCAAGTCCGCTCCGGATGCGGTGAAGTGACGGTCCGAGGCGCGGTCCTCGCCGTCTTCGGGTGACGCCGATGAGATGTCCGGCAGGCCTGCGCCTGCGCCTGCGCCGACCAGTGCAGTGCACCATGGCTGATGTTGTCAATATATGCGCTTAATGCAGCTTGATTAATCACTATCAAGCATCTTCGTCCATCTTTTGAGCATGAAGGTAGGGCAACATCGGGCAGTGCGACGCCGAGGCCCGCCGTGTGTCGGGAGGGGCCTCGGCGCGTCACCGTCCTCAGGCCCCCGGCGCCTTGAGGACGCGCAGCAGGCGGGAGACCTCCGCCGCCACGGCCGTCCGGCCGGAGCCCAGGTAACGGCGGGTGTCGACGAGCTCCGGGTTGTCTTCGAGGGCGCGCCGCACGGCGCCGGTGAAGACCTGGTTGAGGTGGGTGGCGATGTTGACCTTGGTCATACCGTGCTCGACGGCGCGGGTCAGGTGCTCGTCGGCCACGCCGGATGAGCCGTGCAGGACCAGCGGGACCGGTACGGCCGCGCGCAGTTCGGCGATCAGGTCGAAGTCGAGGACGGCGTCGCGAGTGAGCATGGCGTGGGAGGTCCCGACGGCCACCGCGAGGGCGTCGACGCCGGTCGCGGCGACGAAGGCGGCGGCCTCGGCGGGAACGGTCCGCGCACCGGGGGCGTGCACGCCGTCCTTGCCGCCGACCTCGCCGAGCTCGGCCTCCACCCACACGCCTGCCGCATGGCAGCGGGCGACGACCTCGGCGGTGGCGCGGACGTTCTCCTCGTAGGGCAGCACGGAGGCGTCGAACATGACCGAGGAGAAGCCGAGTTCGACGGCCTCGGTCACCAGGTCCGCCGAGGTCGCGTGGTCGAGGTGGACCGCGACCGGCACCGAGGCGGTGCGGGCCGTGGCGAGCACGGCGGAGGCTATCGGGGCCAGCTGCCCGTGGTAGCGGATCGCGTTCTCGCTCAGCTGCAGGACCACGGGGGCACCGGCCGCCTCGGCGCCCGCCACGATGGCCTGGGCGTGTTCGAGCTGGATGACGTTGAAGGCGCCCACCCCGCGTGCGGAGTCCGCCGCGGGGGTGACGATGGCGCCGGTTCCGGTCAAGGGCATCGGGGGCTCCTCTGAGAGTGCAGGGGGTGGACGTCCACCAGCGGTCGCAGGCGGCGGTGGACGTCGGGGTCGAAGTCGCCGGCCAACGGGGCGCGCACGGCGGCGGCGGACAGGGCCACCGCCTCGGCCAGCCGCTCCGGCCAGGGGGTGGCGTCGACCAGGCCGAGCGTCAAGGCGGCCACCGCGGCGTCTCCCGCTCCGGTGGGGTTTCCGGCCAGGTGATCCGGCGGCCTGGCCCGCCAACTCGCCTGCGGCGTCACGGCGATGAGACCGTCGGGGCCGAGTGAGGCGACCACCGCCCCGGCTCCGCCGTCGACCAGCGCACCGGCCGCGGCGACCGGGTCCGTCAGGCCGGATGCGGCGGCGAGTTCGTCGGCGTTCGGCTTGACCAGGTCGGGGCCGGCCGCCAGCGCGGCCCGCAGCGCGGCACCGTCCGCGTCGACCACTGACGGGACTCGGTGTGCGCGGGCCAGCCGCACCAGTCGGCCGTACGCGTCCTCGGGCACGCCCGGCGGCAGGCTGCCGGAGAACACCACCGCCGACGCCCGGGGCAGGAGGCCGTCGAGGTGGTCGAGCAGCCGGGCCCAGTCCTCGGTCGAGATCGCCGGGCCCGGTTCGAGCAGGATGGTGGTGTCCCCGGCGCTCTCGTCCACCACCGCCACCGTGCGGCGGGTCTCCCCGGCGATCGGCAGCAGGCGTTCGGGCAGGCGGGCGGCGGCGAGGTCGCGCCGCAGCGTCGCGCCGGCGGTTCCCCCGGCGAAGCCGGTGACCACGGTCTCGTGGCCGAGGGCGTGCAGCACCCGGGACACGTTGACCCCCTTGCCACCGGCCCGCTCGGCCGTCGACCGGACGCGGTTGCTCCCTCGCGGGCGCAACCGGTCGAGCCGGTAGGTGACATCGAGCGCGGCGTTGAGCGTGACGGTCAGGATCACCGGCCGGCCTTCCGATGCAGCAGGTCGAGCGCCAGCAGGGCGGCACCCTGACAGCCGGCCTCGTGGCCGAGTTCGGCGGGGAGGACCTGCGGCAGTGTCTGGAAGGTGAGCCGCTCGGCCACCGCTGCGCGCAGGGGTGTGAAGTACGGCTCGCCGGCCCTGGCGAGGCCGCCGCCGATCACGATGCGCTCGGGGTCCAGCAGCGTGATCGCGGCGGCCAGCCCGTCCGCCAGCGCCTCGATCGCCTCGTTCCAGACCGTGACGGCGGCCTGGTCCCCGGCGGCGGCGCGCTCGCCGACGTCCTTCGCGGTGACCCCGCCCTCCCCGGTGGCGGCGGTGTAGCGGCGGGCGATGGCGGCCGCCGAGGCGACGGTCTCCAGGCAGCCCCGGCCGCCACAGGGGCAGGCCGGCCCGCCGGGCCGGACCACCAGGTGGCCGAGCTCCCCGGCCCGCACGTGGCTACCGGTCACCGCCCGGCCGTCGGACATGACGGCTGCCGCGATGCCGGTGCCGACCGGGACGAACAGGAAGTCCCGGCTGCCGCGTCCCGCGCCGATCCGTGCTTCGGCCAGGCCGCCGGCCCGGACGTCGTGGCCCAGTGCCACCGGGACGCCCAGTTCCTCGGCGAGCCAGTCCCGGACCGGCAGTCGGCGCCAGCCGAGGTTGGCCGCCAGGACCGAGGTTCCTGACGACTCGTCGACGATGCCGGGCACCGCGATGCCCGCCGCCGCCGGGCGGTGCCGGTCGGCCAGTTCGCGGGCCGCCGCCAGCACCGTCTCCAGCACCGCGTCCGGGCCGCGCTCGGCTCCGGTGAACCAGCGGTCGCTCTCCCGCAGGATGCCGCCCTCGTCGGCCGTGCCGCCCTTGATGTAGGTGCCGCCGACATCGAGGGCGATCACTCTGGTCACGGCTGGGCCAGGACGATCGAGCGGGTCAGGTTGCGCGGCTGATCGGGGTCCAGTCCGTCGGCCTTGGCCAGCTCCACGGCGAGGCGCTGGGCGCGTACCAGGTCGGCCAGTGGGTCGAGGGTGGTCACCGAGGTGACGGCGCCGATGCCCTGCACCTGCTCCAGCAGTCCGGTCGGCGGCTCGCCGAAGAACCAGACCACCCGGCCGGGGGCGGCGATGCTGATCGGGCCGTGCCGGTACTCCATTGCGGGGTAGGACTCGGTCCAGGCTCCGGAGGCCTCGCGGAGCTTGAGCGCCGCCTCGTTGGCGAGGCCGACTGTCCAGCCGGTGCCGACGAAGGTGAACTGGCCTGCGCTGACGGCGCCTTCGGGCAGGTCCTCGGTCAGCGCCCGCTCTGCCTGCTCGGCAAGGTCGGCCGGGGCCAGGTCCAGGTGGCCGCGCAGCAGGGCGAGCGCCGTGGTGGCGAAGCGGGTCTGCACCACCGACTTCTCGTCGGCGAACTCCAGGTCCACGACGGTGTTCGCGGCCGTGCTGATCGGCGTGTCGAGGTCGCCGGTGAGCGCCACGCTCGGGATGTGCTGGGCCCGGGCGAGGGCGGCGAGCACCTCGGTCGTCGTCCCGGAGCGACTGATGGCGACCAGCCGGTCATAGCCGCGGGCGGCCGGGAACTCCGAGGCCGCGAACGCGTCGGTCTCCCCGAGCCCGGCAGCCTCGCGCAACGACGCGTACGCCTGCGCGATGTACAGGGACGTTCCGCAGCCGATCACGGCCACCCGCTCACCCCGCTCCGGGAGCCCAGCGGGCTCCAGCTCCAGCACCCTGCTCCAGCACTGCGGCTGACTGGCGATCTCCCGCTCGACATGACTCATTCAGGACTCTCCTCGGTAGGGGCTCGGGGGCGGTGCTCGGGCTTCGGTCCGTCCCGACGTTCGCTCAGACTGGCGAGCCACAATGCTTGAAACTGATCTATTCATAGCCCAATACGTCATCTATGAGCAACGCTGGTGGCCAGCCGCCTTTGCTCTCCGTCGGCGCCACTTCGCCACATGACCGCGCGCCGTCGATACGGTCTTCGATCGATTGAGCAGTTTCAGTCACATGTCAAGCAGCTTCAGGGGGCCGGGTTGCCTCAACTCCGACTGCAACGCTTCGGTAACGCGGCTAGCCCGCCAGGAAGGCGGCGGTGCACACTCTGGTGACACTGATGCTCGATATTGACCAAATATCGCGCGCACAGCGCACCTTCGCGCAAACTGCACGATCCCCCACCAGGGCCGCCGCTGGGGCCGGCCCCAGCTACAAAGGCGGTATCAGAGATGAAGCGGCGTCTGCTCTCCTTGTCGGCGGCCACGGTGGCCGGAGCGCTCGCGCTGTCGGGGTGCAGCAAGGGATCGAATTCCGGTTCGACCTCCGCCGACGGCGTCACCACGATCAAGTTCGTCGCGGCCGACTACGGCTCCAACGGACAGAACCCGACCCAGGCGTACTGGCAGGGGGTGATCTCCGCCTTCGAGCAGCAGAACCCCAAAATCAAGGTCGACCTCCAGGTCATCAACTGGAACGACATCGACACCCAGGTCAAGACGATGGTGCAGAACGGCAACCAGCCGGACATCCTGCAGACCGGCGGCTACGCCGACTTCGCCAAGAACGGCCAGCTCTACCCGGCCCAGGAGGTCCTCTCCGCCGCCACCACGGCGGACCTCCTCCCCGCGATGGCCCGGGCCGGCGAACAGGACGGCACCCAGTACGGCATCCCGTTCATCTCCAGCGCCCGGATGTTCCTGATCAACAACGCCCTCTTCAGGAAGGCCGGCCTCGACCCGGCCAACCCGCCCAAGACCTGGGCCGACCTCACCGCGGCCGCCACCGCCATGAAGAACGCCGGCGTGGAGATCCCGCTCGGCGTACCGCTGGGCAGGGAGGAGGCCCAGGGCGAGGCGTTCATCTGGATGCTGGAGAACCACGGCGGCTACCAGGACGCCAAGGGCCAGTACGTCATCAACTCGCAGGCCAACATCGACACCTTCACCCAGCTCAAGAGCTGGGTGGACGCCGGTCTGACCGAGCAGAGCCCGGCCTCCGTCAACCGCACCGACCTGGCCAAGGACTTCGCCTCGGGCAAGGTCGGCATGCTCAACGGCATCCCCACCCAGCTGAACGACGTCAAGGACATGGACGTCACCTGGACGGCGCTGCCCGGCAAGGACGGCGCCTCCCAGGCCACCCTCGGCGTCGCCGACTGGGTGATGGCCTTCAAGAAGAGCGGCCACAAGGACCAGATCAAGGCCTTCCTCGACTTCGCCTACAGCAAGGACAACACGGTGAAGTTCGACAAGGAGTACAACCTGCTGCCGGTCACCCGGTCCGCGCTCACCGCTCTCCAGGCCGACCCGGACGAGAAGGCGCTCGCGCCGTTCCTGCAGATCCTGCCCACCGCCACCTTCTACCCGCTCAGCGACCCGACCTGGCCCGCCGTCTCCGCACAGGTCAAGACCCAGATCGGCAGCGCGGCCAGCGACCCGAAGAAGGCCCTCGACGCGCTCCAGCAGGCCGCCCGGCAGGCCGGCGAGTGACCGGCGCGACCGCAAAGGGAACCCCCACCGTGTCTTCTCGCAGCACCACGGACGTCCGGCCGGGTGCCCCCTCCCGGCCGGCCAGGCGCCGTTCCCTCTTCTCCCGGCTCGGGGCACTGCCCTGGCTGGCCCCTGCCGTCGTGCTCATCCTGGGCGTGGTCGTGTGGCCGGTCATCGAGATGGTCACCACCTCGCTCCGCAGGATCGACACCACGGGCACGGACCACGGCCCGGCCGGACTGGTCAAGTACCACAAACTCTTCAGTGACCCCCGGCTGCCCGGCGTCCTCACCTGGACCGTGGTGTGGACGGTCGCCGTCGTCGGCCTGACCATGCTGATCTCGCTCGCACTGGCCCAGTTGTTCAACCAGAACTTCCCCGGCCGCCGCCTCACCCGTTGGGCGCTCATCGCCCCCTGGGCGGCCTCCGTGCTGATGACCGCGATCGGCTTCCGCTGGATGCTCGACCAGGTCGCCGGCGTGCTCAACCGCCTGCTGCTCGACCTCGGCCTGATCGACCACCCCCAGGCATGGCTCGGCGACGCCGCCCACGCCAGACCCTGGCTGGTCTTCGTCGCCGTCTTCGTCTCACTGCCGTTCACCACCTACACCCTGCTGGCCGGACTGCAGACCATCCCCGGGGAGGTCTACGAGGCCGCCCGGGTGGACGGCGCCACCCCCTGGCAGACCTACCGCAAGGTCACCCTGCCGCTGCTGCGCCCCGCCTTCCTGGTCGGCCTGGTGATCAACCTGATCAACGTCTTCAACTCGTTCCCCGTCATCTGGGGCATGACCCAGGGCGGCCCGAACGCCGACACCGCCACCACCACCGTGTTCATGTACATGCTGCGCGGCTACGACGTCGCCGAGTCCGCCGCCATGTCCGTCGTCAACTTCGCCGTCGTGATCCTCATGGTGATCGTCTTCCTCAAGGTCAGCCGCTGGAACGGGGAGGAGAGCTGATGACCACCCTTCAGTTGCCGCCGACGGCACGCCGTCCGCGCGCCCGCACCGTCCTGTTCACCACGCTGGCCTGGGCACTCGCCGCGCTCTTCCTGCTGCCCTACGTCGAGATGCTGATAACCGCCGGCCGCCCGGCCGACCAGCTGCGCGACAACTCCTACCTGCCGACGGGCTCCGACTGGTCCGCGTTCACCAAGGTCTGGACCGACACCACGCTCGGCCAGAACCTCCAGGTCACCCTGCTGGTGGCCGGCGGCTCCACCCTGCTGGTGCTCCTGGTCGCCCTGCCCGCCGCGTACTACACCGCCCGGGTGCGCTTCCGCGGCCGCAAGGCCTTCCTGCTGCTCGTGCTGGTCACCCAGATGTTCCAGCCCACCGCCCTCCAGGTCGGCCTCTACCGCGAGTTCTACGCGCTCGACCTGCTGGACACCCCCATCGTCCTGGTGCTCGCCAACGCCGCCTTCAACCTCGCCTTCGCGATCTGGATCCTCAGCGCCTACATCGGCTCCATCCCGATGGAGCTGGAGGAAGCCGCGATGATCGACGGCAACAGCCGGATCGGCGCGCTCTTCCGCGTCACCCTGCCGCTCGCCCTGCCGGGCGTGGTCACCGCCGTGATCTTCACCTTCATCTCGGCCTGGAACGAATTCATCATGGGCCTGACCCTCACCAACTCACCCGACCGGCAACCGCTCACCGTCGGCATCAACAACATGATCGGCGCCTACAACGTGCAGTGGAACCACGTGTTCGCCGCCTCGCTGGTGGCCATCATCCCGGTCGTCATCCTCTTCGCCGTGATCGAACGACACGTCGTCTCCGGACTCACCGCCGGCTCCGTCAAGTAACGCGGCGCGTGGTCCCACGTGACGCACCATCATCACCCGATGGGCGGGACAGCCTCCCTGGAGACGCTCCCGCCCATCGGCGTCTCAAAAGGTGGATCCCCGGCATCGGGCCGACCCTCGGAGGAACCGACCGTGATCATGCAGAAGCTGTTCCCGAGTGTCCGAAAGCGGAGGCGAACGACGGGCGGGCCCACGGCCGCCGTGATGGCAGCCGCTGTCTCGCTCGTATGCTCCGCCGCCGGACCCGCCGCCGCCACCCCCTCCACGACGGACTCCGCCGCGCTCCCGCGCCCGGACCACGTGGTCATCGTGATGATGGAGAACGAGGACTACGGCGACGTCATCGGCAACACCGCCCAGGCCCCGTACATCAACTCCCTTGCGCAGACGGGTGCGTCGTTCAGCGACGCGCACGGCGAGTGGCACCCCAGCCTGCCGAACTACTACGCCCTCCTGTCCGGCTCCACCCATGGGCTGACCAACAGCACTCCCCCGCCACCCGGTTCGGTCGACGGGGACAACCTGCCCAACGAGCTGATCCAGCACGGCCTGGGCTTCGCCGACTACTCCGACGAAGCCACCCCCGCCGCCTGGCTGCGCTTCGCCGACCTGCCGGGCACCGCCACCGCCCCCAACCCGGTCGACAAGTGGCTGACCTGCCCGTCCCCGACCGCCGGCCAGGACTGCGGCTTCCCCGCCGCAGCCGCCGACTACGCCGCCCTGCCCGCCGTCACCTTCGCGCACGGCAACGAGCACGAGTCCATGCACGACGGCAGCATCCCGGGCGGCGACACCTGGGTCAAGAACGTCTTCGGCGGCTACACGGAGTGGGCCAAGACCCACAACAGCCTGCTGATCGTCACGTGGGACGAGGACAACTTCACCTCCGCCAACCACATGCCCACCGTCTTCTACGGCGCGAACGTCCACCCGGGCAGCTACAGCGAGACGATCAACCACTACAGCATGCTCCGCACCGTCGAGGACATGTACGGCCTGCCCCACCTGGGTGACGAAGCCGACGTGGCACCCATCCTCGACGTCTGGGGCCGCACCACCTTCGGCACCGGAAGCGGCCCCGGCCCGGTGACCGGCCTGAACAACTGGTGCCTGGACGACAGGAACGGCTCCACCGCCGACTTCACCCCGGTCACCCTCGCCGCCTGCACCGGCGGCGCCGGCCAGAACTGGACACTGCCCGGCGACGGCACGGTGCGGGCCCTCGGCGCGTGCCTGGACGTCCTGCACAGCGGCACCGCCGACGGCACCGTCGTCCAGCTCTACCACTGCAACGGCGGCGGCGCCCAGCAGTGGGTCGCCCGCGCCGACGGCACCCTGATGAACCCCCAGTCCGGCAAGTGCCTGGACGACCCCGGCTACAGCCTCGGCAGCCCCCAGCTGATCATCTGGGACTGCAAGGCCGGCGACAACCAGAAGTGGCACCTCCCGGCGTAGGCCCGGGGCAGCGGCGGTGGCGGCGGCACACCCATGTCGCCGCCGCCCCTCGTGACGATCACCCGGCACGACCGTGGCGGTACGGGCAGCGCGGGCGCGGACGCCGTCGCCCTCGGTTCCGCCCTGGCGCTGCCGGGTGCAGGCCGCCTGACACCCCGCCAAAGTCGACCCGCCGGCGGCGGAAGGACGACGGTTTCGCTCGCCGCATCCGGTCGGCCCATGAGACGATCGAGGATATGTATTCGCTCAATGATATAGGTATAAACGATACGGCCGAGAACACCTACCTCCTCCTCGTCGAGCGCGGCCCGCTGACCCGTGCCGAACTGGCAGGCGCCCTGCGGGTGACCTCGCACGCCATGAGCATCGCCGTCGGCGAACTGACCGGCCTCGGCCTGGTCGAACCGGACGGCACACGGCTGGTCGCCCGACCCCCGCGCGCCGCGCTGGACGTCGTGGTGGACAAGCGCACCAAGGAACTCGCCGCCCTGCACGACGGCGTCGAGGAACTGTCCCGCTTCTGGCGCGACCACCACCACGCCGACGGAGCCGACTACATCGAAGTCGCCCGGACGGAGGCGGCCCGCAGCGCACTGGTCCGGCGGCTCTACGACGAGGCCACCGAACGGGTGCGCGGCCTGACCATCGGCTTCACGGGCCGATCCGCACAACCCAACGTGCTGGCCCCCGGCTGCCGGGAGGCGCTGACCCGCGGCGTCACGTGCACGGTCGTCTACGGGTCCCGGGTGCTGCGGGACGGGGCCGCCCGGCAGGCCGTCCGGACCTCCGTCGGCCTCGGGGAACGGGCCCGCGTCTTTCCCGAGGTCCCGCTGAACATGGGCATCTGCGACGACCGGTTCGCCCTCGTGTGCCCCCCGGCCGGCGACTGGGACCGTCGGCACCACATCGTCGTGCGGAGATCGGACCTCCTCGACTCGCTGATCGGCGTGTTCGAGTCGTTCTGGCAGATCGCCGTCCCGCTGCCGGCCGCCGTCGAGGCGGCGGACGACGCCGGGACGGCGCCCGGAGTCGAGAGCCGGCAGCTGCTCACCTACCTCAGTGGCGGTCTGACCGACGAGTCGATCGCCCGCGAGATCGGTGTCAGCGAGCGGACGGTGGCCCGCCGCATCACCCGCCTCCAGGAGCTCCTCGGTGCGCGGACGCGGTTCCAGCTCGGCGTCCAGGCCAGCCGTCGCGGCTGGCTCTGAGGAGCCGAGCCGTGCGGTACCCCGCGGCGGGCGACGACCGGCCTGATACCGCGCTTCCACAGCGGCCGGCGGTACGGGCCGCCGCCGTCGGTGGGTCTCGTCGCGCTGGACCCGCACGTCCGCGGCCCGGGTGCGCGGCCGTGGCGCGGCGGCGCCGGTGCGGGGCCCGCACCGGCGCCGGACCGCGCACCCGGGTACGTCCTCAGTTCGTCGCGTCCGGCTTCACGAGGTCGGGCAGCTTCGCGTCGAAGAGCCCGCCGAGCTTCAGCGAGGGCAGGATGTGGCCCTGGTCGGCGGCGTCGTTGACGACGCTCGCGGCCCACGCGGACGCCGCGAGGCGCTGGTTGGGCGTGCCGTGGTGCCCGTAGCTGCGGAAGCCGCAGTCGCCGACCTGGTAGTAGGACTGCTCGGAGGCCAGCAACCGCTTGGTGTTGAGGGCCTCGCCGCGCGAGTGGGTGAGGAAGTACGTGCCGAACGCGTCCGCCATCATCTCGACGCGGCGGCTGGCCTCCGGCCCGGTCAGTGCGGTGTTGGAGATCAGGTTGTCCTCGAACTGCACGTGGTGGCCGAACTCATGGGCGAGGATGGTACGCGGAGCGGTGTCGCCCAGGCCGACGGCTGCCATGCCCTGCAGGATGCCGTCGCCCACGACGATGTGGTCGGAGAGGCCCCGCGGGTGCGAGCTGCCCTTCTCCGTGTAGGCGATCGCGTTGAAGGTGAAGTACGGGTTGGTGCCGCCCTTGAGGGCGGGCTCCGAGTTGATGAGCTCGATGAGCCACCGGGCCACGGGGAGCTTGCCCTCGACGCTGCCGATGGGAACCTGCATGTACAGGGCGCGGGCCAGCCGCTCCGGGGAGGAGAAGACGTCACCGCCGTGCATCGGCACGATCTGGATGTCGTCGGAGTCGATGTCCCAGAACTTCTTGAGGTCCTTCCCCTCGGACCTCAGCTGGTTGGTGTACTCGCCGTTGACGCCGAAGGTGGTGGACTTGGGGTCGTCGGCGGTCAGCATCGCGTCGTACATGGCGAGGGTCCCCACCCCGATCATTGGCAGGGCATACCGGAAGACCGGGTCGGCGTCCTTGAGCGTGTCCCTCGCGTAGGCCGTCAGCGCCGTGTTGTTGCACTGGTAGTCGCCCGGGTTGATGACGCCGTCGAGGATGTTCGCCCACGGGGTGTCGTCCACGCCGAACTCGGCGGCGGTGGCGGCGGCCCGCTCCTGCCAGCCGGCCGGCATCGCGGTCAGGATCTTGTCGACGAGATCCCGCTGATGCGGAGTGAGCGAGGAGGTGTCGAGCCCGTAGGCGGAGGCCGCGGCTCCGGCGGTGGCCGTCGTGCCGTCCGCGGCCGCTGCCGGCAGGGAGGCGCCGAGGGCGCAGGTGGCCGCGGTGACAACGGTGACGGCCCAGGCGAGCGTCTTCTTCACGAGAACTCCTTCTGCATAACGGAGCCGACACGCCTGCTCGCCCTGTCGGGGCGGAAGAGGCGGTCGGCCGTGCCGTCGGCAAGACTGCGTGGAGAACCACTTCCGGAGACAGTCGTCCGCACTGTCCGAATCCGGCATGACAGGAACTCGACATACTCCACACGTCAGCGGGAATCCGCTATGTGACCGTCTCTCACGTCGGAAAGCCGAGCAGGTCACCGCCCTCCTCATCGTGCGCCGCGTCCCCCGGCTGAGCGCTGAATCCGCCGCCGGTCAGGGCGAGTTGTTCACGGCCCGGCGCTACCGCCCCGTCTTCACCGACAGCCCCTTCACCACGCTCCAGACCGAGCTCCAGCACCTGGCAGCACACGGTCGTCGAGCAGGTGATCGCGGACGGCAAGTCCGGCGCGCCGGCCCACCTGCCCTCCGGGAACTTCCAGGCCAACGCCGCCTGGCCGACCCTGTGGGCGATCGCGTTCAACCTGCTTCGGGCCGCCGGCACGCTCGCCGGGACCTTCCACGCCAGGGCCCCGACTGCCACCCTCCGTGCCCACCTGGTCAATATCCCGGCCCGGGTTGCGCGCTCGGCATGGCGTCTGACGATACGTTTGCCGATGCAGTGGCACTGACGCGACGCCTTCACCACGTTCTTCGACGCCGCCCACGCACCGCCGACCCGCTGACCGAACCCACCCACCCCGCCCGCGAGGGCCGACCGGAGAGCCTGTGGAAGAGCTGGACAGACCAGCGGGTGCCACACGCCCTCCCACCGGTCATCGCCGCCCGAACACCGACACGGTCACCTCAGAAGCGGAGCGGTGGATCCGGGCTGGGTCGGTTCGACCTCGACATCACCGGGCTGAGAAGCGTCATCGGCGCGTTCACCCCGCAGTTGGTCAACGCTGCCGGTGCTCAACGTTGCCGGCGAACGTGGCGTGGCCGACTTGATCACCCTCCTCGGCGGGCCGCTGCTCCCGTATCGTCGGTCGTATGACGCGTCCGCTGCTGCACCAGCGTTGGCCTGAACTGGCCGAGTCGCTGCCGCACCTCCCGCTGGGCGACGTGCCGACGCCGGTGCGGCCTCTGGCCGGGCTCGGCTGCCAGTCTCCGCTCTGGCTGAAGGACGAGAGCGGCTACGGGCACAGCGGATGGGGCGGCAACAAAGTCCGCAAGCTGGAATGGCTGCTACCCGAAGCCCACCGGCGCGGTGCCCGGACGCTCCTCACCGTCGGCGGTCTCGGAACCAACTGGGGCCTGGCAGCGGCACTCTACGCCCCCGAACAGGGCCTCACCGTCGCCCTCGCCCTGATCGACCATCCGGTCGACGGTCACACCCGGGCCCAGCTCCGGCGCCTTCGTGCATCCGGCGCCACCTTGCACTTCCTACACACCAAGACCCGCCTGATCCTCGCCGCCCCCTGGCTCTTCGCACGCCATTCCTCGATGCGAGGCCCCACCCTCCCATACTTCCTCCCGGCCGGCGGATCCTCGCCGCTCGGCACGCTCGGGTACGTCGAAACCGCACTGGAGCTGGCCGCGCAGGTGTCGAACGGGCTGCTGCCCGAGCCCGGCTGGGTCGTGACCGCGGTCGGCTCGGGAGGCACCGCCGCCGGCCTGGCCCTGGGGCTGCGGTTGGCCGGCCTGCGCACCCGCGTCCTCGGGATCGTCGTCAACGACACCCTGCGCCTGGACAGCACAGTGCTCAACGCGCTGGCCCGCAAGTCCGAGGCGCTGCTCCGCAATCGGGGCGCCGCCCTGCCCCCACTCGGCCTCAGCTCGGACGACATCCGCCTCGACCGCGGCTGGCTCGGTCCCGGCTATGCCCACCCAACTGCCGAAGCCACCGCAGCACTCAACCGCGCCGCCTCCGACGCGGGGCTGGCACTCGAACACACCTACACCGCCAAGGCCCTCGCGGCGCTCCTCGACCTCGACGCCTCCGGGCGCTTCGGCGCCGAGCCGGTGCTCTTCCTCAACACCTTCGGCCCCAGATAGAAGGCATCAGACCGACCAACGCCCGCGAGTACGGGGCGCCGGCCGATCCGGCAAGCATCGGTGACGATGCCCCGGCAGGGAACGGATCGCCCAAGGAGTCATCCGAACCGGTTACGTCCCAGGATCACCGCGAGAAGTGGCGATCCAGGCTCTCACCGGCTGCATGTTCACGTGATCATCTCGCCGGTGAACGGCAACGGCAGGCAAGCGCCGGCCCCGCCGCCCCGCCGCCGACGCGGCCCCGCACATCAATCGGCACACACCGCGCGGGCCCTCCGACCCCCTCTTCGGATGGAAACCCGTGTCCGCGCCCACCCCGCCGATCACAGGTGATAGGACGTAGTCGAGCTGGAGGTGGTCCGTCATGACCCGCTACTGCGTCGACCCTGCTCGACACGAACTCATCGCCACCTGGGGAACCGGCCAAGGCGACCTTGCCTCACGGATCGCCACCGTCCCGGCCGGCACGGATCTCGCCGCGCTGTCCCGCCTGACTGCGGCCCTTACCCAACTGTCGGCGGCGGTCTGGCGCGCCTACACCCACCCGGCCGGCGCCGCCGACTCATTGGAGGTGAACAGCGAGGGCTGGCGTCGGGAAGAGGAACGCAAGGCGTTCGCCGGGGTCGCCGCAGCCGTGACCACGCCGAACCTTCCCCAGGGCGGCTCGGTGATCGTCGAGTACAGCCCGGTGCTGGAGAACGCGCACCGCGTCGGCCGCGCCCTCATCGCCCTGGACAACCCCGCGTTGACCGAGGCGATTCGCGCCGAGACCACGGTGGAGCTGGCCGCCGTCGAAGGCGCCGAGCTCGGCAACCTCACCGGACGGGCGCAGCAGGCCGTGCTGCTCAGCCGCGAAGGCGCCTCCCCCGTCCAGGTCGCCGCCGCCGACCAGCTGCTCCAGGCGGACCCGTTCGGCCCGGCCGCGCTCTACTCCGACATCGACCCCACCGCAGCGGCCGTGGCAGCCGCCCACTGGCTCTACGCCGCAGCCGAAGCCGTCTCGGAGGCGTCCGGGTACGCGCCCACCGAGGTGATCCGGGAGGCGGACAACATCGAGGCACTCCCCCACGCGACACCCACGCTCGTCCTGGAACTCCTTGAGGCCGGTGTGTCCCCCTACGACGCGGTCACCGGGCTCGTGCGCCACGCCATGCGGATCGGGGACGGCGTGCTGCCCGACCCGGCCGCTCTCCGCGAGCAGTTGGAGGAGGCCGAGGAGGTGATCACCGAGTACGCCGACGACGATTCGGAGGAGGCGGACGCCGCGCTCACCGGCATCCGCCTCACCCCGCTGGACCCACGACGCCCCGCCCGCGACCTCCTCGAAGACCTCCTCACCGGCATCAACGGCTGCTGGCTCCTCCACCAGGAATACGCCGAGGACGAGGATCGGGACGACGACGAGGAAGAATCGGACGACGAGACAGCCGAACGGCACCAGCACCACAGCCGCGCCCAATTCGCCGCACTCGTCCGCGCCATCGCCGCAGACAACCGCGACCGACTCGTCTGACACCGCATCCACCCGGCAGCCGACGGCGCTCATACCCGGACCAACCGCCGCGCCAGGGTCGACTCCACCCCGTGACAAGCAGCTCCGAGCCCACCCGACGGCTCGGCACAGCCGCGTCAGCAATCACAGAGCGCGACGAGGAGCGCGTCAGCCATCCAGCCTCTTCGGCAACTCAGCGCGACGACACTCAACCTGACGACTATCGAGCGGCAGCCCGCCCAGCCAATCGACACCCGCCCCCCGATCGGCCCGATATTACTCAGAGCAATCACCATAGCTCGCAGCCGACCCCAGCCCGAACCACCGCCAGCGCCACGCCCAGACCACCTCACACCCCAGAGCAGTCAACCCATCGCCTGTAGTGACGCTGCGCGCAAGAATCGGGCCGCTGGGCATGATCCACAAGGCTGCGAGCCGCTCAACGGAGCCGCAGGTGACTTGAGCACACGCCAAGGGATCAGCCCAGGTCAGAGCATCTCCAGGCCCCTTGGTGGTCGCATGGTGGTCCCGGGGACCGCTCCAGGGCGACTGGTGGGATACAGGCCGTTCCCCCAGCTCGATGAAGTGATCGCCATGCGCTCCTCAGCCAAGCGCGGCCGCGTCTACCGCCACTGCGGCTGCCGCTCGCCGACCGCGGATTCGTATCCGGCTACCATCCAGCGCGAGTTGCGGTCGCCCGGCTCGTGGTCGATCCGGATCCGGCCGGTGAGGCAGTCGCTGACGGCGACGCTGGTGTCTCCGCCGTCACAGGAGTGCCGGGACCAGCCCTGGTGTTCGGCGAGGAAGGCCTCGAAGGCCTCGAAGGCCGCGTTGGCGGTGTCCGAGTGGCCCGGCCCGGCGAGGTAGCCGGGGCGCGCCACGACGTGCTGCTCGCCCTGGGCGGTGCCGTGGCCGGGCTGGTCATCGGCCAAGGGCGGGCTCCGGGCATCGTCGGGCCACCGGGTGGGTGCGCAGGGCGGCGCGGTGGAGCATCGGGATCCGGGAGGCCCGGCGGGTGTAGCGGCCGGGGTCGGTGACGGTGCGCAGGGTGGCCATGGTGACGCTGGTCGGCACGGTGCGGCTGAACTCGGCCGTCCGCCAGGTTGCCTCGTGGCCGCGGGCGCCGGCGGTGAGCGTGCAGGCGAGGTCGCGGGCGTCGCCGTGGCCCTCGGCGGCGCGGTGGATCCGCAGGGTGGCGGTGCCGTCGGGCGCGTCGAGGGTGGGGGTGCAGCACCGGGTGCCGGCGCTCCAGCGGGCGCGGGCTGCCTCCGTGTGGAGGGCCTGGAAGGTGTCGGCGTGGCAGGTGTGGCTCCACAGGTGCTGTTCGCGTTCGGCGTGGGTGGGCTGGCCCGTGCCGTGGGCGAGGCGGCGGGCCGCGGCCATGACCACTTCGGCCGGTGTGGCCGCGTCGAACGTGGCGTGCCAGGCGAGGCCGCTCGGCCGGCCGCGGCCGGAGGCGACGGTCCACCGGGGGTGGGTGCTGTCCTCGGCCCGGTCGAGGATCACGATCCCGGTCGCGCTCTCGTGGCAGGCGACCAGGTTGTTGTCCTCCACGGTCAGCAGCCAGTCGTCTCGCCCCCTGGTGAAGGCGAAGAGCGTGTCGAGGTCCTCGCCGGGGCCGGCGAGGTAGCCCGGGAAGACCGCCATCGGCATGTCGTGGGCGTGGGATGGGTCGGTGTGCGTCATCGGGTGGTGGCTCCATCGGGTGGTGGGGCGGCCCCGGGGTGGTCCGGGGCCGCCGGGCCGGGTTCTGCCGAATCGGCCGGGCAGGCGGTCGAGGCCGTCAGGGGCCTCGGGTGGCTACGCCGGGTCCTGGTCGTCGGCAGCGGTGCGCTTGGCCTCGGCGAGGCGTTCCTCGACTGGTGCAGTGGGGTTTTTGAGCATGGGGAGTATTCCTTCGGCCAGGTTCTGTCCGGGCGGACCACGTGACGCATCACGTTGAGCCGCTGTTCGGGTCGTGGGGCGGGCGGTCTGACCGGCATCAGGCAGATAAAGCGGTGGTCGCCTGCCCGGCCTCCCTGCCACCATCTGGGTGTGACCACGTTGTTCCTGATGGTCGGCCTGCCAGGGGCCGGAAAGACCACGAGGGCTCGGCAGCTCGCCGATGAGCACGGCGCGCTGCGCCTGACACCCGACGACTGGATGATTCCCCTGTTCCGTGAGGCGGAGGCGAACGGGAAGCGCGACGTGTTGGAGGGGCGCATGCTCTGGCTCGCCTTGGAGGCGGTCAGGCTGGGCACCAACGTTGTGGTGGACTACGGCTGTTGGTCCCGTGACGAACGGTCTGCGATCCGGTGGCTGGCGCAGGCCGAGGGCGCGTCCTTCCGCATGCTCTACCTGCCGGTGGACGATGCGACCCAGCGCGCCCGGATCGCCCATCGCTGGGCGACTACCCCCGAGGAGACGTTCCCGATGACCGAGGCCGACATCCAGGATGGCCGGGCGCACTTCGAGGAGCCCGACGCGGCGGAGTTGGGAGGCGGCGAGGTCGCCGGCCCGCCCGCCGGCTGGGCGGGCTGGCGGGAGTGGGCCGCCTGCCGGTGGCCGTCGTTCGCGTGACTGTTCGGCCCGACATGGTTTGGGAAGGGCCCTTTGTGCATGTCCCGTGACGCTCCGAACCCAATGTGGTTCAGGGGATGACGCGACCGATGTCGTTGTCTCGCTGATGGATCTGTTCAATCTCACCCCAGGGTGGCGGACCACCCAAACGCCAGGGGACTTGCTTCGCGTCTGACGCGTGGATCGATCGCCTGGCGGCGGTGACGAACTCCCGTTGTGCAGCGTCGAGTTTCGTATGAATCTGACGAAGCATCGCCATGTCCTTTGGCTCCCCGAACGGGAAGGCACTGAACTCTCCTACGACTGAGGCGAGTTGCTCCGCAGCGATCCCCACATCGGTATCGGCTACCAGGCTGACCGACACCAAGGCGGCCTGCACAACCCGGAAGCCTCGCTCACGGCCGGTGAACGAGGCGAGGAGCAGTTGGCCGCCGCCTGCGGTGTCCTGGCCGAAGCGGCGGCGGCCGGGTCTTGTGGGGCGTGGGGGATCGCGACGTGGAATCCGCGCGTCGTCGCCACGCTCGATGCCCCGCTTCCGGTCGCGCCGGACGTCCTGATGGTCAGATCCGGGCTGCTCGTCGGCCCCGAGGTCCTGGCCACTGGTGAAGTCCTGGTCGGCCGTGGTGGTGCCGGAGGCGACAGCGATCACGCCGGCTCCAGAATCCTAAGCACGTCACCTGCACCCTTGCGGCTGTACCGCGACGAGTCATAGACCCACAAGCAGTCCGACTCGCCGTCGAGAAGCGCCTGTACCGCCTCGTCGAAATCCGGACGCTTGACCCCGGCCTTGTAAGCGGACAGGTTCTCGCGGAAGACGCGGCGGATCGTGTAACCGTGCCGCTTGCCCCAGGCCCGCCCCTGGCTCTCCTGCGACTTCAACGACAGGATGTCTCGCGTGGTGGTTCCCCGGACCACCTGGGACTTCCGAAGGAGAAGATCCAGGTACCTCACCCTGCTCGCCATGGCCCCACACTCCGATCAGCAGAGCGCGTCCGCATCCAGAGGTGGAACCTGACTACGCGCTCTGGGGCGGCTACTGCGCCACCATCGCGCAGGCGCTGCGCAGCCGGTACGGCTTCTCCGACGAGGCCTGCGCGTTCTTCGACTTCTTCGCCCAGCCCGCGCCCGAGCTGGAGCAGCAGGCCGCCGACGCCCTGGGCCCGGATCGACTGGACGGGCCGACCCTGGCCGCCGCACACGAGTACGGGCTGCTGCTCCAGGCCTACGAGCACCTGGTCTGGGACACCCTGGGCGTCATCGGCGCCTGAGCCCGGATCGCCCCGGGCCCGCGGGGCCTCAGGCCTGCCAGTGCGGCTTCCCGCTGACCATCCGGCAGTAGATCACCCGGCCGCCGGCCTCGTGGGTGCTCTTGCCCAGGTCCGCGGTGCGGCAGAACTGCCCGGCCTCGTAGCAGTTGCCCGCGGCCGAGCGGATGTCGCACCCGGCGCCGGCCGCCGCCGGAGGCTCCGGGTCGGTCGGCGGCTGGGCGGTGGTCACCTTCGGCTGCGGCGCCTTGGTGGCGGGTGGCTGCGCGGGGGCGCTCGGCTGGGCCGGAGGCGCGACCGGCGGGGGCGTGGCCACCGGCGCCGCGGGGGCCGGCTGGGCCGGCGGGCTGCTGACCGGGGCCGGGGCGGCGGGCGCCGCCGGCGGGGTGGTCACCGCGGTCGTGGTGGTGGCGACGGTCGGTGTGGCCGAGGCCGTGGCACCGCCGTCGGCCGCCGACGGGTCGCACCCGGTCAGTGCCAGACCGACGGTGAGGACGAGTCCGGCGAATCCGGCCAGGCCGGCCCGACGGCGACCGGCTATCCGTGAAGGCATGGGAGGAGAACGCTCCGTTCCGTATGGATGAGTCGTGCGATTCAAGCAGGAACCGCACACGCACCGTCCACCGAACCCCCACTCGTTGGCAGATCGAGACCTTCCGGCCACCGGCCGAGCGCAACGGGCGAAACACGGCAGCCGAAGACAGCAGCAGGAGAACCCGGCCGAACGCCGCGGCCGCCCGGCCGGCCCCGCCGATCGACCGTCAGCGCAGCCCCGCCGTCCGGCGCTCGAACACCTCGGGGCGGGCGGTCTCCAGCGCCGTGGAGACCGCGCCGAGGAGCACCGCCTCCTCCCCCAGCAGGCTCGGCGCGAGCGTCGGACGCATCGGGGCGAGCCGGTGCAGGGCCTGCTCCAGCGGTTCCAGGAGCAGGTCGGCGCTGCTGCCGATCCCGCCGCCCAGCACCACCAGGTCCGGGTCCAGGACGGCCGACAGCACGGCCACCGCGTAGGCGAGCCGCTCGGCCTCCCGCTCCACCGCCCGGACCGCCGCGGGCTCCCCGGCCCGGGCCCGCTCGAACACCTGCTTCGCCGTCAGCTGCCGCGCGGCGGACTCCCCGTCCAGCCCGAAGTCCCGGGCGGCACGCACCACGGCGTCCGCGGCGGCGTCCTGCTCGATGGTCGCGCCCGGCTCGCCGGACCGCCCGGGCAGCGGGACCAGGCCGATCTCGCCCAGCGCGCCGTGCGCGCCGAGCAGCAGCTCGCCGTCCTTCACCACGCCCAGCCCGAGGCCGGTGCCGACCAGGAGGTACGCGAACATCCGGCTGCCCCGGCCGGCACCCAGGGTGTACTCGCCGAGCGCCGCCAGGTTGGCGTCGTTGGCCACCGAGACGGCCGTTCCCAGGCCCTCCCCTATCCGGTCGAACAGTCCCGGCCTGCCCCAGCCGGGCAGGCTGCTGGCGTAGCGCACCCCGCGCCGCTGCTCGTCCCACACCCCCGGGGTGCCGATCACCGCGTGCACGATGTCCCCGGCGGCCAGGCCCGCCTCGGCGATCGCCTCGTGCGCGGCGGCGACCACGGCGTCCGCGACGGCGTTCGCCGAGCGGCCCCGGTTGGCGACGTCCCGGCGGGCGATCACCGTCCCGGCCAGGTCGGCCACCGCCACCCGCAGCCGGGCCCGGCCGATGTCCACGCCGAGCACGTGCCCGGCCGTCGGGTCGACCTCGTACAGCACGGCGGTGCGGCCCCGCTCGGGGGCCAGTCGCCCGGCCTCCCGGACCAGGCCCGCCCGCTCCAGCTCGGCCAGGGCGGCCGAGACCGTCGGCTTGGACAGCCCGGTGTCCCGGGCCAGCTGGGCGCGCGAGGAGCCGCCGCCCGTGCGCAGCAGCTCCAGCAGGAGCCACTCGTTGTTGCTGCGCAGCCGCTGCCGGTTCCACGGCACCCCGGGGGCCCCGGCCGCCGGGCGACTGGTCGGCTGGTGGGGGCTCATCGGGTTCCTCCGGTCTGGGTCTTCGGGCGCGGGCCGGGGCGGTACGGCCGGGTCGGTACGGCCGGGTGGGCCCGGCCCGGCCCGCGGCGTCCGGGGTCGGGCGCCGCCGCCCAAGTATGACCGGAGATCATCCGGCGTTCGCCTGCCGTATCCGTACGGCGGCGCGGATGTCCGCGCGGTCGGCCCCGCAGCCGTCCGAGCCGTCCGAGCGTTCCGTTACAGCACCGTCTCCGGCCGGTCAACGTTTCACCCACCTGTGGGCGTGCCGCGCGCGGGCGCGTGATCATGGGCGTATGCACTTCCGGCACGGCAACCGAGCAGAGGGTCCGCGGCCCGCGACACCGGACACCCGGTCCCTGGCGGCGACTGCGGCGGCCCTCGCCGCCCGGCTCGGCGCGATCACCGGCGGTGACAGCGGCGGTGACAGCGGCGGCGACGATCCGGAGCGGCTCCGCGAGGTCCTGGCCGCCGCCCCCGTCGGCGTCGCGCTGCTCGACGAGCGCCTGCGCTGGCAGTACCTGAACGCGGCGTTCACCACCGCCACCGGGCTGCGCCGCGCGGACCTGCTCGGCCGGGCCGCCGGGACCACCGCCTTCGCCGGGGCCCTCGGCATCCTGCGCCGGGTGCTCGCCGACGGCCTCGCCCGCGAGCACGCCACCGGAGGCCCGGACGGTGCGGGCGCCCCCGTGCCGCCCGGCCTGCGGGTGCGCTACCGGGCACTGCGACGCTCCGGGCGGACCACCGGAGTGGTCGTCGTCGTCCTGGACGACCCCGACCCCGCCCGCGACCAACTGCGCGAGCTGGAACGGGCCAGGGCCCGGCTCGCTCTGCTGGACGCCGCCACCGAACGGATCGGCACCACCCTCGACATCGCCACCACCGGCGCGGAGCTCGCCGCGTTCGCCGTGCCCCGGCTCGCCGAACTCGCCGTCGTGGACCTGCTGCCGCCCGAGGCCGAACCCGCCCGGGCCGGCCACGGCACGCCCCAGCGGCTGCGCCGCGCCGGCGCCCGGTCCGTGCCCGCGCTGGCCGCCGCCCTCGCCGAGCTGCCCCGGTCCGGAGAATCGATCCGCCACCGGGAGGGCTCGGCCGCCGCCCGCAGCCTGGCCGGCGGTGTCGCCGTGCTCACCGAGCCCGGCCCCGAGGACGGCTGTCCGGCGGGGACGGCCTCGCTGCTGGTCCTGCCGCTGGCCGCCCGGGGCCGCCTGATCGGGCTGCTCACCCTCGGCCGCACCGCCGCCGGCCCGGCCTTCACCCCCGACGAGGCCGCCCTGCTCGGCGACCTCGCCGCCCGCGCCGCCACCGCCCTCGACAACGCCCGGCGCTTCGCCCGCTCCCAGGACATCGCCCTCGAACTCCAGCGGGCGCTGCTGAGCGAACCCGGCAACCCGCACCAGAACCTCGTCCTCGCCTCCCGCTACCTGCCCTCCGGGAGCGCCTCGGTGGTCGGCGGCGACTGGTTCGAGACGGTCCGACTGCCGTTCGGGCGCACCCTGCTCGCCATGGGCGACGTCATGGGGCACGGCGTCGAGGCCGCCGTCGACATGAGCCACTACCGCTCGGCACTGCGGGACCTCGCCGGAATGGACCTGCCCCCGCACCGGATCCTGCGTCAGCTCGACAACATCATCTCCGCCGACGACTCCGCCCGCCCGGCCACCTGCCTACTGGCCCTCGCCGACCCGGGCCGCGGCCGCTGGACCCTCTCCAGCGCGGGCCACCTGCCGCCCGCCCTGATCACCCCCGGCCGGCCGACCGAGCTGCTGCGCGTCCCCACCGGCCCGCCGCTCGGCACCGGTCTCGGCGGCTACGAGCAGACCGCCCACCCGCTCCTGCCGGAGCAGGCCCTGCTGCTCTACACCGACGGCCTGGTCGAGCGCCGGGGCGAGGACATCGACGTCTCGCTGGAGCGGCTCGCGGCGCTGCGGCTGCCCGCCGCCGGAGACCTCGACGGCCTGCTCGACGCCGTCCTGCGCTCCCTCGCCCCGCCGCCGGCCCCGGCCGCCGAGGACGACATCGCGCTCCTGGTGGCCCGGCCCCGGCAGCGCTGACGGGCCGCGGGGCGGCCCCACCTCCACCGCGCTCCGGACCCGGGCTGCGCCCCGGACGTCGAGCACGGGGCCCGGGCCGGCCCGCACTCACCCGCGCCGGCGGCCGCAGCGCTCGGGCTCACACCTTCGCCAGCGCCCGCGCGACGTCCGCCCAGATGTCCTCCGGGTGCTCGATGCCCACCGACAGCCGCACCGTCCCCGGCCCGATGCCCACCGCCGCCAGTTCCTCGTCCGACAGCTGCCGGTGGGAGGTGCTGGCCGGGTGGAGCACCAGGGTGTGCACGTCGCCCAGGGACGGTGCCAGCGAGGCGAGCCGGACGGACTCGGTGAACCTGCCGGCCGCCTTCCGGCCCCCGGCCAGGTCGAAGGCCAGGACGCCGCCGTGGCCGTCGGGCAGCAGCCGGCGGGCGAGGTCGTGGTCGGGGTGGGTGGGCAGGCCCGGGTAGTGGACGGCGGTGACCGCGGGGTGGGCGGCGAGCCGGCCGGCCAGGTCGAGCGCGGTCTCGCACTGGCGGCGGACCCGCAGGGCGAGGGTCTGCATGCCGCGCAGGGTCAGCCAGGCGGCGAACGGGTCGGCGGAGGCGCCGAGTTCGAGCGAGCGCCGCCAGACCCGCCGGTGCAGCTCCGGGTCGGCGAAGACGGCGACCCCGCCGAGCACGTCCGAGTGCCCGCCCAGGTACTTGGTCACGGAGTGGATCACGATGTCCGCGCCGTGCTCGATCGGGCGGCACAGCAGCGGGGTCGCGAAGGTGTTGTCCACCACGCTCACCACCCCGGCGTGCCGGGCGACGGCGATCAGCCCGGCCAGGTCGGTGACCCGGGTGGTGGGGTTGGAGACGGTCTCCAGGAGCAGCACCCGGGTGCTGGGCCGCAGCGCGGCCGCCACCCCGGCGGGGTCGTCGCCGCTCACGTGGTCGACCTCGACGCCCCAGCGCTCGGTGAGGTCGGTCAGCGCGCCGACGGTGCCGCCGTACAGGCTGCGCTGGGCGATCACGTGGTCGCCGGCGCGCAGCAGGGAGAGCAGCGCGGTGTTGATCGCACCCATGCCGGAGGCGGTGGCGAGGGCTCCGATGCCGCCCTCCAGTCCGGCGACGGCCTGCTCCAGCGAGCGGACGGTGGGGTTGCCGAAGCGGTTGTAGAGGAAGGCGCCGTCCGGTCCGTCGTGGGCCCCGGCGAGTGCGTCGCCGGTGTCGAAGGCGAACAGGTGGCCCTGGTGCAGCGGGACGCCGAGCGGACGGCTGCCGGTGACCTCGGCGAGCGGCGGGTGGACGACCCGGCTCTCGGGGCGCAGCCCTTCGGGGCTCTCGTGGATGTGGAAGTCGCTCATGGCGCCCATCCTCGGGCGGCCCCGGCACCCCGGCCAGGGCCAATCGGCGTCAAGTGGCCCGCCCCGGGCGGTCGTTCCGGCTCCACCGCCCGGCGGGCGGCGGCGAACGCCCGGGTCGCGGCCGTGCGCGCTGCACGGTGTACTCGGCCGGTAAGCGGCCGGTGCACGACCGGTGCACGACCGACGGTGGCGGTGCGCGGCTACTTGCGGCGGCCGAAGATCCGCTTGGCGGCGTAGACGATCCCGACGATCAGCAGGATGACGAGCAGGATCAGCAGGATGACCACGACCAGCAGGAACTTGCCCAGTTTGGCGAAGAAGCCCTTTTTCTTCTTCTTCTCCTCCTTGGCCGCGAGGTGCGCGACGTCGGCGGCGGAGGAGGTGGCGGAGGTGGCGGCGACCGCGGAGGCGGCGCGCGCCTCCGTGCCGATCTGCGCGCCGCCGTCCGCGGCGGCGGCACCCCCGGGGGCCCCCGGATGCGCGGCGGCGGCCGCGACGGTTCGGGGTGCGGCGACCGCCGCCGCGCCCGAGGCCGCGGCGGTGAGGCCGGCGGCGGCCAGCAGGGCCACCAGGGCGCCGGCTATCGAACGTGCTATCCGATCAGTCATCGTGCTCCTCGTACGGGTCCGGAGCAGCGCGGAACAGCCGCTCTGACCAATTTCTCATGGTCTGACCAGCTGGTTTTCCCATCCGCGCCTAGTATGCTCCACTGAAGTTCTACAGCGGTGTAAAAGTTTAGCGACGGGTCACGCCCGGATCGGCTCCGGCCCCGGGCCACGCGAACCCGCCGCTTTCGACGGGGGCTCGCGTGGCAACTGTGGAGGATGACGACGTGTCTGGCCGAAAGGGTTCCCCCGAAGCCGAGAATTCGCCGCACCGGGCGGGCGGACGCCGGGCCACCGGCCGGAGAACCGGCCAGAAGAACGACCGGAACCCGGACAGCGCGAGCATATCGGACGGCCGTTCAGCGGCCCGGGCGCGCAAGAAGCCCAAGCGCAGCACCAAGGAGAAGGTGCTCTGGGCGACCGCCGGCTGCACCGCGCTCGCCGTCCTCGGCGGCGCCGGCCTCTACTACCGGCTGAACAGCAACATCAACACCTTCGACGGCGACGCGCTCAGCAAGGACCGCCCGGAGGCCGCGACCCCGGACGCCCAGGGCCGCACCCCGGTCAACGTGCTGATGATCGGCTCGGACAGCCGCGGCAACGGCAACAGCGACCTGGGCGGCGGCGGGGACGGCGGCGCCCGCTCGGACACGGCGATCCTGCTGCACGTCTACGCCGACCACAAGCACGCCGTCGGCATCTCCATCCCCCGCGACTCCCTGGTCACCATTCCGTCGTGCAAGCTCCCCAACGGCAAGTGGACCAAGGAGCAGACCAATGTCATGTTCAACAGCGCCTTCTCGGTCGGCGACAGCGACCAGGGCAACCCGGCCTGCACCCAGAACGCCGTCGAGAAGCTGACCAACCTGCGCGTCGACCACACCATCGTGGTCGACTTCAACGGCTTCGCCGCGATGACCAACGCGGTCGGCGGCGTCGAGGTCTGCCTGCCGAACGACATCCACGAGGGGGACCTCAACCCCAACCTCGGCCACAAGGGGAAGCTGCTCTTCCCCAAGGGCAAACAGAAGGTCGAGGGCCAGGCCGCGCTGGACTACGTCCGGGTCCGGCACGGCATCGGCGACGGCTCCGACATCGGCCGCACCAAGCGCCAGCAGGCCTTCATGTCCTCCCTCATCAAGGAGGTCAAGTCCCGCGGCATGGACCCGACCACGCTGCTGCCGCTGGCCGACGCGGCCACCAGGTCACTGACCGTCGACCCCGGCCTCGGCTCGGCCGCCAAGCTGCTCTCCTTCGCCATGGAACTCAAGGACGTGAACCTGCACGACATCAAGTTCCTCACCGTGCCCTGGCGCTACGAGGGCCCGCGGGTCGCCCTGGTGCACCCCGACGTGGACCAGCTGTGGGCCGCGCTCAAGGCCGACCGCACCATCGACGGCCAGGACGCGAGCGCCCCGGCCGACGCCGCCACCCCCTCCGCCCCACCCGCCGCCGAGGCCGCGCCCGCGCCGACCCCGGCCCCGGACGCCAAGGCCGCCGAGGTGAAGGTCTCCGTGCTCAACAGCACCGGCGAGTCCGGGCTCGGCGGCCGGGCCGCGGAGACCGTCAAGGGCGCCGGCTACACCGTCGCCGGCGTCGGCAACGCGGTCGGCAAGCCGCGCAGCACCACCGTCGTCGAGTACGGCACCGGCGAGCGCACCGCCGCCGAGGCGGTCGCCAAGCTGTTCCCCGGCGCGACCGTGCAGCCCGGCGGCCGGGGCGTCAGCGTCGTCCTCGGCCACGACTTCGCCGCCGCCAACCCCGCCGGCCCCGCCACCGCGGCCCCCGGCGGCGCCCCCACCGCCCCGGCCCCGCTGCCCACCAGCGTCAGCGGCGCCGCCCGCTCGGCCGACGACGATCCCTGCGCCAGCCTCTCGTACGGCTGAGCCGGTCCGTCCCGCGCGCACGACGGCGGGGCGCCTCCGGCCCGTCGCTCCGGGGGCGCCCCGCCGTCCTGCGGACGAGGTGTCAGCGTCTCGTCCCGCAGGACGGACAGAACGCGGCGCCGTCCGGGACGTCCTTGTGGCAGCTCGGGCACTGGACGGGCTGCGCCAGTCGGAAGCCGCAGCCGGGGCAGAACGGCGTGCCGTGGGTCTCGGTGTGGCACTGCGGGCAGACCAGCTGACGCGGCGCGTTGACGTCGAACTCGGCCCCGGACTGCTGACCGGACTTGTACGCGCGCTCGGTGACCGTGTCGTTGAGGCCGCGGTGCTGCGCCGCCACCGCCTCGGCCGCGGTGTCCGGGGCACAGGTGTGGCACAGACCCTGGGCCGGGTCGAAGCAGCGGCCGCAGACGTAATGGGTGCACCGGGCGCACCGGTTGAAATGGGACTGGGCGTTGGTGATGGCCCGTTGGAAGGCCGCGTCCCGCGAGGTGCCCCAGGTCTGGCCGGCCAGACCGTCGGCGGCGTTGCTGATGGTGTTGGCGTTGCCGCCGATGAGGTTCCAGGCCGCGCTGACGCCCTTGCCTATCCAGCCCGCCATCTGACCGGTCCGGAACGGCTCGAACGCCGAACGCCAGGTGTCCGAGCAGCGGTAGCAGGAGAACTCGAACTGGAAGCCCGCGCCGGTGCCGTGCTGCTCGCACAGGTCGCGGTAGTTGCTGCTGAAGTAGATCTCCGAAGTCACGTCGTCCCCGGTCGCTAAGTGGCCTGTCGGCGGTCGATCCCAGGGACGACGGGGCCCGCCGAACGGTTCCACCGGAATGTCCGACCGGCCTGCTCAGAGCCCGGACACCGGCAGCAGCAGCACCCGCGCCGGGTCGAACGGCTGCCAGAGCGCGGGCTGTCCGCCGCGGCCGATGCGCAGCCGGCACCAGCGCTGCCCGGCCGCGTCCTGCCACCACGCGCTGATCCGGCCGAGCGCCCAGCCACCGTCCCCGAGGTCCACCTCGACCGGCTGGTAGACCCAGCGGACGTCCCGGGCCGCCGTTTCCGGTCCTGCCCGATCCGTTCCCGCCGGTTCCGGCCCCGCCGGACCTCCGGCGTCCCCGGGGCTGCACTGATTCTCCATCACGGCTCCGCCTCCCGACCCGGACCCGGCCGCCGGGCGCCCCGCTCGGGGCGGCCGGCGGCCGGGCGTTCAGCTCACCTCCTGAACTCTACAGGCGTGTAGATGTCGGTGGGAGGAGTTCCGTCGAAGCCGATCGAAGCCGGTCGACCGGGTTCCGGGAAGGCGAGCCGGCCTCAGCGGTCCTTCCGCGCCGAGCGCCGCCGCTGCCACAGGGCGAGCGGCACGATGCCGGCCAGTGCGGCGGCCTCCGGCGCCGGCGGCGTCTCGAACGGCGCGCCGGCCGCGCCCGCCGCCCCGGCCGGCACCTTGTCGAAGGTGTCCGGGACCGGCAGCGTGGACCAGTCGGACAACGGCCAGGCGACCACGAAGGCCCGGCCGACCACGTTGTCCACCGGCACGAAGCCGTCGCCGGTCTCGTTGTGGTGCCACCGGGAGTCCCGCGAGTTGTTGCGGTGGTCGCCCATCACCCACAGCTTGTCCTTGGGCACGGTGACGGTGCCGACCGGGTCGTTGTCGCAGGGCGTCGCACCCGGGAACAGGTACGGCTCGTCCAGCGCCACGCCGTTCACCCTCAGCGGCGAGCCCGCCTCGCACTCGACGGTGTCACCGCCGACCGCGATCACCCGCTTGATCAGGTCCTTCTCGTCCGCCGAGGGCATCAGGCCGACGGTGCTGAGCGCCTTCTGGACGGTCCCCATCACGGAGTCGCCCGAGACCGTCGGCGTGCCCTCCAGCCAGCCGCCCGGATCGCGGAACACCACCACCTCGCCACGCTCGGGCTTGGCGCCGAACCATGGGGTGAACTTGTCGACCAGCACCCGGTCGCCGATCGCGAGGGTCTGCTCCATCGAACCGGAGGGGATGGAGAAGGCCTGTACGAAGAAGGTCTTGATGCCGAGCGAGAGCAGCAGCGCGACCACCAGCAGGATCGGCAGCTCCTGCCAGAACGGGCGCTTCTTCCGGGGGCGCTCGGCCTCCTCGTCGGCCGCCCCGGGAGCACCCGCGCTCCCGGGTGCGCCGATCCCGCCGGGAGCACCGGCGCCCGCGTCCGCACCCTCCGCCACCGCGCTGTCCGTCCCCGGCTCCGCCCGGCCGTCCCCGGCCTCCGCACGCTCCCCGGCTCCGCCGCTCTCGCCGGACTCCGCGCTCTGCTGCACAGTCATTTCCTCGGCCCCTCCCGATGGCCTGGCGGGAGCCGGTAGGAAGACCCCCTGTCAGGAACGAACCTACCGAACAGAGGTTCCCGGGCGCGCCCTGACGTGGATGCGCTCCCCCTGCGGCCCGAACAGGCTGAGGAACTCCACCGGCTGCTGCCCCGCGTTGCCGAAGGCGTGCGGGGTGCGGGTGTCGAACTCGGCGGCCTCACCGGCCGTCAGCACCAGGTCGTGGGTGCCGAGGACCAGCCGCAGCCGTCCGGACAGCACGTACAGCCACTCGTACCCCTCGTGGACCTTCAGCTCCAGCTCGGGTCCGGCGTTCCGGCCCGGCGGGACGATGTGCTTGTACGCGTGCAGGCCGCCCAGGTGGCGGGTGAGCGGGACGATGGTCTGGCCGTTCCTGGTCACCGGGCGCGGGTGGATCCGCGGGTCGCCGGTGGCCGGAGCGCCGACCAGTTCGTCCAGCGGCACCCGGTACTCCCGGGCCAGCGGCAGCAGCAGCTCCAGCGTCGGCTTGCGCTGCCCGGACTCCAGCCGGGACAGCGTGCTGAGCGAGATGCCGGTGACGGCGGCCAGTTTGGCGAGCGTGGTGCCGCGCTCCCGCCGCAGCGCCCGCAGCCGCGGGCCCACCGTGGTGAGGACGTTCTCGAAGTCTTCGTCGGCCATGCCTGCTATTTGCCGGTACGGCAATGCCCCTTGTCAATCCGGCACACGGGTGAGGCCCCGCCGCCACCCCTGCGGGTCACACCCCGGGCGCTCGCCCGCGGCTCCGGCCTATCCTCCCGCCATGCGCATCCTCCTCACCCGGGACAGCGTCGCGGCCGGCGACGACGCCGACGCCCCGCACGCCGAGACCCTCACTCTCCCCGACCACCTGGACACCCCGGCGGCGCTCACCGCCCTCGGCCTCCCCCGGCCCCGGCTCCCGCTGATCGGCGGCGGCCGCGCCACCTGGGTGGTCCGCACCGCCGACGGCACCCCGCTGGCCGTCCTCGCACAGCAGTGGCCGCAGCCCCACCCGCTCCCGGCCGGCGCCGGCCCGCTCGACCGCCTGGCCGGAACGGACGGCACCGTCCGGCTGCACGTCGAGTACCGGCGCCAACTGGATCCGGAGGCCGAGTACGAGCGACTGCTGCCCGGCTGATGTCTAGGGTGTGCCGTGGGCCCAGAGGAAGAAGCCGTGCACGTGCACCCACCGCGCGATCGGGTCGAACCAGTCCGTGAAGGCGAACAGCAGCATGCTCACCGCCCCGCCCAGCAGCAACCCCATCACCACGGCCGCCGTCATCATCCCCGCGATCGCCCGCATCCGGACCCCCTCCCCGCTCCCGGGGAAGGGTCCCCCTCCGATCCCGCGTCGGCACCGAACGTCCTTGGAACGAGGCCGAGTTGTCACCGTCCGGTGAGGAAAGCGGAGTGCCGGGTCCACGCACAGAAGCGGCCCCGGGCCCCGGGGGCGCGGGGCCCGGGGGCGCGGGGCCCGGGTCAGCGGGGCCCGGGGCTCCGGCCTACAGCCAGTCCCGCTTCTTGAACACCAGGTACAGCCCGGTGCACACCAGCGCCATCAGCCCGATCGCGAACGGGTAGCCGAAGACCCACTTGAGCTCCGGCATCGTCTCGAAGTTCATCCCGTACACCGTGCCGATCAGTGTCGGCGCGAAGAGGATGGCCGCCCAGGAGGAGATCTTCTTGATCTCGTCGTTCTGCGCGTGCCCCGCCTCGGCGAGCTGCTTCATCTCCTCGTTCTGCCGCTGCGAGACCAGTGTCGCGTTGACGGTCAGGATGTTCTGGAGCATCTGCCGGAAGCCGTCCACCCGCTCGGCGGCGTAGGTGGCGTGGTCGGCGACGTCGCGCAGGTAGCGCTGGAGCTCGTCGTCGGTGCCGTACTTGCCGAAGCCCGCCTCCAGGCTCTTCATGATCTCCAGCAGCGGGCGGGTGGCCCGCTGGAACTCGATCACCTCGCGGGAGAGCTCGTAGATGCGGCGGGAGACCTGCGGGTCGCCGCCGAACACCTCGGTCTCGATCTCGTCGATGTCGTGCTGGAGGCCGGCGATCACCGGCGCGTAGCCGTCGACCACGGCGTCCAGCACCGCGTACAGCACCGCTTCCGGGCCGAGCGCCAGCAGCTCCGGGTCGGCCTCCAGCCGGCGCCGCACCGCCGACAGGTCCGGGGCCTGGGAGTGCCGGACGGTGAGCACGAAGTCGGGACCGACGAAGAGGTGGATCTCGCCGAAGTCGACCTCCTCCGCCTCGTCCAGGTAGCGGGCGGCGCGCAGCACCACGAACAGGGTGTCGCCGTAGCGCTCCAGCTTCGGCCGCTGATGGGCGACGATGGCGTCCTCGACGGCCAGCTCGTGCAGGCCGAACCGGTCGGCGGCCTCCAGCAGTTGCGCCTCGGCGGGGCGGAAGAGGCCGATCCAGGCCATCGTGCCGGGCCGGTCGGGCAGCGTGCGGTAGATGTCGGCGAGGTCGGTGGGCGCCTCCGTCCGGCGGCCGTCCCGGTAGACGGCCGCGTCCACCACGGAACGTTCCAGCGTCACCGGCTCGACGGGCTGGTCGGGCCGGGGGTCCATCGAGTGCTCGGGCGCGGGCTGGGTGTCCGTGGGCCGGACGACGGAACGGGAGAACGGACGCTTGCTCGCGCGCACGGCGCGCACACGCCAGTCGGACATGGCGGGACCTCCACGGTGGATGCCCGGCCGCCGCAAGGGGACACGGCGGACCGGAGGCGCCCGGCCGGCCGCCACGCGCACGGCGCGACCGGCGGCGCCTCGTCGGGAGGACGAGGTCAGTGCCGCGCGGGAGCCGTACGGGAGGAGGTGTGCCGGGGGCCGCGAGTGGTGCGGGACAACCGGGGGCGGGGCCGACTTCGACCCGTACTACTGCACTCCACGGCCCTCACCTCCTCGCCTCCGCGCGCCTGCGCACCGGGAGGGGCGCCAGCACAATCCCGTCGAGTCTAGTACCCGCACGACCCGGGCCCCGACCGGGGTTACGGCCGAGGCCCCGGCCGGGGCTCCGGCCGGGGCCCGCCGTGGCCTGCGCCCCCGGACCGTGTCCGCCGCCCGCGCCTGCCACCCCCGCGCACGCCCCACGCACGCCCCACGGACCGTCCGGTGCCGCCGTGCGCCGTCAACGGCCCTACTGGGCAGGGCTGTTCGTCGGCAGCGAAGTGATCACGGGGAGGCGAGCACGCCACTACGCTACGTGTCATGACTTCTTCGGAGAGGGCCCCGGGGCGGGGTACGGCAGTGGTGATCGGCGGCGGGCTCGCGGGAATGGCGGCCGCGTGGGCGCTGCGCGGGTTCGCCGAGCGGATCGTGGTGGTGGAGCGGGACCGGTACCCGGCGGGGGCGGAGTTCCGGGCGGGGGTGCCGCAGGGCCGGCACGCGCACCTGGTGCTGGAGGCCGGGCACCGGCTGCTGGAGGAGATGATGCCCGGCATCAAACAGGAGCTGGTGGCCGCGGGCGCGCAGCGGGTGGCCGCCTCGGACGTCAAGTGGCTCTGCTCCGCCGGGTGGCTGGCCGAGTACCCCGCGCAGGTGGGCTTCCTCTCCTGCACCCGGTCGCTGCTGGACTCGTTCGTGCTGGACCGGGTCCGCGCCCATCCCGCGATCGAGTTCCTGGAGGGCACGGACGCGATCGGACTGCTCGGCACGGCGACCACGGTGACCGGGGTGAAGGTCCGCGAGCGCGGTCAGGAGCGCGGCGAAGTCCGGGAGATACCCGCCGAGTTGGTGGTGGACGCGACGGGCCGCTCGACCTCGGTGCCGAAGTGGCTCGCCGAGCTGGGCTGCCCGCCGGTGCCCGAGGAGCGGGTGGACGCGGGCGTCGCGTACGTCTCCCGGATGTTCCACCGCCCGGACGGGTCCGAGACCGTCGGCCGGGCGGCCTACCTCCAGACCAAGGCGCCGGACGCGCAGCGCATGGGCGTGCTGCTGCCGGTCGAGGGCGACCGCTGGATCGTCAGCCTCGCCGGGATGCGCGGCGCCGAGCCGGCGGCCGGCGAGGAGGGCTTCACCGAACACCTGCGTCTGCTGCGCGACCCGTTCCTGCACGAGATGCTGCGGGACGCCGAACCCGCGGGCGAGGTCCGCGGCTTCCACCCCGGCCCGGGCGTGCGCCGGCACTACGAGCGCAGCTGCCCGGACGGGCTGGTGGTGGTCGGCGACGCCGCGAGCACCTTCAACCCGGTGTACGGGCAGGGCGTCACCGTCGCACTGTTCTGCGCCCGGGAGCTCCGCCGCACCGCGAAGCGCCACGGCGGCATCGGACACTCCACCGCCCGGGCCGCACGGCGCGCCGTCGCCGTGGCGTCCAAGATCCCCTGGGTGATCTCCTGCGCCGAGGACGCCCGTTTCCCCGCCACCACCGGCGCGCCCTCCGGCGCCCTGATCGGGCTCCAGCACAGCTTCTTCGACAAGGTGCTGGCGGCCAGCACCTCGGACACGGCGGTCACCGCGGTGTTCCACGAGGTGATGTCGCTGGTGGCGCCACCGTCGGCGCTGTTCCGGCCGTCGGTGCTCGCGGCGGTCCTGCGGGCCTGAGGCGGAGCCGGGGCCTTCCGGGCACCGGCGGGGCGTTCCGGGCACCACCGGTGCGCTCCGGGCACCGGCGGGATGCTCCCGGCGCTACTCACCGAGGTGCGCGGCGACGTACGGCAGCGCCACCTGTTCCAGGCCGCGCCGGCCGAAGGCGGGGTGGACGTTGACCTCGAAGACCACGCCGCCGCTCTCGGCGGCGAGGTCCACCCCGGCGAGGTCGAGGCCCGTGGAGGCGGCTGCCGCGATGGCCGACTCCGCGAGTCCGTCCGGCAGTTCGGTGTAGTCGAGCAGCGTGGAGACGGCCCCCCGGCTCTCGTTGCAGGGCGCGTCCGGGTCCGCCTGGACGTGCTCGACGACCCGGACCACGCGCCCCTGCAGCACCACCACCCGGTACTGGTGGCGGCGCCCGTCCGGGAGGACGTTCCGGGCGTCGCGGGCGATCAACCAGTCCGCGCCCGCCCGGGCGTAGTGCCGCGCGGCGGCGTCGAGCTGCGCGCGGGTGGTGAGGTGGAAGACGTCGTCGCCGCCCATCCCGATGCAGGGCCTGGCCCAGACGTCGCCGCCGAGGGCCGCGAAGGCGTCGGCGGCGGCCTCCGGGCTCGGCCCGGAGAGCGCGATGCTGGGCATGTGCGGCACGCCGTCCCGGACGAAGCTCGCGACCGTGGCGTCCTTCTCGGTGGCCGCCCGCCACGCCTCGGCGTCGGTGCCGAGCGAGCGGGCGCCGAAGCCGCGCAGCCGCCGTTGGCAGCCCTCGAACGCGCGGCGCCGGTGCGGCGGGATCTCGTAGACGATCACCGTGTCGGCGGTCACCGCCCGGCCGCCCGCCTCCAGCCGGATTCCGCCCGCGTCGTCGGCCTCGATCAGACCGCTGCCGCCGGTCATGAAGTGCCGGGCGTCCAGCTGGACGGGCTCCCGGCCGGTCAGCGTCCGCGCGGCGGCGGCGAGCACCTGCCGGCTGCCTTCGGTCGAGCTGTGGTCGGTCAGGAGTACGAGATCGCGTCGGCCCATGCGGACATGCAAGCGATTGCGCCGCGACCATGACAAGGAGGCCCCGCGCGCCATCCGCCTCCGGCATGGCCGAAACCGCACCGCCCCGGACGGACGGAGTGGCACCCGGGGCCCCGCCGCGGCCGACCACCCCGCGCCGACCGGTTAATTCGGATGCGTCCGGTCCACCCCTCCCGCTACCGTGGCCCCATGTCAACGCCCCGAATTTCCTAGCCGACGGACCGCTTCCACGCCACCCGTCTGTTCGCTAGCCTTTTCGGAGCGTTATCCCGTGATCACCACCCGTGGTGTCGACGTGCGCGTCGCCGCCCGTCTCCTGCTGTCCGACGTCACCCTGCACATCGCCCCCGGCGACCGGATCGGCCTGGTCGGCCGCAACGGTGCCGGCAAGACCACGCTGCTCGCCACCCTGGCCGGGCAGCTGGCACCCGCCGCCGGCACCGTCACCCGAACCGGAGCCGTCGGCTATCTCCCGCAGGACTCCCGCGCCGCCGACCCGTCGGTCACCGTCACCGACCGCATCCTGTCCGCCCGCGGCCTGGACACCGCCGTCCGCACGCTGCGCGCCGCCGAGGCGGCGATGGCCCGCGCCGGGTCGCCGGCCGAGGAACGCCGGGCGATGGACGCGTACGTCCGGGCCGAGGCCGGGTTCCAGTCCCGCGGCGGCTACGCCGCCGAGGCCGAGGCGGCCCGGGTCGCGGCCGGGCTCGGCCTGCCCACCCACCTGATGGGCTCGCCCGTCGGCACGCTCTCCGGCGGCCAGCGCCGCCGGGTCGAGCTGGCCCGCATCCTGTTCGCCGACCACGGCACCCTGCTGCTGGACGAGCCGACCAACCACCTGGACGCCGACTCCGTCGCCTGGCTGCGCGGCTTCCTCGCCACCCACCAGGGCGGGCTGGTACTGATCAGCCACGACCTGCGCCTGCTCGCGGAGACCGTCAACCGGGTCTTCCACCTGGACCCGCAGCGCGCCACGATCGACGTCCACAACACCGGCTGGGAGACCTATCTGACCCAGCGCGCCGCCGACGAGCGCCGTCGCACCCGGGAACGGGCCAACGCCGAACGCAAGGCCGCCTCCCTGCACGCGCAGGCCGACCGGATGCGGGCCAACGTCGCCACCGCGACCACCGCCCGCAGCATGGCCCGCCGGGCCGACCGGATGCTCGCCGAACTCGAACCCGTCCGGCAGGCCGAGCGCACCGCCCGGATCCGGCTGCCCGAGCCCGCCCCGTGCGGCCGGACGCCGCTCGGGGCGATCGGCCTCGCCAAGTCCTACGGCGGCCGGCCGGTGCTGACCGGACTGGACCTGGCCGTGGACCGCGGCAGCCGGCTGGTCGTGCTCGGCCTGAACGGGGCCGGAAAGACCACCCTGTTGCGCATCCTGGCCGGGCGGGAGACACCGGACGCCGGCCGCGTCGTCCCCGGCTCCGGTCTGCGACTCGGCTACTTCGCCCAGGAGCACGACACCCTCGACCCGGCACTCAGCGTGCGCGACAACCTCGCCGCGGCCGCACCCGGCCTCACCGACGGCGAACTGCGGCACGTGCTCGGCGCGTTCCTCTTCCGGGGAGACGACGCCGACAAGCCGGCCAGGGTGCTGTCCGGCGGTGAGAAGACCCGGCTCGCCCTGGCCGGCCTGGTGCACTCCGGCGCCAACGTCCTGCTGCTGGACGAGCCGACCAACAACCTCGACCCGGCCTCCCGCACGGAGGTCCTGACGGCGGTGGGCAGCTACCCGGGCGCGATCGTGATGGTCACCCACGACCCCGGCGCCATCGAGGCCCTCCGGCCCGACCGCGTGCTGCTCCTGCCGGACGGCGACGAGGACCTCTGGCACGACGCGTACCTGGACCTGGTCGCACCGTGCTGAGCTCCGGCGCCGGCCCGCCGGGGCCCCTGCCCGGCGGGCCGGCGTCCGGCAGGCCGGCTACGGCTTGCGCGCCTCGATCAGGAACCGCGCCGAGTGGGCCACGAACGGGCCCTCGGCCCGGATCCGGGCGTCCAGCTCGCGCAGCCGGTCGCAGTACCCCGCCACGGTGAAGCCCGGGACCATCCAGATCACCTTGCGCAGGAAGTACACCACCGCACCGATGTCCCGGAACTCCATCCGCAGCCGCTCGGACCGCAGGTCCACCACCTCCAGCCCGGCCGCCCGCGCCTCGGCGCTCTCCCGCTCGGGGCGGCGGCCCTCGCGCGCCTCCGGCTGCGGCCCGAGGAAGTACTCGACCAGCTCGAAGGCCGACGCCGGGCCCACGTGCTGGGCGAAGTACGTGCCGCCGGGGCACAGCACCCGGGCGATCTCCGTCCACCAGGCCCGCACCGGGTGCCGGCTGCTGACCAGGTCGAAGGCCCCGTCGGCGAACGGCAGCGGCGGCTCGTCGGGGTCCGCGACCACCACCGCGCCCAGCGGGTGCAGCAGGTCGGTGGCGCGGGCCACGTTGGGCGGCCAGGACTCGGTGGCCGCGAGCACGGGCGGGCGCCCGCCCAGCCGTACAGCGCCCGCGAGCACCTCGCCGCCACCCGTCTGGACGTCCAGGGCCGCGGTCGCCGTGCCCAGCCGCCCGGCCAGCAGCCGCTGGTAGCCCCAGGAGGGCCGCTCCTCGGTGGCCCGGCCGTCCAGCCAGGAGAAGTCCCAGCCGTCCACGGACACGGCCTCGGCCTCGGCGATCAGCTCTTCGAAGGTGCGCATGTCCGCATCATCGCGGCGACGATGCCCTCCGGCCAGCGGATTTCGCGCCCGGGCCGTCCCCCGACCAGTTGATCACTTTGCTCAAGGCCGCAGCCTGAACCGGAATATGAAGATCCTCTTCTTTCGGATCACGCCGGGCGGGCGTCGCCGGAACGAAGAGAACCTAGGTGGTCCTGCCGATGACCCGCTGGACGGGGTCCGGCGGGTCGGCGTCCTTGTCCTTGACGTGCGAGTCGGGGATCGCCGGCCCGTAGACCTGGCGCATCGGGAGCACACCGCCCCAGGCGTTGCCGTGGTCCCAGTCCCAGTCCTGCTGGTTCTCGTGCTCCGGCTCGGCGGCGTGGTGCCGCTTGACGTTCACCGTCGCGTCCTCCGTCAGGCTGACGGAGAGGACCCCGGTGGTGGGGGTGTGCTCCCCGTCCGAGTCCAGTTCGCCGCCCTTGCCGTCCTTGATCGGGCGCAGCTCGGGCCACCGGCCCGGGATGACCTGGTTGCTGAGCGCCTCGAACGCCTTCGCCCGGTCCGCCGGATCGACCTTCCGCGCGATGCCGTCCACCACCACGGAGCGGTAGTTGAGGGAGGTGCTGATCGCCGCCCGCCCGACGATGAGGCCGTCGAGCAGGGTGACGGCCAGGCAGACGTGGACCCCGGCGTCGCTCCACAGCTGCCGCAGCGAGGGCGCCAGCGCCGTCTGCGGCGGCCAGTAGATGGAGCCGTGCAGATAGAGGCGCCGCTCGTCCCCCTCCTCGTGGTACGCGTAGACCATGGGCACGCACCTCGGCCTGCCCGTCTCTGGGTCGACGTGGGCGAGGGTGCAGACGTAGCCCTGCTTGAGGACGGCTGTGGCCGCCGCCAGGTCGGCCGTCTCCTTCGTCCTCTTGAAGTGACCGCTCATCCTGTCTCCTCGTCGGCGTCCTCCAGGGCCTTGGCCAGGATGGCCCGGGCCACGCTCTCGGGGTCCTGGCCGTGAAAGGGGCGGTCGAACAGCCAGTTGTAGAGCATCTCCCGGGAGATCCGCGGCTGGTAGGCCGGTACCTCGTGCCCGGCGTCGGGCACCGCGACCTGGGTGACGTTGTTGAGGCTGCGGACGAAGCCCTTCGGGTTGCCCTGCGCCTGCTTCCAGATCAACCGCGGGACCTCCTGCCAGCCGTCCTTCATGATCTCGTCGAGGATCTCCTCGGTGCTCTGGTAGCCGCAGGCGGTGTCGAAGTCCCCGGTGTAGAGCAGGACCCTGTAGTTCTCCTTCGCGTGGATGAGCTCGGCGTACAGCGACGAGGCATCCGCCATGTTGTCGGCCTTCAGTGCGGTGGCCACCGGACCCGAGTTGTCCGCGGACTCCCACGCGTGGTCGACGTGCAGGGCCTCCTTGACGGCGGCGGTGTTGAGGTAGACGGGCAGCGCACCCGCGGACAGGTCCTCCCAGCGCCGTACGTCGTAGACGTCGAAGTCGCCTCCGTAGGCCAGGATCGCGTTGACCAGGCCGTTGCCGAGATCGGTGGCCTTCTTCATCTCGCCGGCCTTGAGGACGTCCTGGAAGTGCTTGTACGAGGAGTCCAGGACGTCCTTCTGGCCCTTGCCGAGGAATCCGGACGCGTAGGCGTAGTCGATCATGACGCGGATCGAGAGTTCCGGTCTGATCCAGCCGTTTCCTACGGCGATCCCCTGCAGATTGAGGTGCGTCCTGGGCCTCTTGAGGTTCTCCTGGTGGATCTTCCGGGCGATGTACGGCACGTACTTGCCCGCATAGCTCTCACCGCAGACGTAGAGGGGGCACTTCTGGTACTCCGGGTACGTTTCGAAGAACTGAACCAGCGCCCGGTGGAACATCTCGCTGAGTTCGTCCTCGTCCTTGACGTACGTTTCCGACGTCTTGCAGTAGCTGTATCCCGCGCCGACCGGCTGGTCCCAGTAGAGGACGTGTGCTTCCTGGTTCCAGGTGTCGGGGCTGACCGAAATGGTCCCGGCGGCGTCGTCACCGACGCGCAGCGGCCCGTTCTCCAGGAACAGACCCAGGAGCGACGAGGCGCCGGGACCGCCGTTGAGCCAGATCAACAGAGGCGTCTTCTCGATCAGGTCCTTCTGCTTGTCGGCGTCGACGTGGGGATCGCAGGTCTGGCTCTCGAAGAACCAGTGGAACAAGCGGCTCCTTTCGGTGCCGGGACCGTCGACGTCCGCGTACCCGGCGTAGGACCGGACCGTCTTCGGGGCTCCTTCCTCCTCCTTCTTCCCGGGGTCGGGACAGAAGTGGATCGTCTGCGTGTTGAAGGCGTTCGCCGGGATCGCGTAAACGGGCTGACGGGGCATGGTTCACCTTCCGTTTCGGGAGGGAGGTCAGGACGTCGGCGTAACGCGCCCGGGCAGCGGGCGGACGTAGCGCTCGATGTAGCGCTCGGTGTGCGCGACCTCCTGGAGGACTCCGATGCGCTGGCCCAGGAGGAGCTGGAGTGCGGGGAACCGCTTCTCTTCGAACAGCAGGATGTTCAGTGAACCGCCGTACTGGAAGTAGCCGATCTCGTCGCCCTTCTTCACCTCGACCGGGGTCGACTCCTCCGTGATCCTCCGGAACGGATCGAGGAACCTCACGGAGCCGATCGAGTTGAGGCCGACGGGCACCAGGGCGACAAAGCCTTCGCCGTCCGGATCCCCGTTGTGGTCCACGTACGGCGTCTTGATGATGACGTATCCGCGGCGGAAGTCCTCGAACAGGCTGTAGTCGTACCCGTAGCCGACGTTTCCCTTGTTGAGCAGGTCGGGGAAGTCCCGGATCCCGTAGTAGACGCCGCCGATGTCGTCGCGGGCCTCGACCACCCGGCCGCCGACCGGGGCGTGGTAGCGGTGGTAGGTGTCGGGCATGAGGATGCACGACACGGCCGTGCCACCGATGAACTTCTCGGCATACTTGGAGCCGTCGAGCAGCCTGCTGACACTCATGGTCACGGCCGCCTTGATCGGGAGCGGCGTGTCGGGCGCCAGGTTGTCGACGATCATGTTGATGATGCAGTCGGTCGGGGCGGTCACGACGCTGGGGTCGTCGGGGTAGTCGATCGGCCGCTTACCGGGCTTCAGTTCCCTGATGAAGAACTTGTTGAGGGTCGACCAGTCCCCCTTCTTGAAATCGGCCATCCGCTTCGGGCCGAGTTCATCGATCCACTGCTGGACCAGCTTCTCGGAATCCGTGGAATCCATCTGCCGACCCTGCAGCTGCGTGAAGTCCGCCAGCACCTCACGTCCTGATTCGCTGGTCACGAACGCGAGCCCCGCGGCGTTCTCGTAGCTGATCCAGCTGAATTTACGGATGTACTTCAACCCGTCGGAGATGGGCTGCTTCCAGCCCCAGTCGTACCATTCGACGAAGAATTCTGCCAGGGTCTTTCCGGTCGCCCCTCGCCAGTCCTTGTAAACGTCGGAGTCCGGGTACACCGTGGGCGGCGTCAAACCCCTGATCGCCGCGTCGAACTTTCGCCTGAAATCGCCTTCCTCGTCATCGTAGAGCTTCTCGACCTTCTCCTTGAGCTCCTTGATGTTCTGTGAGGCCATGTCTCGCTTCCTTCCGTGCGATGGGATCCCCCGGGCGCTGCGCCCTCACCAGTACGTCCCGATCCGCGAAGAACCGCGCCCGCAGCTACGCCGTTCGCCTAGAAACCACCTCCGCCCGGCGGTACGCCGCATGTCGCTCCCGGCCGCGGACGGCCCTGAAGCAGCAGATCCACAGGGGCACTTCGGCACGGAAGGCCGGCACCGGTGGTGGACGCGCCCGGCCCGTCTCGGGCGCCCACGGTCACCCCGACGGCCCACCAAAGCACCTGATGATGAGCGACCGTGATCCGCGCCGCCAAGCCGGACGCCACTGTGGCAGCGCGGGCCCTGACCGTCCCCGCCCCCTCCTCGCCGGCCCGTCGCCCGCCGGACCACCTGCACACCAGCGTCACCGTGGACAGGCCCGACCTCGAACTCCAGACCCTGACCGTGGACGGGAACGTCCAGGTCTCCGGGCAGACCAACGCCCAGGGCCTGCACTGCGCGCAGACCGCGCCGATCCTGCTCCAGTCCGGTACCTCCGGCCAGCGCCACCCTATGAGCGTCCTCGTCCGCAAGGGCAGACGGTCTCCGGCACGTTGGCGAATGTCGACGGCGACGTGGACACGGACACGAGCACGGACAAAATGACGACAACACTGCACTGGTTCCCGATCGGCAAGTCCCTCGAACTTGCCGACGGCTGAGCGCCCTTGACGCAGTGACCGTGCGGCCGGTGTCACGGCCGCGCGGTCGGGCTGGGCGAAGACCTCTCCCGACCTGCGGCAAGGACCCGGATCGCGGACTTCCCCTGGCGGGGCCCTGCGCTGTGGGCCCCGCCGGGCCGCACCGCCCCTCCACCAGCCGACGCTCCTCGGGCGTGGGCGGGCGGAACGCCGGGTCCTGGAAGAACCCCGGGCACCGGACGTACAACGGGTCGGCGAAGATCAGCTCCAGGCCGTGGTGGTAGTCGAGGTCCTACCCGGCGGCCAACCGCAGCTCGCCGGGTCGCCAGGGCCACACGTCCCAGTCCCACCAACTGCCCTCCGGCAGCTCGATCGCTCCGGCGACCGGCCCGGCCGGCTCGTGCTCGCCGGGCAGGTCGCCGCCGTCGCAGCGGAGCAGCGGGACCAGCGGGACCAGCGGGACCAGCGGGACCAGCGGGACCAGCGGGACCAGCGGGACCGGCGGCGGTCCGTCCGACCGGACGTCACCGTCCGGTGTCCGTACCCTGCCCGCCCCTCGGTAGCCCCGGAAAACCGGTACTCCGTGCCAGTGTGCCCGGGCGAGGATAGCGCCGTGGCGGACGTACCGGTCGCCGCGCCCGCGCCCCGCCCGCCTCCCGCCTCCCGCCTCCCGCCTCCCATGGAGACCCTGACGCCATGACCGACTCCACCCTCGGCCGCTTCTACGACGCGTTCGCCGACGATTACCACCTCCTCTACGCCGACTGGAACGCCTCCGTCGCCCGCCAGGGCGCCGCGCTGGACGCCCTGATCCGCCGGCACCTCGGTGACCGCCCGGCCGAGGTGCTGGACTGCGCCTGCGGCATCGGAACCCAGGCGATCGGCCTGGCCGCGCTCGGCCACCGCGTCACCGGCAGCGACCTCAGCCCGGTCTCCGCCGCCCGCGCCACCGCCGAGGCCGCCGAGCGCGGCCTCCGGCTGCCCACCGCCGCCGCCGACATGCGGAAGCTCCCCTTCCCGGACGGGCGGTTCGACGTCGTCGTCTGCGCCGACAACGCGCTGCCCCACCTGCTGACGGCCGAGGACGTCCGCGCCGCGCTCGGTGAGATGCGACGGGTCCTGCGTCCCGGCGGACTGGTGCTGGTCACCACCCGCCCGTACGACGAGCTGCGCCGCACCCGGCCCGCCTCCACGTCGCCGCAGACCGCCGACCACGAGGGCCGACGGTCGGTCCTCTTCCAGCTCTGGCAGTGGCGGGAGGACGGCGAGCGGTACGACCTGGAGCTCTTCCGCCTCCTTCCGGACGACGCCGGCGAGTGGCAGGTCTCGGTTCGCCGCTCCACCTACTGGGCGCTCACCCAGGACCAGCTGAGCGCCTTCGCCGCCGAGGCGGGCCTGTCCGGCATCCGCTGGGAGCTGCCCGTCGACACCGGCTTCTTCCAGCCCGTCCTGATCGCCCGGGCACCCTGACCTCCCGAAAGGCTCCGGCATGGTCGTCCGCACTCACCTCCTCGGCTCTCCGCTCGCCTCGCCCTCCCCATCGCTGACCGGACCGCAATGACTGGACCGCCATGACCGGCCGCGACACAAGCGTGTCCTGGCCGTCCGCGCCGCTCAGCTGTCGAACCCCGTCTCACCGCAGTGGTCGCGGGTCCGGGCGCCGGTCCGGGGGCACCAGTCCGGTCGCCGGGGACCGCCGAGCCCCGGCGACGGCCCGTCCGCTCCTCCCCTACCGGCCCAATGCCGCCACCGCCTCCGCGACCCGGGCCGCGCCGTCCTCCTCCGCCATCGCGCGGGCCGCCTCCTGCGCCCCTTCCCTCAGCCGCTGCTCCTCGACGGCCTGCCGGACGGCCTCCGCCAGCCGGTCGGCGGTCAGGTCGGCGAACCGCACCGGCGTGGTGGCGGCACCGAGCCGGGCGAGCCGACCGGCCCAGAACGGCTGGTCCGCCGTCACCGGGACGGGGACGCTCGGCACGCCCGCGCGCAGGGCCGCGGCCGCCGTGCCCGCGCCCGCATGGTGCACGACCGCCGCCATGTGCGGGAACAGCCGGGCGTGCGGGAGCTCGCCGACGGTCAGCACGTCGTCGCCCTCCCCGGCGATCCCGGCCCAGCCGGCCTGCACCACGCCCCGGACGCCCGCCCGCCGCAGGGCCTCCACCGCGAGGGTGCTCAGCCGCTCGCCTTGCCCGGCCGCCATGCTGCCGAAGCCGATGAACACCGGTGGCGGTCCCTCCCGCAGGAAGTCCTCGACCTCGGCCGGGAGACGGTGGTCGTCCGGCACGTACGGCCACCAGTTGCCGACCACCCGCAACCCCTCCCGCCAGTCGGCCGGGCGCGGTACGACGGTCGGACTGAAGCCGTGCAACACCGGCCAGCGCTCCCGTTCCACGGCCCGCCGGCGCGCGGTCTGGGAGAGCGCCGGGAGTCCGAGCCGCCACCGCATCCGGCGGGCGGCCTCGGCGTGCAGACGATCGACGACCCGCTGGCCGAGCGCCCCCGCCGCCCGGTTGCCCCAGCTCCCCAACGAGCGGCCGCCCCCGACGACCGGAGGGAACTCCCGTGTCGGCAGCGTGGGTTGCAGGTAGACCCCCAGGCTGGGAACGTCCATCGCCTCCGCGAGGTGCCAGCCCAGCGGCGCGGTGGTGGTGCTCAGCAGGAGCAGATCGGCGCCGGGTGCGGTGGCGTCCGCGAGCCCGTCGCCCAGCTGCCCGATGAACGCCGCGGCCCGCGCGAGCAGTTCGGAGCGCCCGCGTGCGGGCCCGGCGCCCGCGCCGCGTGGATCGACCGGGAGCGGCCGGAAGTCGAGGCCGCTGCCGGCCACCAGCTCGCGGAAGGCCTCGGGCGCCGCGAGCGCGACCTCGTGCCCCGCACCGCGCAGGTACGCCCCGAGCCCGGTGTAGGGGGCGACGTCGCCGTACGATCCGGCGGCCATGACGAGGATCCTCATCGGGCCGCCCCGTCGACATCGTTGCCGTCGACGTCGTTGCCGTCGACGTCGTTGCCGTCGAGTCGTCGAGGTCGTTCGCGTCGCGCCGCTCGGCGTTGGCGCCGATGGCCGCACGGAGGTAGCCGGCCAGGCCCGGGCGCTGGTCGGCCGGCGGGACGACCAGGGCGAAGGCCCGGGCGTCCGCCTCGTAGTCGTCGGCGATCCGGCAGTGCATCTCCGGCGGGCAGGGTGTGAACCACCGGGTGATGTGCTGCCGGTGCCGCTCCGCGAGGTCCAGCACCGTCCGGTGGTCGACCGGCAGCCCCGCGTCGAAGGCCTCCAGCAGCCGGCCGCGCCACTCGGCGGCCTCCGCCATCAGCTGCTGCCAGTCCTCCTTGGAGTGGGTGGCGGCGCGGGCCAGGGCCTCCTGGTGGCTGTCCCGCTCGCCCCACCTGAGGTGGGCGTCGGCCGCGTAGCTGAGGTCGAAGACCACGTCCCCGAAGACCTCGAAGCGCTCCTGCGGCGTCAGCTCGACCCCGGTGCGCTGGACCTCGATGGCCCGCTCGGCGACGTCGACCAGCTTCTGCAGGCGGCCGATCTGGTCGGTGAGGGCCTGCCGCCTCGCCAGCAGGTGGTCGAGCGCGTTGGCCTGCGGGTCCGCCAGGATGTCGGCGATCTCGTCGAGCGGAAAGCCGAGCTCCCGGTAGAAGAGGATCTGCTGGAGCCTGGCGAGGTCCGCGCCGCTGTAGAGCCGGTAGCCGGCCGGGCTGCGCTCACTGGGCGCGAGCAGCCCGGACCGGTCGTAGTAGTGCAAGGTCCGGATCGTGACACCGGCGAAGCCGGAGACCTGGCCCACCGACCAGCTCATGCGTCCCTCCGATCATCCGTTCGTTCGCTGCGCCCCACCGTGCGGCCTGACGTGGGGTGAGGGTCAACACGCGCAGCTCAGGGGCCCGCTCCGGATGGCTGGAGGCAGCCTGGATCAGGTCTCGCGCTGCGGGTGGTAGGCCCTCTCGGGTATGCCGAAGGTCCAGGCGACCCCGGCTCGCGCGGTGCGGGTGCTCGGGGGGACGCGCAGCCAGTAGGTGCGGTGGGTGCCGTCCGGTTCGGGGGTGGAGTTGACCACCTCGACCATCACCACCGGCTCGTCGTCGGGCAGGACGATCCGCCAGAGCACCCCGGTCTCGTCCCGGTGGACGGGCTCGGCGCCGGAGTCGGCCAGGTAGCGCTCGTAGCCGTAGTGCTCCAGCAGGACCCGGCGCAGCTCGGCGTTCTCCTCGGCGCAGATCCGCTCGACGGTCACCTCGGCCAGGCCTGCCAGGAACTCCGGCGGGACGGGCATGCCGCGCCAGGCGTACAGGGCGAAGCCGTCGGCGTACTCCAGGGCGGGCCCGTCCGCCCGGTCGAGCCGTCCGGCCTCGTCGCGGTGCAGGACGGCCGGCCGCTCGCTGAGCAGGGCCACCTCCCGGTACGGCCACCACCAGCCGGCCTCCCGGGCCAGTTCGGCGAGCGGTGCGACGGCGTCGGCGCTCGACCCGGCGGCCTCGAAGGCGGCGAACCACGGCGCGTCGTGCTGACCGCGCACGGCGTCCAGCAGGGCGAGCCGGACGGTGGTGCGACGGTCCCGTGCCTCCTCGGCCACGGCGGCGTCGGCCTCCCGGTCGGCCTCGGGGGCGAGCCGGTCGAGCACGGCGTTGCGCAGTCGGTCGGCGAGCGGGGTGGTGACCGGTCCGAGCTCGCCACCGGTGAGCGCCCAGTGGCCCGCCCACCCTCTGGTGCCGACCTGCTCGACGGCCCGTCGGCGGGCCTCCTCCCAGGGCCGGGTGCGCACGGCCTCACGCACGCTCTGCGCGCCGGCGGCCCGCAGCTCCAGGGCCGCCCCGGTCGCGGCGAGCGGCGAGCCGAACCAGCGGACGGCCGCGGGCTCGGGCAGTCCGGCCGCCCGGTAGGCGGCCCGGACGGCACGCTCGGCCGCCGCCCTGTCCCCCGGCCCGGTGGCCGCCCCGGCCGCCCGCCAACGGGCCGTCGCCTCGGCCGGCCCGGGCAGCTCCCGCGCCTGCGCCCGGTCGCCGTGGGCCTCGTCGTGGATCACCGTTTCCATCCCTGCTCCGTTCCCGGCCGGGCTCCCCGCCCGGCCGTCCGTTCCCGTTCCCGTGCCGCGGCCCCGGCCGCGCCCTGCCCTCGTGCCCTGCCCTCGTGCCGCCCCCGTACGGCGGGCGGAGCGGTCGTCAGTCCGCGACCACCCGCACCGCGCCGGGCGCGTACTCGCGTTGGCGGACCACCCGGTACCAGCTCTTGGGCAGCGGTATCGCCGCGTGCTCCTCGTGCACCACCCGGCCGCCCTCGGGCAGGTGCAGCCAGCCCGCGCCGAACGGCCCGGTTTCGCGGCGCAGCTCGCCGGGGCCGACCACGGCGTGGGCGTGCCCGGTGACCTCGCCGAGCGCCAGCACCATCCGGCCCCGCCCGTCCCGGGGCTGCACGGCCAGCCCCGCCACCCGCGGCGGCACCGCGCTCTCCTCGACCGGCACGATCAGCACATCGCCCTGGCGGTACATCAGTCCTCCCTCGCCGTACGGCCGGACCCCGGCGGACGCCGGAACCCACGGCTCCACCGCGTCTGCCGCGGTCACTCTCCGGAGCCAGGAACCGAACATAGAGCAAGGGTCTGACAACGCGCCCGGGCGGCGACCCGGCCGCCGGATTGTCAGTCCCGGCTGGTAGACAGTTGTTCGGCCCAGATCCCGGAGGAGCAGCGCATGACTGTCAACGACCACATCGAGCGGTTCCACGGTCTCCCCGTCTTCGACTTCGTGGAGGCCTTGGAGGAGGCCGAGGAGAAGGGCGGATCCGGCGCCGTCGAGCTGCCGGACGCGGCCTCGGCCGCCTGGAGGGTCAAGCTCGACTACGAGTCCGAGGCGACGTTCGCCGAGCGCTGGGAGCAGTTCCTCGGCGCCGTCGACACCGAGCGGGTCACCGCCCTGGTGATCGGCCAGTGGGCCCCGGACGAGCCGGACGGCTTCCAGGAGCCGATGGAGGCGATCGTCGCCGCCGCCGACCGGCTGCCCGCCCTGCGCGCGCTGTTCGTCGGCGACATCACCTACGAGGAGTGCGAGATCTCCTGGATCCAGCAGTGCGACATCACGCCGCTGCTGACGGCCTTCCCGCGGCTGGCCGAGCTGGTGGTGCGCGGCGCCTCGCAGGACTGGGACGGCAAGGGCGGTCTGGCCCTGCGGCCGCTGCGGCACGAGGCGCTCAAGGCGCTGCGCTTCGAGGCCGGCGGCCTGCCGGGCTCGGTCGTGCGCTCGGTGGCCGGCTGCGACTTCCCGGCCCTGGAGCGGCTGGAGCTCTGGCTGGGCGTGGACAACTACGGCGGCGACGCGACGATGGCCGACGTCGCGCTGTTCCTGGACGGCACCCGCTTCCCCTCGCTGCGCCACCTCGGCCTCCAGAACAGCGAGTTCCAGGACGACATCGCGGCCGCCGTGGCGCACGCGCCCGTCGTCGCCGGGCTGGAGTCGCTCAACCTCTCCATGGGCGTGCTGACCGATCAGGGCGCCACCGCCCTGCTGGAGGGCCAGCCCCTCACCCACCTGCGCTCCCTCGACCTGCACCACCACTACCTGACCGAGGAGATGCAGCAGCGCCTGCGCCAGGCCCTCACCGGGGTCGAGGTCGACCTCTCCGAGCCCGGCAAGCCCGACGACCGGTGGCGCTACGTGGCCGTGGCCGAGTAACCGTCACCTCCCGCACGCACCCGCCCGTCCGTCCACTCGACCACTCGACCACTCGACCACTCGACCACTCGACCACTCGACCCACCAGGATCCTCCATGACCGTCTCCCGCCACATCGAACGCTTCCACGAGTTGCCGGTCCACGAGTTCACGCCCGACGACGCCCGGCCGCGGCCCGCCGCGGGCGCCGTCGCCTGGCGGCTGTCCCTCGAGTACGGCTCCACGCAGGACTTCGTCCAGCTCTGGCAGTCCTTCCTGGAGGAGGTCGACCCGGCGGGCGTCCGCGCCGTGGTGATCGGCGCCTGGTGGCAGGACGGCTACACGTCCGTACGCTCCGCCGTCGAGGCCGTCACGGCCGAGGCGCGGCGCCTGCCCGCCCTGGAGGCGCTGTTCCTCGGCGAGGTGACCTTCGACGAGTGCGAGATCTCCTGGCTGGAGATGGACGACGTCACCCCCTTGCTGAACGCCTTCCCCGGGCTGCGGTCGCTGGCCGTGCGCGGCGGCACGGACCTCGCCCTGGAGCCGGTGCGGCACGACCGGCTGACCAGCCTGCGCTTCGAGTCCGGCGGCCTTCCGGCCACCGTGGTGCGCGCGGTGGCCGGCTCCGAACTGCCCGCGCTGGAGCGCCTGACCCTCTGGCTCGGCGTGGACGAGTACGGCGGTGACGCGACGATGGACGACCTGGCACCGTTCCTGGACGGTTCCCGGCTGCCGAAGCTGCGCCACCTCGGGCTGGCCAACAGCGAACTCCAGGACGAGATCGCCGCCGCCCTCGCCCACGCCCCCGTGGTGGCCCGGCTGGAGTCGCTCGACATCTCCATGGGCGTGCTCTCCGACGAGGGCGCCACCACCCTGCTGGAGGGCCAGCCGCTCACCCACCTGCGTTCCCTCGACCTGCACCACCACTACCTGAGCGACGCGATGCAGGAACGTCTGCACGAGGCCCTGCCCGGGGTCGAGCTCGACCTCGGCGACGCCGAGGCGGACGAGATGGACGACGAGGACGACCGCTACGTCTCGGTCTCCGAGTAGCCGGACACGGAGGCGATGACCGTGCGACTGACCGTCCTCGGCAACCCGGGGCACCGACGGGTGACGCTGTTCGCGGCCGCCGCCCGGGCCGCCGGACTGCCCGAGCCCGCCGTCCTGCCCTGGCTGGACGTGCTGCGCGGCCGGTACCGGCTGCCCGAGGACGGCCTGCTGCGCATCGAGTCGCCCGGCGAGGAGCCCGAGGTCGACCGGCTGCTGCGCGGCCCGGCGCTCAGCCCCGGCTACGCGCCGACCAGGGTCGAGGGCACGGCCGTCTGGTACGCGGGCGTCATCGCCGCGCTGCGCGGGCTGGCCGCCCGGCCCGGCGTACGGCTGCTCGGCGATCCGGAGGAGATCGCCGTGATGTTCGACAAGCGCCGGGCACACGCGCTGCTCACCGCGGCCGGGGTGCCGGTGCCCAGGGCGCTCGGCGGCGAGGTCACCGGCTGGGAGCACCTGCGCGAGCGCCTCGCCGCGGCCGGCCTGCACCGGGTCTTCGTCAAGCCGGCGCACGGCTCCTCCGCCTCCGGGGTGATGGCCCTGGAGTTCGGGCCGCGCGGGCAAGTGCAGGCCACCACCTCGGTGGAGCTCACCGACGGCGGCCTGCACAACTCGCTGCGGGTGCGCCGCTACCGCGGCGAGCGGGAGGTCGCCGCGATCGTCGACGGCCTGGCACCGGACGGCCTGCACGTCGAGCAGTGGATCCCGAAGGCCTCGCAGTCGGGGCGCTCGGCGGACCTGCGGGTCGTGGTGGTCGCCGGCCGGGCCACCCACGCCGTGGTGCGCACCAGCACCCAGCCGATGACCAACCTGCACCTCGGCGGCGCCCGGGGCAGCATCGACCAGGTCCGGGAGGCCGCGGGGCCTGCCTGGCCGGCCCTGCTGGAGACGGCCGAGCGCGCGGCGGCCTGCTTCCCCGGCTCGCCGATGGTCGGCGTCGACGTGCTGCCCACGGCCGGCTGGCGGCGCGCCCTGGTCGGCGAGGTGAACGCCTTCGGCGACCTACTCCCCCGCCTCACCGGCCTGCCCGGCGGCCCCGCCGAGGGCCTGGACACCTACGGCGCCCAGCTGGCCGCCCTCACCGCCCCCTCCCCGTCGTCGCCCGCGACGACGGACCACCAGATCACGGAACCCGCTCGATGAACCACCTGACCACCACCCCGACCCCGGCCCAAACCCCGGCCCACACCCCGGCCCCGGACCACACCCCGGCCCCCGCTCCCACCCCCGACATGAACGCCGTCGTGGGCAGCCACGACCTGCTGCTCGTCACCCTCGACACGCTCCGCTTCGACGTCGCCGAGGAACTGGCCGCCGCCGGCCGCATCCCGCACCTCGCCGCCGTCCTCCCCGGCGGCCGCTGGGAGCGCCGGCACGCGCCCGGCAGCTTCACCTACGCCTCCCACCAGGCGATCCTGGCCGGCTTCCTGCCGACCCCGGCCTCCCCGGACGGACCGCACCCGCGCCTGTTCGCGGCCCGCTTCGCCGGATCCGAGAGCACCGCCCCGCGCACCTGGGTCTTCGACGCCCCCGACCTGCCGACGGCCCTGGCCGCGGCGGGGTACCGCACGGTGTGCATCGGCGGCGTGGGGTTCTTCAACAAGCAGGGTGCCCTGGGGTCGGTGCTCCCCGGCCTCTTCCAGGAGAGCCACTGGGCACCCGAGTCCGGCGTGGCCTCGCCGACGTCCTTCGAGGTGCAGGTCGCCCGGGCCGAGCGGGTCGCCGCCGAACAGCCCGCCGACCAGCCGCTGTTCCTCTTCCTGAACGTCTCGGCGCTGCACCAGCCGAACTGGTTCCACCTGCCCGGCGCCACCCGCGAGCACGGGGACTCGCGGGCCAGCCACGCCGCCGCCCTGGAGTACGTGGACGCGCACATCGGCCGGCTGTTCGCCGCGATGAGCGCCCGCCGCCCCTGCTTCGCGATCGTCTGCTCCGACCACGGCACCGCCTACGGCGAGGACGGCTACACCGGGCACCGGATCGGCCACGAGGTGGTCTGGACGGTCCCGTACGCGCACTTCACCCTCCCCGCCCGACCGGCGGGCGCCGCCGCGACCTCCGAGGAGCCCGCATGACCACCGCGCCCCCGCGCCCGGACTCGCCGTACCAGTCGTACGTCTACGCGTACCCGCACAAGACGGCCTACCGCCCGTTGCCCGAACGTCCGCCGCTGCGCGAACTGTGGGCCGGCGAGCCGCAGCACGCGCTCTCGCTCTACCTGCACATCCCGTTCTGCGAGGTCCGCTGCGGGTTCTGCAACCTGTTCACCCGGATCGGCAGCCCGGAGGGCCTGACCACGGCCTACCTGGACGCCCTGGAGCGCCAGGCCGCGGCGGTGCGCGCCGCGCTGGACGACGGGGCCCGGTTCGCGCTGGCCGCGTTCGGCGGCGGCACTCCCACCTATCTGACGGCCGGCGAGCTGGAACGGCTGTGCGACATCACGGAGCGGCGGATGGGCGCCGACCTGCGGGCGGTACCGCTCTCGGTGGAGGCCTCGCCCGCCACCGCGACCGCCGACCGGCTGGAGGTGCTGGCCGCCCGGGGCACCACCCGGCTGAGCCTGGGCGTGCAGTCCTTCGACGACGCCGAGGCGCGCTCCGCCGTCCGCCCGCAGAAGCGGGCCGAGGTGGAGGCCGCCCTCGGCCGGATCCGTGCGGCCGGGTTCCCGGTGCTCAACATCGACCTCATCTACGGCATCGACGGCCAGACCGAGGCGAGCTGGCTCCGCTCGCTGGACACCGCGCTCGCCTGGCGGCCCGAGGAGCTGTACCTCTACCCGCTGTACGTCCGTCCGCTGACCGGCCTGGCCCGGCGCGGGGAGCAGGAGAGCCGGTCCGCCTGGGACACCCGGCGGCTCGCGCTCTACCGGGCCGGCCGCGACCACCTGCTCGCCCACGGCTACCAGCAGGTGTCGATGCGGATGTTCCGCCGGGCCGCCTCCCCGCAGGCCGGGGCGGGCGAGTACGCCTGCCAGACCGACGGCATGGTCGGCCTGGGCTGCGGCGCCCGCTCCTACACCTCGCGGCTGCACTACTCCTTCGACTACGCGGTGAACGCCACCGAGGTGCGCGGCATCATCGACGACTACGTCGCCACCGAGGACTTCCACCGTGCCGAGGTGGGTCACTGGATGGGCGGGGCGGAGCCACGCCGACGGCACCTGGTGCAGTCCCTGCTCCAGGCCGAGGGCATGCCGCTGGCGGACTACCGTGCCCGGTTCGGCGGGTCCCCGGCCGAGGACTTCCCGGCGGAGCTGGCCCGGTTCGCCCAGCGTGGCTGGCTCGCCGCCGGCGACCCGGCGTTCCTGCGGCTCAGCCCGGAGGGCCTGGCGCACTCGGACGCCGTCGGGCCGATGCTGTTCTCGCCCGGGGTCCGGGCCCTGATGGCGGCGTACGAGGCGAAATGACCTTCCTCGGCATGCCCTCCGCCTCGCCGCCGGAGGAGGACGGCGCGCGGGACCTCACCCTGCTCTACCGCGGTCCGCTCTCCTCCTGCGACTACGACTGCCCGTACTGTCCGTTCGCCAAGCGGCGCGACAGCCCCGGACAACTGCGGGCCGACCGGGCCGCGTTGGAGCGCTTCACCGGCTGGGCCGCCGGGCGCGCGGGCACCGGCGACACCCTGTCGCTGCTGTTCACGCCCTGGGGCGAGGGGCTGGTGCGGTCCTGGTACCGCCGCGCGCTGGTCGAGCTGAGCCGCCTGCCGCACGTCCGCCGCGTCGCGATCCAGACCAACCTCAGCTGTCGCACGGGCTGGCTCGCCGAGGCCGACCTCGACGCCCTCGCCCTCTGGGTCACCTTCCATCCCGGCCAGGTCACCCGTGACCGCTTCCTCGCCAAGTGCCGCGAGCTGGACGCACTCGGTGTGCGGTACAGCGTCGGCGTCGTCGGCCAACCCGAGCACCTCGACGAGGCCGGCCGGCTGCGCGCCGAGCTCTCCGAGGACGTCTACCTGTGGGTCAACGCCGCCGAGGGCCTCGACTACACCGACGCCGAGGCCGCCCGATGGGCCGCTCTCGACCCGCACTTCGGCTACAGCCGGCACGCCCATCCCAGCGCCGGGCTGCCGTGCCGCACCGGCGAGTCCGTGCTGTCGGTGGACGGCGACGGCACGGTGCGCCGCTGCCACTTCGTCCGGGACGTCCTCGGCAACCTGTACGACGGCAGCTACCGCACCCGACTGCGGGCGCGGGCCTGTCCGTTGCCGGTCTGCGACTGTCACATCGGCTACGTCCACCTGGAGGCCCTGCCGCTGTACGAGCTGTTCGGTGCGGGAGTACTGGAACGTGTGCCGCACGGCTGGCCACGGGGCCGGTGACACCTCCGCGGCCGGCCGGCCACCCCGGGTGAAGGCCTCACTTCGCCCGCGCCGCCGAGGTCACCTCGCTCCGGAGGCCGGCCCCGCATGACGTCCGGCAACCTCCCGCGCACAGTCCGAAGCCGTTCCGCGCCCACCGGGCGGTACCGCCCGCACATCCCTAGCCTGGTGACAGGGAGGAGGCGAAACATCATGCTTGGAGACGCTCCGCTGCAAGCAGTCATCCCCGCCGCCGATCTCGCCCGCGCCAAGGCCTTCTACACCGACACCCTCGGTCTCAAGCTCGCCGAGGAGAGTGAGGAGGAGTTCGTCTGCGACACCGGCGGCACCCAGGTCACCGTCTACCACACCCCCAGCGGGGGTCAGGCCGCCCACACCCTGGCCAGCTTCAAGGTCGCCGACCTCGACACCGAGATGGCCGGCCTCCGCGACCGCGGCATCACCTTCGAGGAGTACGACTTCCCCGGTCTGAAGACCGTCAACGGCGTCGCCGAGGGCGAGGGCATGCGCGCGGCCTGGTTCAAGGACAGCGAAGGCAACATCCTCTGCGTGTCCCAGCGATTCGGCCGGTAGTCGTCCCGCCACCCGCCCGGTCGGCGGGCGGCCCCGCAAAACCGCCCGCCGACCCGTCCCATCGGCCGCCGTCGGTCACCGTCGGCGCGCCCGCCGCCAGACCGTGCGGGCCGAGGCGACCGGGTCGAAGGAACCCGGGCGGTCGCGGGTCAGCGGGTAGCAGGCGAAGCCGATCAGGGCCGCGCTGAAGTGGCCGATGCTGGTGTAGTCCCGGCTCTGCAGCACGCCCAGTCCGTAGACCACCAACACCCCGGCCGCGTACAGGTACCGCCAGGGCCGGACGATCAGATAGGTGAGTACCGCGACCACTCCGGCCAGCGCATAGCTGACGCCGTAGTCCAGGGTGTAGACGGCGCTCGGCGAGGCCAGCCCGTGGTGGATCGCCCAGCCGAGCACGCCCTCGCTGAGGTACGTGGCGCCGACGTGCGCGAGCGCCGCCACCGAGATCCAGCGCAGCGTGCCGAGCCATCGTTCGGCGGGCACGTGGAAGAGGTTGTACAGCAGGAAGTAGGACAGCCAGCCGCCGCCCGCGATCCACAGGGCACTGGTCACCAGGACACGGACCGGCGAGACCTGGAGGTGGTGGAGGTTGGTCGAACGCCGCTCCAGGATGCGGTCGGCGGTCGCCGGATCGACGTGCCGGATCACCTGCGTGGTGACGAGCAGGATCGCGAGCCAGATGTAGGTCCCCGGCGCGCGCCGGACGTAGGCCCACACCGCGTGGGCGGCACGCGCCCACCGGGGCCGCCGGTGTGCCTCGGGGCCCTTGGCGGTGCTGCCGGCCATCGACGCCTCCTCGCGACACTCCTCACCATCCCCCTCACCCTCGCCCCCGCCCGGCCCCGCCGCCACCCACCACCGGTCGCCGGGTCGCCGGGTCGCCCGCCACCCGCAACGACCTGCCACCACGGCGTGGCCGCACGAGAGAACCGCACCTCCCGGCACCCCGCCTCCGGCCCCGGCGCCTTCCGGCCGTTCGCGTACGCTGACGCTCGGACCGTCCCGGCCGCCGCCTTCCCCGCCGCGCACCGGGCGAGCCGGTTCCGGGAACCGCCGAACAAGGGCACCAGGCACGATGAGCGATCGCCTCGCCACGAGGACACCGACCGGCCCCGCGGCTTCCCGGCACCCGGCGCTGAGAGCCGCCGTCCGGCTGCGCCTCACCACGGCGTACGTCCTGCTGCTGACCGTGACGGCCTCCTGGCTGGCGAGCCAGGGCCATGCCGAGCGGGCCCGGTTCGTGCGGCACAACAGCAGCAACGTCCATCACATGGAAGTGGGCAAGTGGTGGACCCTGTTCACCAGTGGCCTCGTGGTCGACGGGGTTCCGTCCTGGGCGGGGATCGCGGCGGTCGCCGTCGTCCTGGGCCTGGCCGAGTGGCGCTGGGGCCCGGCCCGGGCCGGTGCGGTCTTCGTCTTCGGGCACCTGGGCGCCACCCTGATCACCGAGGGCGCCATGTGGGTGATGGTGACGGCCCGCATCCCGGGCGCGCTCTCCCGCGCCCGGGACGTGGGCATCAGTTACGGCCTGGTCGCCACCGGTGCCTGCCTCCTCGCGCTCGGCCCGCGTCCGCTGCGTCGCTTCGGACTGTCGGCGCTCGCCGTGGCCCTGGCCGCCGCCTGGGCGCTGGATCAGCAGCTGGCCGACGCCGGCCACCTGGTCGCCCTCGGGCTGGGCGCACTCGCCTCCCGTACCGCCTGGCTGCGCACCCGGGCACCCGCCCCGACCCCCTGATCGGCCCCAACTACCCGTCCGGCCAAGCAAGTCGGCCGGATCACCGCCCGATGCGCGGCGGCCGAACAGCCCCCTGCAGCCATCCAGGCTTTCGTATGCTCTTGCATTACTCTGCAAATCTATGCCAGAGTTCGGGCATCGGATCGATTACGCCGAATCCCGTCACACATCGCTAGATCAGGGGCCTGCTATGCGGGTCAAGGGTGCATCCATGTCGAAGGTCTTGAGCAAGCTGCCGGTCGGTGAACGGATCGGCATCGCATTCTCCGGTGGGTTGGACACCTCCGTCGCCGTCGCGTGGATGCGCGAGCACGGTGCGTTCCCCTACGCCTACACGGCCGACATCGGCCAGTACGACGAGCCGAACCTCGCCGACGTCCCGGCCCGTGGCCGCGCGTACGGCGCTGAGCAGGCCCGGCTGGTCGACTGCCGAGCCGCGCTGGTCGAGGAGGGCCTGGCCGCCCTCGCCTGCGGCGCCTTCCACATCCGCTCCGCCGGGCAGACGTACTTCAACACCACCCCGCTCGGCCGCGCGGTGACCGGCACCCTGCTGGTGCGCGCCATGCAGGAGGACGGCGTCTCCATCTGGGGCGACGGCTCCACCTACAAGGGCAACGACATCGAGCGGTTCTACCGCTACGGCCTGCTGGCCAACCCCAGCCTGCGGATCTACAAGCCGTGGCTGGACCAGGCGTTCGTCGACCAGCTCGGCGGCCGCAAGGAGATGTCCGAGTGGCTCGCCGAGCGCGACCTGCCCTACCGGGACTCCGCCGCGAAGGCCTACTCCACCGACGCCAACATCTGGGGCGCCACCCACGAGGCCAAGCGGCTGGAGTACCTGGACACCTCCCTGGAGATCGTCAGCCCGATCATGGGCGTGGCCTTCTGGGACCCCGAGGTCGAGATCCTGACCGAGGACGTCACCGTCGAGTTCGAGTTCGGCCGCCCGGTCCGGATCAACGGCCAGGAGTTCGCCAGCGCCGTCGACCTGGTCCACGAGGCCAACACCATCGGCGGCCGGCACGGTCTGGGCATGTCGGACCAGATCGAGAACCGCATCATCGAGGCCAAGAGCCGGGGCGTCTACGAGGCCCCCGGCATGGCGCTGCTGCACATCGCCTACGAGCGGCTGCTCAACGCCATCCACAACGAGGACACCATCGCCACGTACCACACCCAGGGTCGGCGGCTCGGCCGGCTGCTGTACGAGGGCCGCTGGTTCGACCCGCAGTCGCTGATGCTCCGGGACAGCATCCAGCGCTGGATCGGCCACCCGGTCACCGGCAGCGTCACCCTGCGGCTGCGGCGCGGCCAGGACTACTCGGTCCTCGACACCCAGGGCCCCCACTTCAGCTACCACCCGGAGAAGCTGTCGATGGAGCGCAGCGTCGACGCCGCGTTCGTCCCGGACGACCGCATCGGCCAGCTGACCATGCGCAACCTCGACATCGCCGACTCGCGCAGCAAGCTGGAGCAGTACGCGGTGCACGGCCAGCTGGCGCCGTGGAGCGGCCTGATCGGCGAGCTCGCCCCGGGCGGCGCGGCTCCCATCGCCGCCGGCACCGGTGACGAGAAGGACCCCACCGCGCTCGACCACGCGGCGATCGAGTCCGGCACCGACTGACGCAGCCCGTGCCCGCGGAGGGCCGTCGCACCCCGGTGGTGCGGCGGCCCTCCGTCGCTCTCCGCCTCACGCTCCGCCCGCACCCGCCCGTCGGCACCCTTCGGTGCCCATCCCCGCACCCGCTCGAACCCGCGCTCCGCTCCACCCTCACCCGAACGGCGGCACCGGCCGTGCGCCGCCCGCCCGTCGGTAGCTGAATGGCGGACGGCGCCCGGCGGCGGGAAGGGCAGGTGCGGGGATGGGCGAGGCGATCGGCCCGATGCTGGCCTCCGCGGTGGCGGTCGCGCTCTCCCCGCTGCCGCTGATCGCCCTGCTCCTGATCCTCGCCTCACCGCGCGGCCGGGCCAACGGGGTCGCCTTCACGGCCGGCTGGCTGCTCGGCCTGACCGCGGTGGTGGCCGCCGTCGTGGCGGCGGGAACCGCGTGGAACCCCACCCGCACCGCGCCGACCTGGCCGTCCTGGCTGAAGCTCGCCCTCGGTGTCGTGCTCCTCCTGCTGGCCGCCCGGCAGTGGCGCGAGCGGCCGCGCCCCGGCCGGGTCACCGCGCCGCCGGTCTGGCTGCTCTCGATCGACCGGCTGTCCGCCGCCCGGTCCGCCGGTCTCGCCGTGGTCCTGGTCGTGACCCGTCCGAACACCCTCGTCCCGGCCGTCGGCGGGGCCGCCTCCATCGCCGCCGCCCCGACCGGTGGCTGGGAAGCGGCGATGGCGGCCGCCGTGCTGGTGCTGCTCGGTTCGCTGGGCACCCTGGTGCCCTTCGCGGTCCACCTGCGGGCCGACGGCCGCGCGCGGCGCTCCCTCGGCGAGTTGCGGGCCTGGACGGCCACCCACAACGCGGCGATCATGGTCGTCGTCCCGCTGCTGCTCGGCGCGGAGTACCTGGGCGCCGCCGTTTCCGGGCTCACCTGACCCCCTGCCCTCCCCCGGCCCCCGGCCCCCGGCCCGCCCCCAGCCTCCGGCCCCGCCCCTCGGCACGCGTGCTCCCCTGCCCCAGCCCGGCACGCGCCCCCACACCGGCCGCTCCGGCAGCCGCACCCGGTCACCGGATCCGCACCACTCCCCGCCCCCGTACCGCCCGGACCGCCAGCCGCCCGGGGTCGGCCCCCGGCCGCGCCGTGACCGCTTCCCGCACCGTCAGCAGGATCTCGCCGTCGTAGCGCTCCGCGAGCACCCGCGCCAGCTCCGCCGCCCCGCCCGGCCGGACGTCCGGCGCCAGCTCCGGCAGCCGGCCCGGGGCGCTGAGGTCCTGGGCCTGGGCCGCCCAGTGGGCCGCGTCGCACCGCTCGCCCTCGGCCGTGTAGTGCACCGCCAGGCAGTGCACGGCCAGCTGGTCCCCGTACTGGGCTGCTATCCGCCACCAGAAGACGCCGTCCGCCGTGCGGCCCATGCCGTACAGCAGGCAGCCCAGGGTGCGGAAGGCGGTCTTCTCGGCGAGTTCGAGATCCAGGGCCAGCTCGCCCGGCTCCACCGCGCCCGCCACCCCCGCGCACAGGTGCCGCAGGTCGCGCCGCAGCTCCGCCCGCCCTCCGGCCCACCGGGTCTGCCCGGGGAGCGCCCCGGGACCGGGTCCCGCCCCCGGACCGGAGCCGGCGCCCGCCCCGGCGCCCGTGCCCAGCCCGGCGCCCGTCCCCGCCGCCGGTCCCGGGCTCGGCCCCGAGGCCGGCGCGTGCGGCGGCCGGGCACCGGCGGGCGGCCTGGCGGGGCGTTCGCGCGCGGCCGGGGCGGGCCGTCGAACGGCGGCGAGCCGCTCGGCCAGCCGGCGCGTGAAGTCCACCGGATCGTGGTCGTCGAACTCCCGGGCCAGCTCACCGGCGTGCACGCGCAGCAGGTCCACGACCTTCATGTCCGCGCCCCGTCGTCGTCCGGGTGCTCCAACAGGTACTCCAGGTGGCGCCGTCCGAGGCTGTAGTAGGTGCGGGCGGTGGTGTGCGCGATGCCGAGGGACCGTCCGATGTCGTGGTAGGACAGTCCCGCCTGGCGCAGCCGGACCACATCGGCCTGGACCGGGGCGGCCCGCGCGAGCTCCTCCATCGCCCAGTCCAGGGCGTCCAGTTCGGCGAGCTCGTTCAGCTCGTCCTGGCTGGTGTCGGGACGGCGCTGGGCGATCACCCGCAGTCGCTTGCGTTCGGTGCGGCGGCGCTCGCGCAGCACGTCCACGACCGCGTCCTTGACGATCTTGAAGGCGAAGGCCTTCGGATCGGGGCTGGCCAGGGCCCGGCGCCAGTTCTTGTAGAGCGTGGCGCCCGCGTTCTGGACGGCGTCCTGGGCGTCCTCACGGTGCCGCAGGCGCTGCTGGGCGTAACGGAGGTACCCGGAGTTCTCGCGAGTGAAGAAGGCCTCGAAGTCGTTCGGCAGGTCGCCGAGCGGGTCGGCTCGCAGGCCCCGCTCCTCGCCCGGCCCGGGAGTGCTCACGCGGCCCCCCTTTCATCGGTCGGCTGGCCGGCCCACCGGGTGGCACGCCGACGGCCCCTTGGGGGCTCGTGGTGTAACCGTCCGGGAGCTCCGGGTTGTTGACCGGATCGGGCGGACAATTGCCGAACGTTTCCGTTCACTTCCGAACAGCGTGGCTGACCTGCCGCTTCGCCCTCACGAGCCCGGCCCGAGGGGCAACAATGTGACCCAGATCACAGGGCGTGGGAGGGTGGCTTGACAAGCCCCACGACCGCACCCCCGACTCCCACGCCCCACCGGCCCGGCCCACCAGCCCGGCCCACCGGCCCACCCCACTGGCCCACCGATCCACCGGCCCACCCGGCGAGCCGCCGCACCGCCGCCGCGCACGGACACCGGCCACTTCACCCCCTACGGAGCCGGCTCCACCTCCGCCGCGTCCAGCGCGGCGGTGACCCGGTCCAGCAGTCCGCGCAGCGCGGCCAGGTCCTCGACCGGCAGCCCGGTCGCCGCGAGCAGCCGGCGCGGGACCTGCCCGGCCCGCTCACGCAGCGCCGACCCCTCGGGGGTCGGCCGGACGGTGACCGACCGCTCGTCCTCCGCACTCCGCTCGCGGCACACCAGTCCGGCCGCCTCCAGTCGCTTGAGCAGCGGGGAGAGCGTCCCGGAGTCCAGTCGCAGCCGCTCGCCGATCCGCTTGACGGGCAGCTCGCCCTCCTCCCACAGCACCAGCATCACCAGGTACTGCGGGTAGGTCAGCCCGAGGTCCCGCAGCAGCACCCGGTACACGCCTCCGAAGGCGCGGGAGGCCGCGTTGAGCGAGAAGCAGATCTGCCGGTCGAGGCGGAGCAGCTCCTCGTCGGCCATGCCGGAATGGGTGGTCATGGACCCATGGTACCGATCACCATCACGCCATTGAGTTGTGCGCAATTGAATTGCGTGCTCTACTGGTCGTGACGCAGCGCCGACCCAGCGGCCGCCGCGAAGCACGCCGGACCGGCAACCGCCCGGACCACCGGCCGCAGGAACACCCAGGACCTGAAGGGACGCCACCATGGACGCGCTCTACACCGCAGCCGCCACCGCCAACGGCCGGGAGGGCCGTGCCGTCAGCTCCGACGGACAGCTGGACCTCGCCCTCGCCATGCCGCCCGCGCTCGGCGGCAGCGGCCAGGGCACCAACCCCGAGCAGCTCTTCGCCGCCGGCTACGCCGCCTGCTTCGCCAGCGCCCTCGGCCTGGTCGGCCGGCAGGCCCGGGTGGACACCAGCGAGGTCTCGGTGACCGCCGAGGTGTCCATCGGCAAGGACGGGGCCGGCTTCGGCCTCTCCGTGGTGCTGCGCGTCGAGCTGCCCGAGTCCCTCGCGGGCGAGACCGGCGAGCTGCTGGTCAAGCAGGCGCACGAGGTCTGCCCGTACTCCCGCGCCACCCGGGGCAACATCCCGGTCGAGCTGGTCGTCGAGTAGGCACCCGGCCGTCGGCCGGTCACCGAGACCCCCCGACCGGCCGACCACGGCCCCGCCCCCCGGCGACGGAGCGGGCCCGCCGCACCCGCAGTGCGGCAGGCCCGCTCCGTGTCGTCCCGGGGGCGATCGCCGCCGGACCGATCGGCACCGGGGTCAATCGCCGCCCGGCCCGTTCGCCGAACGCAGCGTCTCCAGTCGGTGCCGGTACTCCTCCGCGTCGATCTCACCCCGCGCGAACCGCTCCGCGAGCACCTGCTCCGGTGGCGTCCCCCAGCCCCCTTGGCTCCCCCGCCCCGCCTGGCCCCAGCCCTGCGGGCCTCCCGCCCCGGATCCGCCCGTGCCCGGAGCCGCCCGACCGGGTGGGATCGGCTGCCGCGAGCGCGAGAAGTAGCGGAACAGGGCCACGGCCAGGAGCACGACGATCACCAGGAGCAGCAGCGTCCCGAACGCCATCAGCCCCATGCCCCAGCCACCCACGACGTGGCCGTGTCCGTGCCAGTACCTCATCAGGACCTCCTCCTCCGGCCCCGTCGGGGCCCGCCGAGGTGAGCAGCGCCTACCACCATCGTGCGCCCGCCACCGGTGAAAGCGGCATGAGGGAAGCCTGAGAAAACGGTCCGGCGCCCGGCGCGGCGCCCACCGGGGTAGCGTGCCGCTCGTGACCCACCATCCGCCGCCCGTGTCCCACCCCCAGTGGCCCACGGCTCACCAGCCACCCACGGCCTTCCGACCGCCGGACGACGACCGCTCCCCCGAGCAGCTCGTCGCCGCCGGGGTGCTGCGGCGCCACCCGGACCCGCGCCCCGTCCCGGCGCTCGGCCACTCCCCGATCGGCTACGTCACCACCGCGCTCTGGGTCGAGCTCACCGCCCTCGCCATCGCGCCGGCCGCCGCCGAGACCACCGCCGCCGCGCTGCTGCGCGCGATCGCCGACCGCGCCGTGGACGCGGCGCTCGCCCCGGGCAACGAGCGAGCCCCGCGCGACGACCTGTACGTGACCGACCCCGCCCACATCGGCCCGCACCGCCGGGCGGTCTGGTTCCAGCGTTCCGGCCGGCCCGGCCCACCGGGCGCGAACGGCCTGTACGGCCACAACGGCCACAACGGTCCGCAGGGCCTGTACGGCCCACGCGATCCGCACACCCTGCTCACCCCGCTCGACCCGCGCGGCGGGTACGCCCCGCGCGGCCCGATCACCGCCGCCTTCGCACCCCGCGAACCGTAGGCACCCCACGAGCCGTAGGAGCCCCACGGAGCGCCGTCACCTCGGGCACCCGTGAGCCCGCCCGCCCGCTCAGCGCCCGCCCGCTCAGCGCTCGACCGCTCAGCGCTCGACCCGGAGGCCGCGGCAGACCCAGCTGAGCCGGTCCGGCCCGCCGTAGGGCGGCCGGTCGTGGTACGTCCCGTCCGCCACCGACATGTTGACGATCAGGTACGCGTGCCACCCGGACCCGACGCCGTGCAGGTCCGCGTAGACCAGCTCGTCCTCCACGTACCAGTCCACCGAGTTCGCGCCGAGCACCACCCGCAGATCGAAGGTCGCCCCCGGCCCGATCCCGGAGCCCGCGCCGTGCCAGTACCGGTAGCCGCCCCGAACGTGATTGGAGATCTCCAGCAGGTCGGGGTTGTCCGGGTGGTACTCGAAGACGTCCACCTCGTTGCCGCCGTCCCGCCAGGTCCAGATCGCCGGCCAGGCACCCAGTTCGACGGGCAGTGTCACGCTCGCCGACAGCACGTCCCCGACACGGAGCTGGAAGCCGTCCGGACTGCCCTCGGTGGTCAGCAGGTTGCAGCTCCACAGCCCGCCGCTGTGCCGCCGGACCGCCGCGAACACGCCGTCGGGGCAGTAGTCGCGGTTGAGGTAGTCGAGTTTGTGGTCGCTCCGGTTGGTCGGCCCCATCCGGGGATAGGCGCTGCTGCGCCCGGCGATCCACTGACTGGTCGAAGTGAAGTCCGCGTCGAACACGACTGCCACGGCCGCCTCCCCGAAACTCCGCCGTCCCGGCAGTCCGCACTGACGGGCACACAGGGTGAGTTACCCGATACCCTCCGCAGTATGCGAAGCGGATCGTTCGGGTCCGGGACGAACGTGCGAATCGGGGACGGCGCGGCCGGTCAGCCGACCGGCGCCGCCCCTTCGGCCCCGAGCCGGTCGGTCACCGAGACCACCCCGTCCACCGAGCGGCACAGGTTGAGCACGATCGACACCAGGTGCTGCTCGGGCACGGTGCCGCTGAGCACCACCCGCCCCTGGTTGACCTCCACCCCGACCTGCGCCGGGCTGACCCCGTCGATCCGGCCGAGCACCTCCTCGACGATCTCGCGCCGGATCACCACGTCCTCGCGCAGGAACACCCGCAGCAGGTCGCCGCGGCTGACCATGCCGATGACCCGCCCCTCCTCGTCCAGCACCGGCAGCCGCTTCAGGCCGTGCCGGCTCATCAGCCGCGCCGCCGCGACGATGCTGGTGTCCGGTGTGGTGCAGACCGGTTGCGCCGTCATCAGATCGGCCGCGGTCACCTCGCCGTTCGGGCCGGCCTGCGCCGACTCGGGCGCGGGCAGCAGGCTGGCCGGGTCCTCCTGCGCGGCCAGGGTCCGCAGCAGGTCGGCCTCCGAGACCACGCCGAGCGGGCGCGCCTCCGGGTCCACCACCGGCACGCCGGTGATGTCGTACTCGCTCAGCAGCGTCACGATCTCCCGGAATCCGGTCTCGGGGGAGACCAGGACGACGGGGCTGGTCATCACGGATTCGACGGTGGCATGCCGCACGCCGGTTCACCTCGTCCAACGATCCTGCTCCGACCGGACGCGGATCGTCCCGGCCGGTACCGGCAGCATCGCTCGCGGCGGCCCCGATCGCCAGGGGCCAAGGGGCCGAACGGGTGGGACCTTGGGCCCCGGCCCGCGAACACGTTCCCGACACCGGGTCCGCCGGACCGCACCCCGGCCGCGCATCCCCCGGCACCACGCCCCCGACGGGATCACGCGTGCACGGTCGTCCCGCAGGCGAAGGAGACCATCGGCAGGAAGCCGTGGCTCCGGACGTCCGCCTCGGCGACCGGGGAGGTGCAGAACCAGCCCTCCTGGCCGAACACGTTCCGCGGGACGATCGCGTTCGGATCGTGCAGGACCGCGTCCTCGCCCTGGTCGTCCGCGACACCGGAGGTCACGCACGGGCCCGCGTAGAAGGCACCCGGATCGCCGCCGTTCACAGCGCCGGACGCGAAGGCGGTCATCTCGTCGGAGGGTCGGCGGGGGCGGGGGCGGCCGCCGCTCGTAGAACGTTCTTCCAGCGGTGGCCCGCCGCATGTCCGTCCTACGTCCGCCGGCCACCCGGGAGGGCGCGGCCGTCGCACGATCGACTCGCGGGACCGTCCGGGTGGAGGCTCCTGGTGCCGCACCGGGTGTCCCCGGTCAGCCGGCGAGTTCCCTCGGACGGCGCGAGTCGCGCTCGTAGTCCGGCAGTTCCACGCTGCTGACCCGCTTTCCCAGCTCCAGCATCCGCTCCAGCGCCCAGCGCCGGTTGAGCAGCGCGTTGCGGAACCGCAGGCCCGCGGCCGTGCGCGGGGCGAGGAACGGCCCGGTCCGGTCCCCGCCCTTCTGGCAGCCCTGCGCGTAGCCGCGCAGCAGCTGCTCGTACCGCCCGAAGGCGGCCCGGTGGTCGCCGCGCGCCCGGGCCAGCTCGCCCGCCAGGACGTACGCGGCCACCACCGCCGTGCCGGTGCCCATGCCGCCGATGGTCGCCCCGCAGGCGGCGTCGCCGATCAGGGCGATCCGGCCGGTCGACCAGGCGGGCACGTCGGCGCGGCTGATCGAGTCGAAGTACAGCTCGGGGGCGGCGTCCAGGCTCTCCAGCAGCTGCGGCACCCGCCAGCCGAGGCCCGTGAAGGCGGCCCGGACCAGCGCCTTCTGCCGCGCCGGGTCGTGGCGGTCGTGGCGCAGCTCGGGCGAGGCGAAGAGGCAGAACGCGCCGGCCCGGCCCGGGTCGCGGTGGGCGGCACCGACGGACATCAGCCGGCCGGGGACGTTGAGGCCGACCGCGCCCGTCGGCAGCCCGAGGTCGTTGGGCAGCTGCCAGGTGGCCGCGTAGTAGCCGAGGTGGCGGACGTAGCGACGCTCGGGGCCGAAGGCGAGCCGGCGGACGGTGGAGTGCAGCCCGTCGGCGCCGATCACCAGGTCGAACTCGCGTGGCGCCGCGTGCCGGAAGGTGACCCGGACTCCGCTCGGGCTCTCCTCCAGTGCGGTGACCGAGTCGCCGAAGACGTACTCGGCCCGGGCGCTGCTGTGCCGGTGGAGCAGTTGGGCGAGTTCCCCGCGCGGGACCTCCAGGTCGCCGCCGGCGAATTCGGCGGGCAGGTGCAGCAGCCGGCGCCCGTCGGGGCCCACGAAGGTCATCGGGCTGCCGCCGGTGCCGAGCGTGCGCAGTTCCTCCAGGACTCCCATCCGCTCCAGCACGGTCAGGTGGGTGCGGCCGCGGAAGTCGACGTCCTGGCCGCCGTCGCGCAGTGCGGGGGCCAGCTCGACGACGGTCACCTCGAAGCCGTACCGGCCCAGCCAGTGGGCCAGCGCGGGGCCGGCGATGCTCGCGCCCGAGATCAGGACCTTGGTGCTCATGGAAACCACTCCGTCCGGGAATCAGAAAACTGTGTCTAGCGGACACTGTTTGTTGCTGTGTACGGTAGACACAGTTGGCCTGGAAGGACAACCCCCCAGGCCGCGGCCCAGGACGGAGCGGATGATGGCCGAGGCGGCGAACGACACGGTGCGACTGCTCTGGGGGCCGCCGGCCAGACCCACCCGGGGGCCGAAGCCGGCCCTGAGCCTGGAGCGGATCGCCGCGGCCGGGGTCGAGGTCGCCGACGCGGAGGGGCTCGCCGCGGTCTCCATGCAGAAGGTGGCCGGACTGCTCGACTTCACCAAGATGTCGCTCTACCGCTACGTCCCCGGCAAGGCCGAACTGATCGCCCTGATGGTCGAGTCGGCCGTCGAAGCGCCCCCGCACGCCTCGGAGGGTGCCGACTGGCGGGATCAACTCACCGCCTGGGCACATCACTTGGCCGAGTCCTTCGCCCGCCACCCGTGGCTGCTGGACGCCACCGTCGGCGCGCGGGTCATCGGCCCGAAGGAACTCGCCTGGCTGGAAAGGGTGGTGACGGCACTCGACGGCCACGGGCTGACCGGCCCCGAACGGATGGACGCCGCCGTCCTGCTCACCGGGCACGTGCGCGGGATCGCCGCGCAGGCCCGCGCCGCCGGGCCGGCCGCCACCCCCGAGGCCGAACTCCTCGCCGCCCTCGGCACCGTGGTCCAGGAGCACGCCGACCGCTTCCCCGCGGTCGCCGCCGCCATGGCCGACCCGGGCGGCCGCGACCAGGCGCTGGAGTTCGGCCTGGAGCGCATCCTGGACGGACTGGCCGCCCTGATCGAGCGCCGCGCGGACACCGCCTGACCCGCGGGGCCTCCCCGGACCGCCGGGCCGCCTCCCCGCCCGGCGGTGGCACCCGGAAAATCGCTCGGAGCGCCGACGGTCGCTCGCTGGGATCGCGCCCCATGGCGATGTTCGTGCACCTGACCGCCGCGGCGAACGCGCCGCGCATCCGCCGCGCCGGGATCCGCGCCGACAGCCGGGGCCAGGGCGGCGCGCGCGGGGTGTACTGCTTCCCCGTGCTGCCCCCGTACACACTGACCCACCAGTGGCTGCGCGAGCTGGCCCGGTTCGGCCCCAAGGGCGCACTGGTCGCGGTGCACCTCCGGCTGGACGACGAGCAGGAGGTCCTGGCCGGCCACTACCGCGACCGGGCCCGGGGCGTCCAGCAGCCGTTGCGCGCGGCCGAGGCGGTCCGGCGGATCGGCGCACTGGCCGACCCGCGCGGCTGGGAGGTGTTCCTGCCGCGCGCGGTGGGCGCCCGCGAGGTGCACCGGGTCCGCGCCGTGCCGCAGGTCACCGGCTGGCGCTACGTGCCGGGCGCCCACGGCACCCGGCCCTGCACCTGTCAGGGCTGCCGGATCTACGGCGAGTACGGCGGCCGCCGGCTGCGCGAGCGCCACCCGCACCCGCTGGACGGCCCGCCGCCGCCCGTGCCCGTGCTGCTCGCGCGGATCGCGGCGGCCGGCGAACCGGGCGACCCGGCCGAACTGCGCTCCGCGCTGCACTGGTTCGGACGGCGCCGGCGCGGCCCGGTGGACCGGCTCGCCCGGCTGGCCTCCCACCCGGCCCCGGAGGTGCGCGAGGACCTGGTTCGGGCCGTCGGCCGCTGGTCCACCCCGGGCGTCGCCGAACTGCTGGACGGCCTGGCGGAGGATCCGCACCCGCGGGTCCGCGAGGCCGTCACGGCGGTCCGGGACCTCTGAGGTCCCGGCCCGCGGTCGGGCCGTACGCCGGCGCCGGGTCGTTCACGGGTACCGGACCGTTCGCCGGTGCCGGCGCCCTGCCGCCGGTTCGGGCCCCGGCGCCGGATCGTGCGTCGGCGTCAGGAGACGCGCTTGAGCTGCCAGGAGTTCTTCTCCAGGCTCGGCACCGCGGAGTACTGACAGCCGGAGCTGTAGAAGGTGCTCACGATCGTCCAGCCGGCCGGCGGCCAGGTCGAGGCGCAGGCGTTGACGACGGTGCCGACCGGGTAGCCGGTGAGCTGCATGATCTTCTTGGTGTTCGGGGTGAACCCGGAGCCGCAGCCGGCGCTGTTCCACCACTGGACGTCCACGAAGCCGGTCGGCGTCAGCGAGGAGGAGCAGCTGGTGCTGGTGTCGCCGGGCGCGGCCTGGGCCGTCCCCATGGTGAGGGTGAGCGCGGCGGCGGCACAGCCCAGGGTCAGCGCGGCGGAACGAAGTCGAATCACGGGGGGTCGGCTCCTCTCGGCGACGCGGCACGTCCGCGTCCCGCCCATTCCTATCCGTGCGGCCGCGACGGCGGACAGCGGATTTCCGGCCCGACCTGCGGCGGGTTCTCGCCCATCCCGGCCGGGAGCGGCCCGGTGGCACGCCGCCGACCTGCGCGGTCTCCGGTCGACGTGCCCGTTCGCCCGATCCGGGTGATCATGGGACGAACCGCGTCATCGGCGATTCGGCGCACCGGGCCTTCGGCCCGGGTGCGCCCGGAAGGTGGACTGCGATGTTCCAGCTCCTGTGGATTCTGCTCATCGGCTTCGTGCTGGGCGTGATCGCCAAACTCATCCTGCGCGGACCGCAGTCGATCCCCTGGTGGCTGACCATGCTGCTCGGCGCCGCCGGGGCCTGGCTCGGCAACGCCGTCTCCGGCTGGATCGGTGTCCGCCACACCTCGGGGATCGACTGGATCCGCCACATCCTGCAGATCGTCTTCGCCGTCGCCCTGGTGGCCTTCGTCGCCCCCGCGTGGAGCAGATCCCACCAGAACCGCTGACCGGCCGACGCGCCGTGCGGGCCGCCGTCGGCCGGGTTCGCTCAGCCCACGTGGACGGCCGGCCGGCGTGAGCGGTCCGGCTCGGCCTCGCGCAGCACCTCGCGGGTGACCGGGGCGATCTCGCCCTGTCCAAACAGGAAGAACCGCAGGAACTGGGCGAACGGGTTGCCCTCGGTCCACTCGAAGTAGATGTGCGGCTGTTGCCCGGTGAGGTCGCGCACCCGGAGCAGCAGGGCCGCCAGGGCGTTGGGCACGCTGGAGCTCTCCAGGGTGAGCACCCGGTAGCGGTCGTGCAGCACCTCGCCGCGCACGGTCAGTTCGGCCTCGAAGTCGGACGGGTCGAGCACGGTGACCTCGACGAAGACCAGGTCGTCCTCGGCCGGGATGTCGTTGTCCCGCCGGATCTGGTGGATCTTGTCACGGTACTCGGCGAGGTCGCGGCTGTTCGGTTCGTTGGCGATCAGCCGCAGCGGGCGATGGGTGTAGTCCCGGACGAACCGCTCCGCGACGTCGTCCAGCAGCACGTCGGTGACGCGCAGTTCGAAGGCGCGCTTGAGCCGGGAGAGGAACGAGACCAGCATGATGCCCGCGATGAAGCAGGCGCCGATCTTGACCCCGTCCGGCCGCTCGGCGATGTTCACCGCCGTGGTGTAGAGGAACACCGCGGCGATCACCGCGAAGCCGGCCCGCCAGCGGCGCTGCCCGGCCTTGTGGGCGGCGATGGTGACGGCGATGGCGGCGGAGCTGATCAGCACCAGGACGCCGGTCGCGTAGGCGCCGCCCTGGGCGTCCACGTTGGCGTCGAAGATCCAGGTCACCAGGAAGGCGATCAGGGTGAGCACGACGACGGTCGGCCGCACCGCGCGGGCCCAGTGCGGGGCCATGCCGTAGCGGGGCAGGTAGCGCGGCATCAGGTTGAGCAGCCCGGCCATCGCGGAGGCCCCGGCGAACCAGAGGATGGCGATCGTGGAGAGGTCGTAGACGCTGCCGAAGGTGCTGCCCAGGTACTCGTGGGCGAGGAAGGCGAGCGCCCGCCCGTTGGCCTGGCCGCCGGGCTCGAACTGGTCCGGCGGGATGAGCAGCGTGGTGATGAAGCTGGTGGTGATCAGGAAGACGCTCATGATCGCGGCGGCGGTGGTCAGCAGCTTGCGGGCGCCGCGGATCCGGCCGGTGGGCTTCTCCTCGGTGTCGTCCGGGTCGCCCTCGATGTGCGGCATCACGGCGACGCCGGTCTCGAAGCCGGACAGGCCGAGCGCCAGCTTCGGGAAGACGATCAGCGCGACGCCGATCATCGCGATCGCGTTGCCGTGCTCCACGGTCAGCGCGTCCGTCCACTCGGTGAACAGCTGCGGCTCGCTGAACACGTGCCACAGTCCGTTGGCCACCACCACGACGTTGAGCGAGAGGTACACCGCGACCAGCACCACGGCCAGGCCGATCGCCTCACTGAAGCCCTTGAGGAAGACCGCGCCGAGCAGCGCGATCATGATCATGGTCAGCATGATCTGCTTGCCGGTCAGCGCGTCGTGCAGGTGCGGGTTCTCCACCAGGTGCGCGCTGGCGTCGGCGGCGGACAGGGTGATGGTGATCATGAAGTCGGTGGCCGCGAAACCCAGCAGGGTGAGCACGAAGAGCTTGCCCTGCCAGAAGGACAGCAGCCGTTCCAGCATCGCGATCGAACCCTGGCCGTGCGGGCTCTCCTGGGCCACCCTCCGGTAGACCGGCAGCGCGCCCAGCAGGGTGACGGCCACCAGCACGATGGTCGCCAGCGGCGAGACCAGCCCGGCCGCGAGCGCGGCGATGCCGGGCTGGTAGCCGAGCGTGGAGAAGTAGTCCAGGCCGGTCAGGCACATGACCCGCCACCAGCGCCGGCCCTCCTCGTGCGGAACCTCGGCGTGCGGGCCGGGGTGCTGCTTGGCCTTTTCGGCCAGGCCCTCCAGCATCCAGGCCCGGAACCGCCCGCGCCGGGAGTCCTGCCCCGCCCCCGCTTCGGCCGACCCCGACGAAACCACGTGCACCCCTGTCCACGACTCGGCCGGGCGCGGACGGCTCCGGATCCCCTGCGGCCGCCGGACGGCGCGCCTGGTCAGGCTAGGGGACCGGCCCGCCGGGGCCGGGCCACCGCGCCGGTCGACACACCCGGGTGCGCCCGTACGGCCCTGCCCGGTCGCGGGCCGTCCCGGCCGCCTTCGCCGACGCCCAGGGGCGCCCCTGAAGCGCCCCTGTGGCGCCCCCACGGAGCCCGGCGACGGCTGCGGCCCGGCGCGGCGGCCCGCACGGGCCTCGCGAAACACGCGAGGATGTCCGCGCGGCCGACACACCGGGCCGGCGGCCCCCAGCGCGCCGCCACCGACCGGGTCGACGCGCCCACGGCCCCGGACACGGGCACGCACGAGGAAACACGGAGGTCGCGGTGGCGGAGCCGAGCCGGCGCAGGATTCTGGGCCTGGGCCTGATGGCGGCCGCCGTCACCTCCTGCGGCCACCCCCGCCCGGCCCCGGCCGCCGCCACGCAGCCGTCCGCCGCGGCGGCCACGGCGGCCTCGTCCGCCCCGAGCACCCCCGGCAGCCCGGCCGCCGACGGGCACACCGGGCCGACGAGCGAGCGCTCCCGCCCCGGCAACCCCGACTGGGAGATCACCGACCCCGGCCCGGACGACGCCATCGCGGGCTTCGCCGACCGGGTCAGCGTCCTGCCCGGCGAGCCCTTCGGCCTGCACGTCTCCACCCCGGCCGCGGCCTTCACCGTCTCCGCCTACCGGATGGGCTGGTACGACGGCGCCCGCGCCCGGCTGGTCTGGCGCCGCGAGCACGTCCCGGGCAGCCGGCAGGCCGCGCCGCACGTGGACCCGGTGACCCGCACCGTGCTGACCGGCTGGCAGCGCACCCTCGCGGTGGACACCGCCGGCTGGCCCGAGGGCGCCTACCTGCTGCGCCTGGACGCCGAGGACGGCTCCGGCCGGCGCTACGTCCCGCTCACCGTCCGCTCGGCGAGCACCGCTGGCAGGACCGTGATCATGAGCGCCCCGGCGACCTGGCAGGCCTACAACGAGTGGGGCGGCTACAGCCTCTACAACGGCCCGACCGGCGGCCTGGCCACCCGCTCGCTGAAGGCCGTCTTCGACCGTCCGTACGACTACGACCACGGCGCCGGGCTGTTCCTGGTCTACGAGGCGCCCCTGATCGCCCTCGCCGAGCGGCTCGGCCTGCCGCTCGCCTACACCACCGGCATCGACGTGGCCCGCGAGCCCGGCCTGCTGACCGGGGCCGCCGCCGTCCTGTCGCTCGGCCACGACGAGTACTGGTCGCCCGAGCAGCGGGCCAACGTGGTCGCCGCCCGCGACGCCGGGACCAACCTGGCGATCCTGGGCGCCAACTGCTGCTTCCGCCGGGTCCGGTTCGAGCCGACCGACCTCGGGCCGGACCGCACGGTGGTCTGCTACAAGGACGCCTGGGCACAGGACCCGGGCCACCTGTCGGGCGCCCCGGCGACCACCGACTTCCGGGCCGGCCCGGGCGCCGACCCGGAGAGCTCGATGCTCGGCGTCATCTACGACGGCTACCCGGTGGACGCCCCGTACGTGGTCACCTCGCCCGGGCACTGGGCCTTCGAGGGAACGGGCGTCGCGGCCGGGGCCTCGTTCCCGCACCTGGTCGGGGTCGAGTACGACCGGGTGGACACCGGCTTCCCCACCCCCCGCCCGATCGAGGTGATCGCCCACTCCCCCGTGGTCTGCGACGGCCGCCGCTCCCACTCCGACACCGCCTACTGCACCGTGCCGGGCGGCGCCGGGGTGTTCGCCACCGGGACGATGCGCTGGGTCGAGGCGCTGGACGCCCGCGGCCCCGGCGGCGGCAGGGCCGACCACGGCATCGACGCGCACGCCGGGGACCTGGTCCGCCAGGTCACCGAGAACGTCCTGCGCGCCTTCGCCGCCGGCCCGGCCGGCCCGGCCCGCCCGGCCCAGGACAACCTCGCCGCCGTCTACGGCACGGCGTAGCGGGGGCGGCTCAGCCGGTGGACGCTCCGGTCGCAGGGGCGGCCTGCGGCGGAGCGGCGCTGTCGGCGCCGCAGCCGGTCAGCGTGGCCAGTGCGAGGACCAGGGCGGTGACGGGCAGGGCGGTGCTGCGACGAATCGTCAAGGAGGGCGCCGGGTCGGCGTTCGGAAAGGGGCGGCGGCAGCCTCCCACATCGGCCCATCGCGGTCGAACGGGTTTCCGCCCCGGCCGGGGCGGGAGCAGGCCGACACGCCGGATAGACTCGCACGGTCCCATCCGGAGCAGGCACGAGGGAAACAGAACATGGTCGAGGCCTCCCCCAAGGTCGTTGTGGTCGTCCCCACGTACAACGAGCGGGAGAACCTCCCGGTCCTCGCGGGCATGCTCGCGGAGCTTCCGGTGCCCAACCTGCACCTGCTGGTGGTCGACGACAACTCCCCCGACGGCACCGGCGAGATCGCCGACAAGCTGGCCGCGGACTCCGGCGGCACCGTGGGCGTGCTGCACCGCACCGAGAAGGACGGCCTCGGCCGCGCCTACCTGGCCGGCATGGCCAAGGCCCTGGACGAGGGCGCCGACGTGGTGGTGCAGATGGACGCCGACCTGTCCCACCCGGCCTCGGTGATACCCGTGATGGTCGAGACGCTGCTCGCCGACGACACCGCCGTGGTGCTGGGCTCGCGCTACGTCCCCGGCGGCTCGACCGCCGAGGAGTGGCCCTGGCACCGCAAGGCGCTGTCCGCCTGGGCGAACTTCTACGTCAACGCGATCCTGAGCCTCGGGGTCAGGGACGCCACCGCCGGGTTCAAGGCCTGGCGCGCGAGCGCCCTGCGCGCCATCGACCTGCCGACCGTGCAGAGCAACGGCTACTCGTTCCAGGTCGAGATGAACTACCGGGTCGTCAAGCAGGGCCTGTCGATCCGCGAGGTGCCGATCCGTTTCGAGGAGCGGATCGAGGGCGCCTCGAAGATGAGCATGGGCGTGCAGGTCGAGTCCGCGCTGGCCCCCTGGAAGCTGCGCTTCAACCGCGACAGCTAGCGGTCACCGGCGGCGCGCCGGCGCGGCCCGATGCGGGCGTACGGGTGCCGGAGCGCCCCGGGAGCGGTGTGAACGGCGGATGCGGGGAAAGAAGGGCGACATGGCCCTTCTCCCGGAGTCCCTCGCGGACCTGGTCCGCCGCAGCACCCGAGAACCCTTCGTGGTCCAGACCGTCCGGGCCACCGTGGCGGCCACCATCGCCTACGCGGTGGCGACGCAGCTGAGCAGCGAGCCCGCCCCGCTGACGGCGCCGCTGACCGCGCTGCTGGTCGTCCAGGTCACCGTCTACTCGACGCTGAAGACCAGCATCCGCCGGGTCAACTCGGTGGTGGTCGGGGTGCTGATCGCGATCGGGTTCAGCGCCGTGGTCGGGCTCTCCTGGTGGAGCCTCGGGCTGATCATCCTGGCCTCGCTGGTCGTCGGCCGGTTCGTCCGGGTCGAGGAGTTCGTCCAGGAGGTCGCGATCAGCGCGATGCTGATCCTGGGCGTGACCAAACTGGCCTCGCAGGCCTGGGACCGGGTGCTGGAGACGCTCATCGGCGCCGCCGTCGGCCTGCTGTTCAACCTGCTGTTCGCGCCGCCGGTCTGGGTGGACACCGCCGGGGAGTCGATCGAGGACCTCGCCCGGCGGGCCCGCCAGCTGCTCCTGGACATCTCCGAGGAACTGGGCCGCCCCACCCCGGTGGCCCGGGCCGCCGAACGGCTGCACGAGGCCCGGCGGCTGGACCAGGCGATCGCCGACGTGGACGCGGCGCTGCGCCAGGCGGAGGACAGCCTGCGCTTCAACCCGCGGATCAGCGAGGGGCTGCTGTCCCGGCTGGTGCTGCGCACCGGGCTGGACACCCTGGAGATCTGCGTCGTGGTGATCCGGGTGCTGGCCCGCTCGCTGACCGACCTGGCCAAGCGGCGCGCGCCCGGCGAACGGCTCTTCCCGCCGGACGTCGCGTCGGGGCTGGAGGAGCTGCTGGCGCACGTGGGCGACGCGATGGTCAGCTACGCGGTGCTGGTGACCACGCAGGTGAGCCGCAACGCCGAAGAGGCCGAGGGCAGGCTGACCGCCGAGCTGGCGGCGGCCTGGGCCTGCCGGGAGAACGTCGCCCAGGTGCTGCTGCGCAAGGTCCAGGAGCACCCGGAGGCCTGGCAGTTGCACGGTTCGATACTGGCCGAGGTGGACCGCATCCTGGACGAGATGGACCTGGAGCACCGCAGCCGGCGGCTGATGGAGGAGCTGGACCGGGCCTCGGTGGCGAACCGGGAGCGGTTCTCCCGCTACGCCGCGCTGCGCCGTCTGCTGCGCGGCGAGCGGGCCCGCGGCGGCCGGTCCGCCACGGCGGAGCGCCCGGCGGCGTAGGGCGCTCCGCCGTGGCGGACACGCCCCGGCCGGGCGCCGTTCGCCACGGGCCGCGGGCCGCGGGCCGCGGTCACGGGGCCGCGGTCAGGGCATCAGCCAGGGCTGCTGCGGCAGCGGGTGGCCGGTCTCCAGGTAGGTCTTGAGGTTGGCGAGCACCGCCGACCAGCCCTGTTCGGCGTCCGCCCGGGCGGCCTGGTCGGCGAGGTCCACGTGGGTGACGGTGAGCCGGGTGAGGTCCTGCCAGCCCTGGAGCTCGAAGGTGACCCGGGAGGGGAAGGCGGCGTGCTGCTCCTGCGGGCCGGCCCAGGTGGTGACCAGCAGGTGCGGGCGGTCGACCGCCTCGACGGTGCCGATGACGTCGGCGGTCCCGGATCCGTCGGTCCGCTGGTGTTCCCAGGGCGCGCCGAGCAGCCAGGTGGAGACGTTGCGGTGGCCCCAGTAGAGGCCGGACTCGTCGGCGTTGGTGAGCGCGTGCCAGACCCGCTCGGGGGCGGCCCGCAGGTAGGTGATGCCGCGGTGGCTGAAGGCGGTCACGGCCTCACCCCTGCGCCGCGTCGAGCAGCGGCTGGATCTCGATCTTCTGCATCCGCAGCATGGCCGCGAAGACGCGGTCCGCCGTGGCCCGGTCCTCGCCCGCGACCAGGTCGAGCAGCACCCGGGGGGTGATCTGCCAGGAGAGGCCGTAGCGGTCCTTGAGCCAGCCGCACGGACCCGGCTGACCGCCGTCCGCGGTGAGCTCCGCCCAGAGCCGGTCGACCTCCTGCTGGTCCTCGCACTCCACCTGGAGCGAGATCGCCTCGGTGAAGTGGAACGCCGGACCGCCGTTGAGGGCCGTGTACTCGCGGCCGGCGAGCTCGAACTCGACGGTCATCACCGAGCCCGCCGGGCCGGGGCCGGTCTCGCCGTACCGGGTGGTCCTGGTGACCCGGGAGTCCGGGAACAGGGTGGTGTAGAAGGCGGCGGCCTCGTCGGCCCGGTCGTCGAACCAGAGGAAGGTGGTGATCTTCTGCATGCGCCCGACGGTAACGGCGGGCTCCGGCACGGCGGCCGAGCCACGGCCGGGGGTCACCGGATCGGCGCCCCCGGCCGGGCCGGCCGGGGCTCAGTGCACCCAGCCCGCGTAGCGCTGGACGAAGCGCTGACCGGTGTGGGCGGTCACGACGACGTCGTAGCGGCCCTGCTTGTCCAGCGGCCAGGCCAGGTCGGCCTGCTTGCCGGGCTTGACCTGGACGGTCTGCGCGGTGCCCGCGAAGTCGTTGGGCGCGGCGGTGAAGGCCACGTCGGTCATCCCGTCGTTGGCCACCTGGAGGGTGAGCCTGCGGTTGCCGCGCAGGTCGGCGGTGACGATCGGCACGCCGATGTCGTTCTGGCCGTCCTGGCCGTCGCGCACCACGGTGCCGGCGAAGCGTCGGACGAAGCCGTCCGGGCCGTGCACGGTGAAGTCGTAGCGGCCGCCGGTGGCGGCGGCGTCCCAGACGTACCGGGCGGTGGCTCCGGGAGCGACGGTGTACGGGGTGCCGGCGAAGGGGAGCAGGATGTTCGGGTAGACGGTGTACGGGAAGGCCACCGAGCCGTCGTTGCTCATCGTGCAGGTGACCCTGCCGGTCTTCCGGTCCACCTCGACGTCGGCCCACGGCTGGTACGGAAGCGGCCGGTGCGGGCGTTCGCCGCGCTCCTGGACCGGCATCGCCTGGGCGCCGACCGCCGGCAGCGCGACGCCGGGCAGCTTGGTGCCCGCGTCGGCCCTGGCCATCAGCGCCTTGGTGTCGGGCAGCGCCGGGATCGAGTGCTCGGGGGCGGCGAAGTCGAAGCAGCTGGTGAGGTCGCCGCAGACGGCCCGGCGCCAGGCCGAGATGTTGGGCTCGGCCACCCCGGTGACCAGCTCCATGAAGCGCAGCACCGACGTGTGGTCGAAGACCTGGGAGTTGACCCAGCCGCCGCGCGACCAGGGCGAGATCACCCAGAGCGGCACCCGGTTGCCGAGGCCGATGGCCCGTCCCTGGGTGAACTCCTCGGGGGTGCCGGGCTCGGGGGTGGGCGGGACCATGTGGTCGAAGTAGCCGTCGTTCTCGTCGTACATCACCAGGAAGACGGTGTGCTGCCAGACGTCCGGGTTGGACATCAGCGACTGCAGGGCCTGGTCGACCCAGTGGGCGCCGTAGGCCGGACCGGCCTCCGGGTGCTCGGAGAACAGGTAGGGCGCGACCAGCCAGGAGACGGTCGGCAGGGTGCCGTCCTTGCAGTGGCGGTCGAAGTCGGCGGGGTCGAACTTCGTCATCGCTTTGACGTACCGCGGGTCGTCGTGCGGGAACTCGTGGAACTGCTTGAAGTAGGAGAGCGCGTTGTCGTCGTAGTCGCCGGTGCGGTCGTCCTTGCTGGGGTTGTGGTAGACGCGCCAGCTGACGCCGGCCGCCTCCAGGCGCTCGGCGTAGGTGGTCCAGTCGGCGACGGGGTTGTCGGTGACCGGGGTGTTGTCGATCCACGGGCCGGTGGTGCCGTCCCGGCCGGGGCCGGCGGTACCGGTCCACAGGTAGAGGCGGTTGGGGTCGGTGGGGCCGGCCAGCGAGGTGAAGTAGGCGTCGCAGACGGTGAACGCGTCGGCCAGGGCGTACTGGTAGGGGATGTCGTCGCGGGTGAAGTAGCCCATGGTGCGCTCGCCCTTGGCGGCGATCCACTTGTTCATCGCACCGTTGTTGATGGCCTGGTGGCCGGTGGCCCAGTCGTGCGGGAGGCCGCCGGCGTTCTGGGCGTTGTACTTGGCGGTGTCCATCCGGTAGGGCAGCATCGCGCCGCCGTCGCTGCGCCGGCTGTCGGGCTGGCGGAAGACGTCGGTGCCGTCCGGGAACTGGAGCGCCTGCTTGTCGCCGAAGCCGCGGACGCCGGCCAGGGTGCCGAAGTAGTGGTCGAAGGAACGGTTCTCCTGCATCAGGACGACGACGTGCTTGACGTCCTTGATGGTCCCGGTGAGCGGGGCGGCGGGCTTGGCACCGGCGGCGGTGGCGGGGGCCGGGGCCGGGGCGGCGGCGGCCTGGGTGGCCGCCAGACCGGTCAGGGCGGTGGCGCCGGCGGCCGCGGTGGCGCCGACGAAGGTGCGGCGGGAGAGCTCGGGCATGACGAACTGGCCTCTCGGAGCTGGGGGATGGGGAGCCGGGGAGCTCAGAGCCGGAAGGTGGCGACCGCGGCGGCGGTGTCGGAGGGCCACTCGTTGGCGGCGGAGCCGGGCTCGGGCTGCGGCCAGTCGGCGACCAGGGTGTGCGCCTCGACCAGCTTCAACGGGCCCGCGTACTGGACGTAGTCGACGCGGTCCTGCGGCTCCGGACGGTCGCCGCGCCGCTTGCGGGTGGGCGACCAGGTGTTGCCGGGGGCCTTGACCGGATCGGGGCACTCCTCGCGGAAGGTGTCGGTCAGTCCGGCCCCCTGGAGGGCCGTGGTGACCGGCCAGGCGAGCGCGCCGACGCCCTGGTGGGCGGCGGCGGTGGCGGCCGTCCAGTCGCGGTGCGAGGGCGAGGAGAGCGCGCCGGCCAGCACCACCGGGGTGCGCCGGGCGATGTCGGTGCGGACGGCGGCGGCCAGCGCCCTGGCCTGCCGCAGCCGCAGCGAGCCGTTCTCGGCGGCCTCCACCTCGGCGGCGCTCCGCCCGTCCTGGACGGCGTACGGGCCGTAGCCCGCCTCGTCCAGGTGGGCGGCCCAGAAGCGGACGCTGCGGCCTCCGGGCAGTCGCAGGGTGGCCGCGGCGGCGGGCAGTTCGGCGGTCGGGGCGGTGACGTCGGTGAGCGGGTGGCGGCTGAGGATGCCGACGCTGCCGGGGCTCTGGTAGGCGTACCAGCCGAGGGCGTCGGCCAGGGTCCTGGCCCGCTCCCCCGCGGTCTCCTGCAGGGCGAGCACGTCCAGGCCCTGGGCGAGGACCACGCGCAACTGCTTCTCCAGCGCGTCGGTGTGGGCCGAGCCCGCGTCGTGCAGGTTCCAGCTGGCGGCCTTGAGGCGCAGCGGTGCGGCCGGGTCCACCACCGGGACGAGGACGGTGACGGTGTCGGTGGCGCCCGTGCTGTCCTTGACGCCGACGACCACCGGCTCGGGGTTCTTGCCGGCGGCGGCGGGGGCGGTGCCGGTGAGCGTGCCGTCGGCGCTGACGGCGGCCCAGGCCGGGCCGCCGACCTTGCGGTAGGTGGCGGAGCCGGCCGGGTTGCCGGCCGGGCGGGACCAGAGGCCGCCGAGCCGGACCGTCACGGCGGCGCCCGGGGCGACGGGCGTGGCGGTGAACGCGTCCACGGCGGCGTGCGGGCGGACGACGGCGGGCTTGGGGCGGAAGGAGAACGGCTCGGTCCTGGCGAGGATGCCGTAGCCGTCCTTGGCGAGCAGGTAGGCGGTGTACGGGCCGCCGGTCAGCGCGGAGGTGTCGAGCTGGACGTCGCCCGAGGTGCCCGGGGTGTACTTCCACAGCAGCGAGCCGCCGTTGCCGGGCTGGCGGCCGCCGTCGTAGATGCCGACCCAGTTCTTGGCGTCGGGGGCGTCGGTGGTCCACTGGAAGGTGAGCCGGTCGCCTTCGGTGGGGTTGGTGGAGGAACTGAGCGTCAGGGCGCTGCCTGCGGCCACGGTTGTCCTGTCCGCCGCCCGGGACCGGGCCGCCGGGGGACGGTTCGCCGGGGCCGGGTACGGCTGGTCACGGAGGCTGGGAGAAGGGAGCTCGCGCAGTTGGCTGTACAACTGCGGGCGGCCTCATTCACCCGAAGGCCGGCGACCGGCGCATGAACGAAGCATGACGGGGCGTCGGGCGGTGCGGGAACTTCGGTGGGCGCACCTGCGGACATGCGGCGGGGGCCGCGGTGGACCGGTCCACCGCGGCCCCCGTCGGGCCGTGCTCCTGAGGCGCGGAGCGCCGGTCAGGCCAGGGCGAGGAAGAGCTTCTCCAGCTCGGCCTCGCTCATCGGCGGGGCGTCCTCGTCCGCGGCGGCCATGCACTGGCGCATGCCGCTCGCGACGATCTTGAACCCGGCCCGGTCGAGCGCGCGCGAGACGGCGGCGAGCTGGGTGACCACGTCCTTGCAGTCCCGGCCCGCCTCGATCATCGCGATCACCCCGGCCAACTGCCCCTGCGCGCGACGCAGCCGGTTCAGGACCGCGCCGACCGCCTCCTCGTCCACCTGCATGTCGGGCCGCCTTTCACATCGACTGTCGATGGACAAGTGTACCCGGCGGGGTATTCATTCCCGGGTGGCGAACGTCGTACCCGACCCGCCCGCGCCGGACGCGGGTCGGCGGCGGGTCGGCGGCAGGGGCGGGCGCGGGTCGGCGGCGGGTCGGCAGCAGGCCAGGGGGCGGTTCAGCGGCGGGCCAGGCGACGCTCCCCGCCCGCGCCGGTCGCGTACGGAAGCTCGTAGTACGCGAACACGGCGGGCTCGTCCTCGGCGGGCAGCACGTCGTCGGTGCCGATCGCCGGCGCCTGCTTGACGAGGTTGCGCGGGTACGCCACCCGGAGGTAGTCCGGGCCGGCCACCGCACCCTCCAGCGGGACGAACACCAGGCGGCGCCGACCGGCGAACCCGACCGTGACGGTGGCGAAGAACGGCTCGTCGCTGGCCGTCTCCACGTAGACCGACTCCAGCGAACCGATGCGGTGGCTCTTCTCGTCGACCACGGCGTGGCCGCGCCACTCGCGGATGTCCGCCATCGCGATGCCCACGGTCCGACCTCCCGTCCCCGGCTGTTCCCCCGCCCCGGTCTCCCATCCTGCGCCGGGAGCGGCCGGGACGCGCGGCGAGGCCACGAGCCCCCGGCCCGACGAAAGGGACATGCGGGGGTGACCCGGCCAACCGCCACGGGGGCCGTGACCTGGGCTTTAGGCTGTCCGGCAGCAGGACCGCGACCACGCCTTCTACCGCTCGCTGGGCTTCCTCTCCTACGAGGAGAAGGAGATGTCCGCCTTCGGGCTCCCCCGCGTCCGCGCTCCGCGGGCAGGGGCGGGGGCGGGGCGGTCCCCGGCCTGACCCCGGCCCCGCCGCGCCCGCCGCACGCTCAGACCGGACGGCCGGGCGGTACCAGGCCGCTCTGGTAGGCGATGGCGACGAGCTGGGCCCGGTCTCGGGCGTCGAGCTTGGACATCGCCCGGTGGACGTGGGTGCGGACGGTGAACGGGCTGACGAACATCCGCTCGGCGATCTCCTCGTTGGTGAGGCCGGTGGCGGCCATCGACATCACCTCGCGCTCACGGGCGGTGAGGACCGCCAGCCGCTCGCTCGCGGGGGTGGCGGACGCCGGCTCGGGCTGGGCCAGGAACTGGTCGATCACGGCCCGGGTGGCGGCGGGCGAGAGCAGCGCCTCGCCCGCCGCGACGGTGCGCACGGCGGCGAGCAGTTCCTTGGGGTCGGCCCCCTTGCCGAGGAATCCACCGGCGCCCGCGCGCAGCGCCTGGGCCACGTACTCGTCGATCTCGAAGGTGGTGAGGATGAGCACCCGGGTGCCGGACAGCTCCTCGTCGCCGCAGATCTCGGCGGTGGCACCGAGACCGTCGACGCCGGGCATCCGGATGTCCATCAGCACGATGTCGGGCTTGGTGGCCCGGGCGAGCGCGACGGCCTCCCGGCCGTCGGCGGCCTCGCCGACCACCTCCATGTCCTCCTCCGCCTCGATCAGCAGGCGGAAGGCACCGCGCAGCAGGGCCTGGTCGTCGGCGAGCAGTACCCGGATGGTCATGCGTGGTCCCTGTCCTCTCGGAGCGCGCCGTCCGCCCGGGCGGCGTGCTCCTGTCGTTCGGCCGGTGTCGGGCGATCGGTACGGGTGGTGCGCGCGGCCCGGGCGGCCCGGGCGACGTCGGCGGCGGTGAAGGCGCCCGCGGACTCGGGGCCGTCGTCGCGGGCGCCGGTGCGCAGCGGCAGTTCGGCGGTGACCAGGAAGCCCCCGTCGGGCCGCCGGTCGGCACTGAGCCGGCCGCCGACCGCCCCGGCCCGCTCGCGCATGCCGATCAGGCCGAAGCCGCCCTCGCTGGGCGGGTGCTGGGGCAGCGACACCGCGCGGCGGCGGCCGGTCACGGTCGGTCGGCCGTTGGCGACGCTGACCGCGACCCGGCTGCCGCTGTAGGCGAGGGTGATCTCGGCGTCGGCGCCGTGGGCGTGCTTGGCCACGTTGGTCAGCGACTCCTGGACGATCCGGAAGGCGGTGAGGTCCACGCCGGGCGACAGCGGGCGGGCCTCGCCCTGGACGGAGAGCCGGATCGGCAGGCCGGCCCGCTCGAAGGTGGTGATCAGTTCGGGCAGCCGGTCGAGGCCCGGGGCGGGTTCGAGCGGGGCGCGGTCCTCGGCGCGGCGCAGCAGGCCGACGGTGGCGCGCAGTTCCTGGAGGGCCGAGCCGGTGGCGTCGGTGATGTGGCTGAGCACCTCCCGGGCCTGGACGGGGTGGTTGTCCATGAGGTGGACGGCGATGGCGGCCTGGGCGTTGGCGAGGGCGATGTGGTGGGCGACGACGTCGTGGAGGTCGCGGGCGATCCTGATCCGCTCGTCCGCGACCCGCCGACGGGCCTCCTCCTCGCGGGTGCGCTCGGCGCGTTCGGCACGCTCCTCGATGGCGGCGAGGTGGGCGCGGCGGTTGCGGATCGAGTCGCCGAGGGCGCCGGGCAGCAGGGCCCAGGCGAGCACGCCGAGCCGTTCGCTGACCGGCCCGCCGGGGCCGAACAGCAGGGCGATCCCGGTGAGCAGGACGGCGGCGGCGACCGAGGCGCGCAGCGCGGTGGCGCGGTCGGTGCGGATGGCGAGGAAGTAGAGCGCGAGCAGCAGCGGGGTGGCCAGGGTCGGGGTGAGCCGGGGGCTGACCATGGCGAGCAGCATCGTGCAGAGCAGCGTGACGGCGACCACCGCACGCGGGTGGCGGCGGTGGGCGAGCACGGTGACGGCGGAGACCAGCGCGATGACGAAGGTGGGCGCGGCGAACGGGGTGAAGCGGCCGCCGGTCTGGTCGATGGTGGCGCCGAGGGCGGTGACCGTGATCATGGCCGTGCCGCCGGCGACGTCGAGCAGCCGCGGATGGTCGCGGCGCAGGCGCTGCCAGAAGTCGCTCATGCTCGTGCTCTCCGGTCGGGGGGACGCCGGCCACGCCCGCAACCGGGCAAGCCTGGGTTCGAGCCGCGCCGATCCCGCTCGGGGGCGCGGCGGGCCGCGGCGGGGGCCTCCGCACGCGCGGTGGCCCCCGACAGCAACGGTAACGGTTGGGCTCGAACCGATGTCCGAGCGGTAGGGCGCCGGCCCGGCCCCGCACGGTGTCGGGGCGGGGTCGGGCGGCAGTGCCCTAGACGGTGACCGACTCCCGGGCCGGGGCCTGCTCGGGGGCGGGGGTCTCCAGCTTGCTGCCCTCGACGTCCACGTCCGGTATCAGGCGGTCGAGCCAGCGCGGCAGCCACCAGGCGCGGCGGCCGAGCAGGGCGAGGACGGCCGGGACGACGGTCATCCGGACGATGAAGGCGTCGAAGGCGACGGCCGCGGCGAGGCCCAGACCCATCATCTTGATCATCGGCTCGCTCATCCCGATGAAGCCGGCGAAGACGGCGATCATGATGAACGCGGCGGCGGTGACCACCCGGGCGTTGTGCCGGAAGCCGGTGACGATCGCCTCGCCGGGCTCCTCACCGTGGACGTAGCCCTCGCGGATGCGGGTGACCAGGAACACCTCGTAGTCCATGGCGAGGCCGAAGACCACACCGATCATGAAGATCGGCATCATGCTCATCACCGGGCCGGTCTGCTCCACGCCGATCAGCTCGGCCAGCCAGCCCCACTGGAAGACCGCGACCACGGCGCCGAGCGCGGCGACCACCGACAGCAGGAAGCCGAGGGCCGCCTTCAGCGGCACGAGGATCGAGCGGAAGACCACCATCAGCAGGACGACGGCGAGGCCGACGACCACGGCGAGGTAGGGCAGCAGCGCGTCGGACATCTTCTGCGAGACGTCGATGTTCATCGCCGTGGTGCCGCTGACCAGGACCGTCGCCCCGGTGGCCGTCTTCAGGCCGGCCGCGTCGTGGCGGATGGCGTGCACGATGTCCTTGGTCTCGGCCTCGCTCGGACCGGTCGCCGGGACGGCGTTGAGCAGGGCCGTGTCGCCCGCCTGGTTGAACATCGGCGGCGTCACCGCGACGACCCCCGGCAGCCCGGAGACCTTCTTGGCGACCTCGTTCGCGGCGGCCTTCGGGTCGGCGACGCCCTTGACGTCCACCATGACCGTCAGCGGGCCGTTGAAGCCGGGGCCGAAGCCCTCGGAGAGCAGGTCGTACGCGCGTCGCTGGGTGGTGGAGGTGGGCTTCGACTCGTCACCCGGCAGGCCGAGCCGCAGGTCGAGCGCGGGGGCCGCGAGCACGCCGAGGCCGATCACACCGCCGAGCAGCACCGCGAGCGGGCGGCGCAGGATGAAGCGGGCCCAGCGGGCTCCGCCGTTCTCCTTCGCGGCCGGGGCCGCCCCGCCGCGGGCCTTGCGGGCCTTGCGCGGCAGCACCTTGCGGCCGAGGAAGCCGAGCAGGGCGGGCACCAGGGTGAGGGCGACCAGCACGGCGATGACGACCGTCCCGGCGGCGGCCATGCCCATCTTGGCCAGGATCGGGATGCCGACCACGGAGAGGCCGGCGAGCGCGATCACCACGGTGAGGCCCGCGAAGACCACCGCGGACCCGGCGGTGCCGACCGCCCGGCCCGCCGCCTCCTGGGGCGCGCGGCCCTCGGCGAGCTCGGCGCGGTAGCGGGAGACGATGAACACCGCGTAGTCGATGCCGACCGCGAGGCCGAGCATCATGGCGAGGGTGCCGGTGGTGGTGGAGAGCCCGAGCGTGCTGCCGAGCGCGGTGATCAGCGCCATGCCGAGGCCCACGCCGACGACCGCGGTGAGCAGCGGCAGGCCGGCCGCGACCAGCGAGCCGAAGGTGATCACCAGCACGACGGCGGACAGCGCCATGCCGATCGCCTCGCTGCTGCCCCCGGCGTCGGCCTTGGCCATCAGCGCGGTGCCGCCGATCTCGACCTTGAGCCCGGCGTCCCGGCCGTGCTGGGCGGCCCGCTCCAGGGTGTCGGTGGCGGTCTTGGACACCTCGCCGGCCTTGGCGGAGTAGCTCACCGTCGCGTAGGCGGTGGTGCCGTCCGAGGAGACGGCGCCCGGCATCTTGAACGGGCTCACCGCGCCGGTGACCTGCTCGGAGCCGGCGAGCTCGCCGACCGTCCGCTCGACCGCCTGCTGGTTGGGCGCGGCGGTGATCTTCTGGCCGGAGGGGGCGACGAACACCAGGCGCGCCGAGGCCCCGTCGGCGTGGCCGCCGGGGAAGCGCTCGTTCATCAGGTCGAACGCCTTCTGCGCTTCCGTGCCGGGCATCGCGAAGCCGTCGTCGGGTGCGGCGGGCGCCTTGGCCGCCAGGACTCCGACGGCTGCCAGCACGGCGACCCAGAGGAAGGTCACCAGCCGGCGCCGGACGAAGGTCCATCGGCCCAGGCGGTAGAGGAACGTGGCCACGGGAGAGCGGACTCCTTCGGATGCGGTTCTCGGGAACAGGAGGCGCCGCGGCCGACCGGACGTCCTGGCGGACGCGGTCCCCCGCAGCATGACCCATCCTTGATCGCCGACCCCTGCTCCGTCGTCGTCCCTGTGCAGGCCGTTTGCGTACTGCGGACGCAGTAGTGCCATCCCCCGCACGGAGGAGCGCACGCCCTGCGCCGGAAGCAGCCCCCGGACCTGCGACGGCCGCAGATCCGGTCACCCGTGCGGTCGGCGACGGCGGGCCGGGGACCGGTGGGCGAAGTAGCGTGATGTGCCTGACCCGTCCGCCGACGTGCGGTTCGGGAGGATTCGACCCGATCGGTGCTGCTCCGGCAGCCCGCCGCCGGAGGTGCCCATGGGCGTTCCAGCCGCCCGCATCGTGTTCGACGAGAGCGACCGCGCGGCCGTCGCCGAAGCGGTGACCGAGATGCTCACCACCGGCGCGCTGACCCTCGGTCCGTGGACCGAGCGCTTCGAGCAGGCCTTCGCCGCCGAGCACGGCGCCTCGCACGCCGTCGCGGTGAGCAGCGGCACGGCGGCGCTGGAGGTGATCCTGCGCAGCGTCGACGTCCGGGGCCGCGACGTGGTCGTCCCCGCCGTCACGTTCTACGCGACCGCCGGGGCGGTGGTGCACGCGGGCGGGCGGCCGGTCTTCGCCGACGTCGATCCGGCCACCCTCGCGCTCTCCCCCGAGACCCTGGAGGCGGCGCTCACCCCGGACACCGCCGCCGTCGTCCTGGTGCACATCGGCGGGCTGGTCGGCCCGCGGGTCGACGCCCTGCGGGCGCTGTGCGACCGGCGCGGCGTCCCGCTGGTCGAGGACGCCGCGCACGCCCACGGCAGCAGCTTCAACGGCCGCGCCGCCGGCACCTTCGGCCTGGCCGGGGCCTTCTCCTTCTACCCGACCAAGGTCACCACCAGCGGCGAGGGCGGGATGATCCTCACCGAGTCGCCCGAGCTGCGCGACGGGGCCCGGATCTACCGCGACCAGGGCAAGGGCTCCTTCACCACCAACCACCACGTGAAGCCCGGCTACTCCTGGCGGATGAGCGAGCCGCACGCCGCGATCGGCGCGGTGCACCTGCGCCGGCTGAAGGAGTTCATCGAGACCCGCCGGGCCGTCGCCCGCCGCTACGACACGGCGCTCGCCGGGCTGGACGGGCTCGACCCGGTGCCCGAACCGCCCGGCTGCCGCGGCAACTACTACAAGTACGTGGCGCTGCTGCCGGCCGGGGTCGACCGCGCCGAGTTCAAGCGGGCGGTGGCCGAGGAGCACGCGGTGCGGCTGTCCGGCGAGGTCTACGACCTGCCGCTGCACCTCCAGCCGGTGTTCGCCCCGTACCGGCGCGGGCCGCTGCCGGTGGCCGAGGACGTCTGCGCCCGGCAGGTCTGCCTGCCGGTGCACTCCGACATGACCGAGGACGAGACGGAGCAGGTGGTCGACGCCGTCTCCGCGGTGTACCGGCGCCTGGCCGGGTAGCCGGAGCGAAGGGAGCAAGATCGTGCGGATAGCCGTCACCGGGGGCTGCGGGTTCATCGGCTCACACGTCGTGGACCACCTGATCGCGGCCGGCCACGACGTCCTCGCGGTGGACACCACCGACAAGTACCTCAACCCGGACGCCGAGCACGCGCGGCTCGACGTCCTCGACCTCAAGGCCCTCACCGCGGCGCTGGCCGGCAGCGAGGTGGTCTACCACCTGGCCGCCATGGCCGACGTCGAGCAGGTCAGCGCCGACCCGGTCCGCGCGGTACGGACCAACATCGACGGCACCGAGGCCGTCCTGGAGGCCGCCCGGCGCAGCGGCCTGAGCCGCACGGTCCTGGCGAGCACCGTCTGGGTCTACGGCGCCGCCCTCACCGACGAGCAACTCGACAGCAGCGAGCAGGAGTTGGACGAGCACGTACCGATCGAGCTGGAGCACAGCGGCCATCTGTACGTGGCCACCAAGCTCGCCGCCGAGATGCTGGTGCACAGCTACCGCGAGCTCTACGGGCAGCACTTCACCATCCTTCGCTACGGCATCCCGTACGGCCCCCGGATGCGGGACGAGCTGGTCGTCGCCCGGTTCGTCCAGGCCGCGCTGGCCGGCCGGCCGATCACCATCGCCGGGGACGGCCGGCAGAGCCGCAACTTCGTCTACGTCGAGGACCTCGCCGACGCCCACGTCCGGGCCCTGTCCCCCGCCGCCGAGGACCAGACCTTCGCGCTGGAGGGCTCGACGGCCGTCTCGGTGCGGGACATCGCCGACACGGTGGACGGCCTGCTGGGACCCGTCACCATCGAGCACATCGACGGGCGGAAGGCCGACTACGCGGGGCGGCGGATCTCCTCGGCGCAGGCCAAGCGGCTGCTGGGCTGGTCGCCGAGCACCAACTTCACCGACGGCGTGCGGCGGTACGCGGACTGGTACCGGGCCGCCGTCGGCACCGCCGCCGGCGCCTGACGGGGCCGCCCGATGCCGCACGCCCTGCTGGTCTCCGGCTCGCTCGGACAGGGCCACGACGTGATGGCCCAGGCCTGCGCCGACACCCTGCGGGAACGCGGCTGGACCACCCGCACCGTCGACGCCATGGCCCTGCTCGGGCAGCGCTCGGGCGCGGCCGGGGAGGCGGTGTTCCGCCGGCTGCTCGACCTGCCCGGGGTGTACGACGCCTTCCACTTCTCGGCGCTGCGGCCCGGCGCCCGGATCGCCCTGCTCGCCGACGCGGCGGCCCGCGGCCGGCTGGTCCCGGCACTGCGGGAGCTGATCGAGGCGCAGCGGCCGCAACTGGTGGTCTCGGTGTTCGCCACCGCGACCTCGGCGGTCAACCGGCTGCTGCGGCAGGCACCGGAGCGGGAGTTCCGGCACTTCGTGTTCTGCACCGACGTGACACCGCACCGGCTCTGGGTGCAGGAGGGGACGGACCTGTTCCTGGTCACCTCCGAGGTCGCCGCGTGCGCGGTCCGGCGGTACCGGCCGGAGGCCGACATCGCCGTCGTGCCGGCGCCGTTGCGCCAGCCGTTCTACCGGCCGCCGCGACGGGCCGCGGCGCGGGCGGAGCTGGGCGTGCCGGCGGGCGCCGCGTGCGTCCTGCTGATGTCCGGCTCCTGGGGGCTCGGTCCGCTCGCCCGCACCGCCGCCTCGCTGGCCGCCGCCGGGCCGCACGTCCTCGCGGTGGCCGGGCGCAACCGGGAACTGGAGCGCCGGCTGCGGGCCGCCGCGCGCCGGGAGCCCCGGCTGCACCCCTTCGGCCACACCGACCGCGTCCCCGCGCTGATGGCCGCCGCCGACCTGGTGGTCACCAGCTCGGGCGACACCTGCAGCGAGGCCCGGGCACTGGGCCGGCGGCTGCTGCTCCTCGACGTGGTGCAGGGGCACGGGCGCGACAACCTCCAGCACGAGCTGGAACTCGGCCACGCCGACGTCGCCACCGCCCACCCGGCCGAGGTGGTCCGCAACGCCCTGGCCGCACTCCACCGCCCCGAGCCCGCGCCGTCCGCCGGCGCCACACCGGAGGCGTGGCAGGCGGGGTTCGGGGCGGCGCTGCGGCGGATGGGGCTGGGGTAGCCGCACCGGGCGGGTCCGGGGCGGCCGGTGTCCGGTACTCCTGACGACGCGTCGGTCACACCGGGCGGTTCCGGCCGGCGGGCGGCGGCACCCGGTGGTCGCGGAGGGGGCCGAGGGTGAGGCGGCGGGTGCGGCAGTGCGCGGCGATCAGGGGGAGGGCGGCGAGGGTGGCGCGCCAGGAGCCGGGGGCGGAGGTGCAGTCGGAGTCGTGCAGCAGGAGGGTGGCACCGCCGGTGAGGCCGGGGCGGGCGGTCGCGTAGACGGACGCGCCGGTGGCCTCGGCCGTCCAGTCGCGGCCCCAGGCGGTCCACAGCACCGTGCGCAGGCCGAGGCGGCGGGCGGCCAGGGCCGGGCCCGCGGTCAGGACGCCGTACGGCGGGCGGTACCAGAGCGGACGGGCGCCGCAGAGTCCGGCCACCGCCTCGGTGGCGCGGCGCAGTTCGCGCAGGTCGCGGCCGGGGGCCGGGTACCACTGCCGCCGGTGGTGCCAGCCGTGGACGGCCACCTCGTGGCCGCGCAGCACCAGCTCCCGGCCGAGCGCGGGGGCCCGCTCCAGCATCGCGCCGAGCAGGAAGAAGGTGGCGCGCGCACCGAGTTCGTCCAGCGCGTCGAGGACGTACGGGGTGCTGCGCGGATCGGGGCCGTCGTCGAAGGTCAGGGCGACGTGGCCGGGCGCGGTGCCGTGGCCGGCGGTGCGGCGTGCCAGGGTGCGGCGCAGCGGCGGCAGCCGGACGGCGGCCGGGGCGAGGTGCAGGAACTCGGCCCCGGCGGCGACGGCGAGGGCCCCGGCGGCGAGCGCCCCCGGGCGCCGGGCGGCGCTCACCCGAAGCGGGAGGCCATCCGGCGGAACACGCCCGGGGCCACCCCGTGGATGCGGGCCGGGAAGCCGAGCCACTGCGGGATGTAGAGCCGGTCGCGCCCGGTGGTGATGGTCGCGACCACGACGTCCGCGACCCGCTCCGCCGGGACCGGGCGCGGGCGGTCGCGCTGGTACGGCGTGCCGCGCCGGTCGAAGAACGGGGTGTCCACGGCCCCCGGGAGCACCAGGCGCACCCCCACCCCGGTGCCGCGCAGCTCGTACCAGAGGCTCTCCGCGAACATCGTCAGCCCGCCCTTGGTGGCGGCGTACCCCGACTCGTCCCGCACGCCGACCTGGCCGGCCATCGAGCCGAGCAGCACGATCCGGCCGCGGCGGCGTTCCAGCATGCCGGGCAGCAGCAGGCGGACCAGGCGCAGCGGGGCGGCGAGATTGACCTCGATCATCCGGTCCAGGGTGTCGGAGGGCGTCTGCGCGTACGGGCCGCGCCAGCCCAGGCCGGCGCTCGCGATCAGGGCGTCCACCCGGCCGGCCGCGGCCAGGGCGGCGTCCGCGAGGCGGGCCGGGCCGTCCGGCTTGCTCAGGTCCTCGGGCAGGGCGCGGCCGCCGGTGCGGTCGGCGAGTTCGTCGAGGCGGGCGCGGTCGGTGCCGGAGAGCAGGGTGTGCCAGCCGGCGTCGGCCAGGCGGGTGGCGGTGGCGAGGCCGATCCCGGAGGAGGCGCCGGTGATCAGCGCGACCGGGCGGTCGGCCGGGGCGGCCGGGGCGGCCGGGGCGGTCCGGCCCTCCGGGGATCTCGGGGCCGAGGGCTCCTTGGGGTCCGAGGGGTCCGAGGGGTCCGTGCGGGCCTTCGGGCCTGACCGCCGGGGTCGGGAGTGGGACTCCTCCGCCATCGGGCACCTGCCGCTCTGTGGCCGTGTCGCCGTCCGATTCGTCCGGCAAGTCACCTTCGCATGGCGGAGCCGTCCGGGCTACCGGGGCGGGACGGCGGGCTCCGCCTCGGTGTCCCGGTGCGGAGCCACCAGTTCGGCGGACTCGCCCTCCAGCTCACCGAAGCGGGAGAGCACGAAGGTGCCGCCCACCGCGATCACGAAGCCGGTCAGCGCGCACCACTCGAACCCGGGCCGGGCGGCGTCCCCGAGCACCGTCACGCCGATCAGCGCCGGACCGAAGGTCTCGGTCACCGTCCCGGCGGCGGTCGCGGCCGTCACCGTCCCGCGCTGCAGCGCCAGGGCGTAGGCGAGGTAGCCGCCGAGGCCGCCGACGGCGAGGGCGTAGGCGGCGGGATCGGTGAGGACGGCGACCGGGCCGGAGACGTCCAGGACCCGCACGGCCAGGCTGGTCACGCCGAAGCCGACCCCGGCCAGCAGGCCCAGGCCGGCCGCGGCCGCGTTGCCCTCCCGGCGCACCAGGACCACGGTGGCGAGCACCATGGCGGCGGTGGTGGCGAGCAGCGCCCAGTGGAAGGCGGTCGCGGCGTGGTCACGGCCCTCCTGGCCGGAGCCGAGCGCCAGCAGGGTCAGGCCGAGGACCACCGCGAGGATGCCCGCGAGATCGCCCCGGCGCAGCCGGGCGCCCAGCAGCCAGACGGCCGCCAGGGCGGTGACGGCCAGGCTGGCGTTGGTGACGGCCTGGACGAGGAAGAGCGGGAGGGTGCGCAGGGCGACGATGCTCAGCACGAAGCCGACGATGTCCAGCAGCGTGCCGAGGATGAACTGCCAGGACCGCAGCAGCGCGGCCAGCAGGCCCGCCCGCACCCGGTCGGCGCGCGGGGCCGACCGCGCGCCACGCGCCTGGAAGACCGCCCCGAAGCCGAAGCAGACGGTCGCGGCCAACGCGGTGGTGAGTCCCAGCAGCATGCCTCTCCCTGCCTCGCGGGGCAGTATTCGGTTCCCCACCAGTCTGTGCCCGGGGGAACGGGGGCGCACGGGTGGGATGACGGGAGCGAGCGGCAGCACCGGGACGGACGCTGCGTGCGCCCTGAGCGGCAGCACGGCAGCGCGGCATCACCGGGAGGACTCCACGACCCCGGGTGGCCCGCACCGACGGATGCGGGGCCACCGGGGGCCGCGCCGGGCACCGGAGCACGGCATCGACCGGGCCGGGCGGTGGAAAGTCGTCCGATGGTTCACGGCCGGACGGCCACCGCGGCGTACAGCGAGACCTCCTCGGCGGCCCCGGGCGTCTCGTCCGGCGCGGGCCGCCACTGCGCGATGGGGACGAGCCCCGGGTCGAGGAGCGTCCAGCCGTCGAAGAAGCGGACGATCTCCGACCGGGTGCGGGCCTGGGCGGCGGTGCCGGCGGCCTCGTAGATCCGGGTCAGCCGGGCGATGTCCTCGGGTGCGAACTCGGGGCTGACGTGGGTCAGCACCAGGGCGCTGCCGGGGACGAGGGCGGATTTGAGGCGCTCGACCAGCTCGTACGCGCCGTGGGTGTCGGGGACGAAGTGGAGCAGGGCGTTGAGGGAGAGCGTGACCGGGCGGGACAGGTCGAGGGTCTCCCGCAGGCCCGGGGCGGCGAGCAGTCCGAGCGGGTCGGTGACGTCCGCCTCGACGTACGCGGTGCGGCCCTCGGGGGTGCCGGTGAGCAGGGCCTGGGCGTGCGAGAGCACGATCGGATCGTTGTCGGCGTAGACCACGCGGGCGTTCGGCCGGATGCCCTGGGCGACCTCGTGCAGGTTGGGCGAGGTGGGGATGCCGGTGCCGATGTCGATGAACTGGTCGAAGCCGGCCTCGGCGAGCGCCCGGGTCGAGCGCTGCATGAAGGCGCGGTTGACCCGGGCGGCGGCGCGCAGCCACGGCGCGACGGCGAGGGCCTGTCCGGCGGCCTCACGGTCGGCGGCGAAGTTGGTGAAGCCGCCGAGGAAGTAGTCGTACATCCGGGCCGAGTGCGGCACGTTCAGCCGCAGGTCCACCCCGTCGTAGAGACCCATCGCGCTCTCCCCCGGTTCCACTCCCGACCGATCATTCCCGACCGATCGCTCCTGACCACGATAGGCGGGACCGGTCGCGTTCCGAACAGCTTCGGAGCATTCCAACCAACCGACGGCGCCCATGAGATGACCATCTGTATTCGGATTGCATCCTGGAGTGACGGGCCTGATGGAATGAGGATGGGCACCGACAGCCCGACCCTCGGGTGGCCGGGTGAGCAGCCGACGGCCACGGAAAGCAGGCTCGATGACGATCGACAGGGGTGCCCCGGCGCGCAGGTTCCGGGGCGGAACGGCCGTGGCGCACATTCACGGAGCGGAGACGGCGCCGGCGGCCGGCTCCGACCGCGCTCCCCGGTCCGACCCCGAACTCCGCCTGGGCCTCGCCTACGCCGCCTTCTGCGAGACGCACGAACCCGCCTGGCACGCGCTCGCGTTGACCCGGATAGGCAACCGGTCCGACGCGGAGCTGGTCGTCGGGGCGGTGAAGTCCGACCTGGCCCGCTGCTGGCCGCAGGTCCTGCGGTTCGAGGAACCGGCCGCCTACGCCTGGCGGTTGGCCAACCGGCACGTGTCGGACTGGGTGGCCGCCGAGGAACCGGTGGAGGTGGAGGCGGTCACCTTCGCGGCGGTGATCGGGGCCTTCAAGCAGGTGGCGAAGGGGCTGCTGCACAGTGAGGCCGACGAGGTGCGGCTGTACGCGGCGATCCTCGAACTGCCGGACCGGCAGCGGGACGTGGTGATCCTGCGGTACCTGCTCGGCCTGCACGTCAAGGTGATCGCGGCGTACCTGGGGCGGCCGGTGGCGACGGTGCACTCCAACCTCCGGCACGCCCGGGAACGGCTGGCCCGCCGGCTCGGGGTGGGCGAACTCCCGGACGACGAGGGCGAGCTGTGACGGGGAGACCGGAGGAGGGCGCCCCGGCCGGTGCGGAACCGGCGGACGGCGGCCCGGCCGGTGCGGAACCGGCGGACGGCGGCCGGACGGTGTTCCGCGTTCCCCGGCCCGAACGCGCCCATGCGGAGCGGGTCGCGGCGCTGCGCCGGGCCAGGCTCACCGCCGCGCCCGCCCACCTGCCGTCGGAGCACGAGCAGGCGGCGTTCGAACTCGGCCTGGTCGTGGCCCTGGTGCTGGGCGCGCCGGACGCCTCGCGCGGACTCGACCTGCTGGTGAACGCGCGCCGGATCGAACCGGAGGGGGCCGAGGTGTTCGGCGCGCTGCTGTACGCCACCGGCAAGGAGGAGGGCGCCGAGTTCTGGTGGCGCTTCGCGGCGGGCTCGGGCAGCGGGACGGCCGCCTACTGCCTGCACCTGCACCACCTGATGCTCGGCGAGACGGACGACGCCGACTACTGGCGGGCCTGGTCGGACCAGCTGGCGACGGTCGAACGACCGCCCGGGCCGCGGGTGTTGCGGATGAACCGGCCGCTGCTGCCGGACGACGTACGGCGGGACATCCTGTCGCGGGTGCACCGGGGGCTCGCCCCGCAGCTGCCGCCGGCGCTGGTCGCGGTGATCGACCGGCTGCCGGTGCAGGACGGGGACGAGGAGGAGGTGCCGAGCCCGTGGGGGCTCACCTCGGGGGCGACCTCCGGCTGCTCCTGGACGGACCTTCCGTGGGGAGCCGGGGACGATCACGGCGCCCCGTGGGAGTGAGTGTCCCGCGGGCTGCCGTGATCATCCGTTCAGGTGAGCGCCGACAGCCGGGCGACGACGGCCTGGTCGCGCCCGCTCCCGGTCTCGGTCCGCTCCCCCGCCGGCGAGGTGTGCCGGACGACGTACCGGTGCGGTGCCATCGCGGTGTCGCGCCCGGCCAGGGCGGCGACCACGGCGCGGTGGGCCTCGGCGGGGCCGAACGAGGGGTCGACGGCGGCCACCTCGGCCACCAGCGTTCCCTCGCTCACCGAGAGCCGGTGGTCCCCGAGCGCGGCGTCCAGGAGTTCGCGGACGGCCGCGAGATCGATCCAGGAGCCGTCGACCAGCCTCCATTCACCGCCCCGGCCGGCCCCCGGCGGACCGAGCGCCGCGGGCAGGTCGGCCAGCAGCACCGGGCCCTCGGCGGCGGCCGCGAGCACGGCCGGCAGCGCCCGGGCGAAGCTCTCGGCCTCCTCGGGGTCGAGCACCTGGGGACAGGCGATCAGGGCGAAGTCCAGGCTGCCGGTGATCCGCAGGACGGTGAGCATCAGCCGGACCGGCAGCGGCGGGGCGGGCAGCACGGTGAGCTCGGGATCGGCGGCCGGGGGCGGCTGGACGGCGGCGACGGAGGCCGGGATGGTGAGACTCAGATCGTTGACGACCACCTGGCGGGCGAACCGGGCGCCGCGCACATGGGCCGCGTCGTCCACCAGCTGCCAGACCTTCTCGGCGTCCAGGGTGCTGTGCCAGTAGGCGCTCAGCGAGGCCGACTTGGCGCGGCCGATCAGCTGGTCGAGGTCGGCCGCGCCGGCGTCGAGCAGGATCAGCGCGTCCTGCGCGAGGGTGCCGACGTGGTCGATCAGGGCGGCGCGCTGACGGTTGGCGGACAGCGCCGAGAACACCAGCTCGGAGCGGCCCGCGCGGTGGGCGACCAGCGCGGCGAAGGCGGCGAGCAGGACGACCGAGGGGCTGGCGCCGGTGCGCCGGCAGACCGCGGCGAGGTCGTCGGCGGCGGTGCGCGAGCGGACCAGCAGGGCGCTGTGGTCGCGGGGCGGGCCGCTGATCCGCGCGTCGGAGAAGACGCCCACCGGACCGGCGGTCAGGATCCGGGCCCAGTGCCGCAGGGCGGCCGCCGACCTGCGGCGGCCCTGGGCGCTCTGCTCCGCCACCGCGATCCCCAGCGGGGTCGGCGCGGTGACCGGCGGCAGCTCCTTCCCGGCGGCGAGGGCGCACCAGTCCTCGATCAGCACGGCGGTGGCGGCGCCGTCGGCGCCCGCGTGGCAGACCACGGCGACCAGCCGCAGCAGTCGCTCGCCCGCGGCGATCAGCGTGAACCGGATCCTCGGCGGCAGGTCGGGGCCGACCGGAACGGTGACATCGACCCGGCCCAACTCCTCGGCCATCGCGTTCAGTTCGGCGTCCGATCGGCAGCCGGCCTCGACCACGGAGACGGCGAACCGGCCCTGCCGGTGCACCACCTGGCGGTCCGGGAATCCGTCCGGACCGGGGCCCGCGGGAAAGGAGGTCCGCAACGACTCGTGCCGCTCGACCAGCCGGCGGAGGGCGACCAGCCCGGAGGGGACCGAGGTGCCGTCGGGCACCGGCCAGACGGACCCCTTGTTGATCGCCTCGGGGGCACTGGCCCGGATGCAGCGGATCATGTTGTCCTGGCCGCGGGTGAGCGGTCCGGAGCCGCTGCTCTCGGCGGCGTACCGCACGGTGACCCGCCTGGTGGCCGGATTCGCGCCGCACGGTGTCGCGCCGAGTGACGCCGGGTCGTGCGGTGTCGCGCCGAGTAGCGTCGGGTCGTGCGGTGGAGCGCCGAGTGACGTCGGGTCCTGCGATGGAGCGTCGTGCGGTGCCACGTCGTACACGCCTTTCGGCTTGCCGGGAAGGGCCGGGGAGGGCTCGGCAGGGGGTGTGACCGGGACGCTACCAGCGCCCTCGTCAGCTGGTCCAGACCAAACCTGACCTGATCGAGTGTTTCGTCAATTCCCGTGCCACTCATGCGAGTTGACATGTATTGACGATTCCCCGAGGGCGGCGACGGCAGCCCGGAACGGTTCCGCGACGGGGACGTCGCAGAGCCGGGCCGGGCCGGCGCCGAGCGCGCCCGGGCCGGCCACCAGCACCGGCGACGGACCGGCGACGGGCACGCCGAAGGACTGCACGACGCGCCCGCCGTACGCCTTGACGCAGGCCTCCCGGCGGCACCACAGCGCGGTGAACCGCGCCGCCCGCTCGGCCGGTTCCGCGGGCTCGGCGACGAACCACGCCTCCTCGACCGGGAACCAGCGGGCGGCCATCCGCTCGGCCGTCCGCGGGTCGTGGAGCCGTTCGACGTCGACACCGACCGCCCGCCCCTCGGCGAGGGCCAGCACCGCGACGGCGTCCGAGGCCGACCAGCTGACCCGCAGCCCGCCGTCCCCCGCCGGCTCGGGCTTGCCGTTCGGCCCGTACCGCCAGACCACGTCGGCCGGGTGCACGCCGAGCCGGGCGGCGACCAGCTGCCGGACGGCGCCGCGCACCACGGTGAAACGCTCGCGCGCCCCGGGGTCCATCCCGGACGCCCGGGCGCGCTCGCCCTGGTCGAGCAGCTGCCACAGCTCCCCGGCCGGAGCGGCCGGTTGACGTGTGTCGATCAGCCAGAGATCGATCGCCGTCACGGCAGGGTCAGCGTGCTCAGCACGCCGAGCCGGCGGTCGAACCCGGCCAGCAGCGCGGGCCGGCCGGCCGCCCGCCACTGCGGGAGGTGTTCGGCCAGCTCCGCCCAGAGTCCGGTGAACGGCTGCGTCGGCGGGGGCTCCGGCGGGCCGAAGCCGGGGCCGAGCAGCAGTGCCGCCTCGGGCCCGAGTTCCCCGGCCGCGGCCCGGACCGACTCGGCCGGGGAGGTCGCGCCCCTGGTCTGCCGGACGGCCAGGCCCTCGCCGGGGGCCTCCTCGCAGACCAGCAGCACCACCGCGTGCCGCTCCGGCAGCGGCACCGGTCCGGGCGGCTCGTAGTGCAGCGCGGTCTGTTCGGCCAGCACCACCACGGCCCGGCGGCAGCCGCCGGTGCGCTGGTGGCCGGCGGCCAGCCGCAGTGCGGTGAAGGCCGCCGCGCCGCCCTGGTCGCAGACCGCGAAGGCGAGCGGGCCGCCCGGGACGGACCGGCTGAGCGCCAGCGAGGACGGCGCGCCGGGCCGCACGTCCGGGGTGTCGAAGGCCAGGATCAGCAGGTCGGCCGGCTCGTCCTCGGCGAGCGCCTCGCGGAGCACTCCGGCGGCCAGTTCCTCGTAGGAGTGGCCGACGCCCTCGCCGAGCAGGTCCTCGCGCAGCGGCAGGCCGTAGGGGCGGACGAGGTCGGAGACGAAGACCCGCAGGTCCGGGTCGAGCGAGGTCTCCGAGCGGCCGTCGAACCGGCGGGCCAGCGCCCGGGTGATCCGCAGACCGGTGGGACCGGGGGCCACCCGGTCAGTCCTCGGGGATGACGTGCCCGGCGACGTAGTCGGCCAGCCTGGTGACCGACCGCAGGTCGTCCTCGGTGATCTGCTCGACGTCCACCTGGATGTCGAGCGACTCCTCCAGCTCCAGGATCAGCTCGATGGTGCCGGCCGAGGTGAGGCCGAGGTCGTCGAAGAGGCAGGCGTCCTGCGGGATCTCGGGCAGTTCGCGCTTGAGGACGCGCGGCAGGAGCTCGCCGATGCCGTGCAGGATCCGCTCGCGCAGTTCGGGGTCGGTGGTCTGGACCGCGGCTTCTGACATGGGTGTCCCGTCCCGTCGTACGTGGGATGTGTGCTCCGGGGCTTGCAGGCGCCCCGGGGCTCTGGGTGGTGTGGGAATCCGGCGTCACCGTGCGGACGGCGGCCGGCGGATTCGGCGGCATCGGTGGCCGGCGGACCGTCAGTACCGCATCGCCATAGCGGAGAAGGTCGCTCCGACACCGGCGGCGGCGATCAGGTAGTGGTCGCCGCGGCGGAGCAGCCCCCGCGTGGTGGCGGTGTGGAGATTGATGAGGCTGTCCGAGGCGAAACTGTGCCCGACCGACCGCACGTTGTCCAGCACGACTTTCTCGACCGGATAGCCGATCCGGCGCGCGATCATCCGCCAGGACGCCTGGTTGACGTTGTGCGGCAGGATCGCGGCCAGGTCGGAGAGGTCCAGACCGGCCTGGTCCAGGGCGGCCTCGATCGCCTCCACCATCACGTTCGGGTACTCGCGCTGGTAGCGGGCGAGCAGGTCCGGGTCCTCGGCCAGCCGGCCGTCGAACTCCGGGCGCTGGCGCACCACGAAGGAGAGCATCCGGTGGCGCTCGCCACCGGCGCTGACCAGGCAGGCGGCCGCGCCCTCGGCGAAGATGCCGGTCTCGGGCACCACCTGGGCGTCCCTGGTGAAGGTCTTCTCGCCGGTCAGCACCAGGGCGAGCGCCGCCGGGTCGGGTTCGTCCGCGAGCAGCCTGCCGGCCAGGTCGATGGCCAGCAGGCCCACCGCGCAGGCGTGGTGGGTCACCGTGAAGGCGTTGGCGTGCGCCAGTCCACGGGCTTCGAGCAGGTCGTGCAGCGGGTTGAGCGGATGGGGCACCGCCACCGGCATGCTGCGGGCGTGGATCACGAAGCGGATGTCGGGTTCGCGTCCACGCAGCTCCGGCAGGTTGTCCAGGGCGGCGTCGAGCAGGTCGGGCAGCGTCCCGGTCGGATCCAGACGCAGCTGGTCCAGGCCGTGGAAGCGGCGGAAGAGACGGAGTTGACGTGGGGTCAGGCCGATGAGCTCGCCCACAGCCTCGATGGGAACGGCGTGCGGGGGGAGGTGGACGGCCACTGCCTCCAGTGCGGTCACCCGGGCTAGTATTCCGACGCCCGCCGGGTCGCACAAGTGATCTCGGGCCCCCTCCGTCGCCGCCGCTCCCCGGGAAGCCGGTCAACTTCCCCACGGCGCGGCCGCGTTCACCCCCGTGCCGTCGAGCAGGTGGGAGATCTCTCATGTCGAACCCTGAACCCCCCTACCCCGGAGCCCCGTTGAACCAGGATCTGGTGGCCCTGCTGGTCGAGGTGGCCGGTGCGCCGCCCGGCTGGGCGCGTCACGTCACCCCGGACGCCCGGCTGGACGGTGACCTGCTGCTGGACGAGGACGAACTCGCCGAACTGGCCGATCGGCTGCGCGGGCGCTTCGGCCCGCAGGCCGACCTGGCCGCGCTGCGCGCAGGGCTCGACCTGGCCGCCCTGGAGGCCCTGACCGTCGCCGACGTCCAGCGACTGCTCCCCGAGGAGGGCGCACGATGACCCGGTTCCTCCTGGTGATGCCGCCGTTGACCGGCCACGTCAACCCGGCCGCCGGCATCGCCGCCGAGTTGACCGCACGCGGCCACCAGGTCGCCTGGACCGGCACCGAATCGGTGCTGCGCCCGCTGCTCGGCCCGCAGGCCCGGGTGCTCGGCACCGGCACCCGGGCGTTCCGGGCCCAGGGCGGACACGGGCTGGCCGCGTTGCGCTCGCTCTGGGAGGGCTTCATCGTCCCGTACACCAGGTTCACGCTGAAGCCGCTGGACGCCGCCGTACGGGAGTGGCGGCCGGATGTGCTGCTGGTCGACCAGCACACTCCGGCGGGCGCGCTGGTCGCACACCGGCACGGTCTGCCGTGGGCGTCCTTCGCGCCCGGGGCGATGGAACTGGGGCGCCCCTACCGGGCGTTGCCGCAGGTCGAGGCCTGGATGACGGGGCTGCTGCGGGGGCTGTGGGAGCGCGCCGGGCTGCCCGCGGAGGAGTACCTGGACCCGCGTTTCTCCCCCGCCCTGGTCCTGGCGACCACCGGTCCGGCCCTGACCGGCTCGACCCCGCCGCCGGAGCACGCGCTCGTCGGGCCGGTGATCCCGGCGCGGCCGCACGATCCGGACTTCCCGTGGGAGCGGCTGCAGCCCGGCCGGCGCCGGGTGCTGGTCACCATGGGGACCCTGGCCGGCGAGCTGGGCGCGGACTTCCTCGCCCGGTCCGTCCGGGCGCTGGAGCTGTGCGGTGACGAGGTGCAGCCGGTGTTCGCCGCGCCGAGCGAGCTGCTGCCCGAACTCCCCTCCCGGGCCGTCGCGGTGGGGCGGGCGCCGGTGCTGGAGCTGATGGCGCGCGGCGAGCTGGACGCGGTGCTCTGCCACGGCGGGATGAACACCGTGGGCGAGGCCCTGGCGCACGGACTGCCGCTGGTCACCGCACCGATCCGGCACGACCAGCCGATCGTGGCCGGCCAGGTGGCGGCGGCGGGCGCGGGGCTGCGGGTGCCGTTCGCGCGCGTCACCTCGGTGCGGCTGGCGGACGCGCTGCGGGCCGTCCTGGACTCCACGGCCCACCGGGAGCGGGCGGTTCAGGTCGGGAGCCGACTGCTCGCCGGGGGCGGTGCGGTGGCCGCGGCGGACCGGCTGGAGGCGCTCGGCTGAGCGGGCCCGGACCGGGCTCGTCCCACCCCCGGACCGCCCCGATCCACCCTCGGAGCCGCCCCGCCCCGCCCCGGAAACGCCGCCCCTTAGCAGACCGGCCGAGGGTACGTCCATTGGTCTAGGCCATTGTTTCCGGGGCGGGGTTCGCCCTAGGGTGTCGCAGCGGCACCGCCCTCCGCAGGTGCCGGGCCCCGCCTTTCCAGGTGCCGTGGCAGCCCATCCCCGCACGGGAGTTCCGGTTGATCGAGACCGCGGGACTGCGCAAGTCCTACCGCAAGAAGACCTCCCGCCGCAGCGGCGAGAACCCCACCGTCGACGCCGTCCGCGGCATCGACCTGTCGGTCGCCGCCGGCGAGATCTACGGCTTCCTCGGCCCCAACGGCGCGGGGAAGACCACCACCCTGCGCATGCTGGCCACCCTGATCCGCCCGGACGGCGGACGGGCCACCATCGCCGGGGCCGACCTGTTCACCGACCCCGCCGGGGTCCGCCGCCGGATCGGCTACGTCGCCCAGGGCGGCGGCACCACCGACCACGTCAGCGGCCGCGAGGAGCTGGTCCTCCAGGCCCGGATGTACGGCGCGGCCAAGGCCCAGGCCGTCCAGGCCGCCGCGGACGCGCTCAAGGCCTTCGACCTGGCCGAGTTCGGCGACCGCCCGTGCGCCACCTACTCCGGCGGCCAGCGCCGCCGGGTGGACATCGCGCTCGGGGTGATCCACCAGCCCCGGGTGCTGTTCCTGGACGAGCCCACGGTCGGACTGGACCCGGCCAGCCGGGCGCACGTCTGGGAGGAGATCCGCCGGCTGCGCACCGAGGGCATGACGGTGGTCGTCACCACCCACTACCTGGACGAGGCCGACGCGCTCTGCGACCGGGTCGCCATCGTCGACCACGGTCAGGTCGTGGCCGAGGGCACCCCCGAGGCGCTCAAGCGCGAGATCTCCGGCGACGTCGTCCTGGTCGGACTGGACGCCGCGGAGGCCGCGGAGGCCGCCTTCGAGCGGGCCGCCGAGGTGCTGCGCCCGCAGCCGTACCTGCACCGGCTGGAGCAGAACGGCGACGAGGGGCTGCGACTGTACCTGGAGGACGGCGCCGCCGCCATTCCCCGGCTGCTGCGCGCCCTGGAGGCGGCGGGCGTGACGCCCGGCACCGTGCAGCTCCAACGGCCCAGCCTGGACGACGTGTTCCTGGCCCGCACCGGCCGCTCGCTGCAGCAGTCCTGACCCCGTACCGCCCGGACCCGCACAACTCCCTGGGGAGACCGTGAAGCTCGCCCGCGACACCTGGCTGGTCTTCCAGCGCCAGCTGCTGCTCATGATCCGCACCCCGATCTGGATCGCCGTCGGCATCATCCAGCCCGTGTTCTACCTCCTGCTGTTCGCCCCGCTGCTGAAGAAGGTGCTCGCCCCGGAGGGCGCCGGCAGCTACGCCGACGCCTACCAGGTGTACGTGCCGGGCCTGTTGGCGGTGCTGTGCATCTTCGGCGGACTGTTCACCGGCTTCAGCCTGCTCGGCGAGCTCAGGGCCGGCATCATCGAGCGCTCCCGGGTGACCCCGGTGAGCCGGCTGGCGCTGCTGCTGGGACGGGCGCTGCGGGAGATGGTGGCGCTGCTGGTGCAGGCCGTTCTGATCACCCTGATCGCGCTGCCGTTCGGGCTGCGGGTGAACCCGCTGAACCTGCTGCTCGCCTACCTGCTGCTGGGCCTGCTGGCGCTGATGACCTCGGCGATCTCCTACGGCATCGCGCTGATGGTGCCGACCGACGCGGCGATGTCGCCGGTGGTCAACACCATCGCGCAGCCGATCGCGCTGCTGTCGGGGGTGCTGCTGCCGCTCACCCTGGCGCCCGGGTGGCTGCAGCAGGCGGCCAGGTGGAACCCCTTCTACTGGGCCGTGGAGGGCATGCGCGCGCTGTTCTCCGGGCACGCCGGGGACAGCGTGGTGTGGCAGGGACTGCTGGTGGTCGTCGTGATGACCGTCCTGGCGGTGTACTGGTCGGCCCGGCTGTTCTCCACCCGGGTGCGCTGACCGACGAACGGCGGAGGGGCCCGGCTCACCACGAGCCGGGCCCCTCCCTCGTTCGTCGTTCCGCGCCCCCGCCGGTCCGCGCGGGCTCTCAGTCCGCCACGAAGGCCGTCACGAAGGCCGCCAGCCTGGCCACGCCGTCGATGATCTGTGCCTGCGTCAGCGAGCTGACGGACAGCCGCAGCCGCTGCTCGCCACCGCCCGCCGGGTAGAACGGCGCCATCGGTGTCCAGAGCACCCCGTGCTCGCGGGCGCAGCGCTCCATGGCGGCCTCGTCGGCGACGAACGGCACCGTCAGCACCGCGAAGAAGCCGCCGTCCGGCCGGGTCCAGGAGATGCCCAGCCGGTTCCGCACGGAGGCCGGGAAGTGCCGGTCCAGCTCCCGCAGCAGGGTGTCCAGGCCGGCCGCGTAGTGGGCCGTGGCACGGGCGTTGGCGGCCCGCAGGCGGCAGTCGTGGGTCAGCAGCATGCCGCCGATGACGGCCTGGCTGAGCGCCGGGGTGTTGACCGTCGTCATGCTCTTCAGCTTGGCCAGCTCGTCCGCGAGGAGGCTGCGCCGGCCGTCGGGGCCGGTCACCTCCTGGTCGGCGACCACGTAGCCCAGGCGGGCCCCGGGGAAGCAGGTCTTGGCGAAGGAGCCCAGGTGGACGACCTGGCGGCGGCGGTCCAGCGCCTTGAGGGTGGGCCGCAGCCCCGGGGTGCGGGAGAAGAAGCCGTACGGGTTGTCCTCGACGACGAGCACGCCCTCCTCGGCCGCCGCCTCCAGCAGCCCGGCGCGGGCCGGGACCGGCATGCTGGTGCCGGAGGGGTTGGCGAAGTCCGGGACGACGTAGAAGGCGCGCGGACGGCGTCCCTCGGCCCGCACCGCGCGGGCGGCCTCCCGGAGCGCCGCCGGGTCGGGGCCGCCGTCCGGGCCCTCGGGGACGGGGCGGACGGTCAGGTCGAGCAGCCGGGCGGCGCCGGTGACGCCGACGTAGCAGGGCGAACTGACCAGCAGGACGTCGTCCGGGCCGGCGCACAGGGCGCGCAGCGTCAGCAGCATGCCCTCCTGGGCGCCGACCGTGACCACCACGGCCGCGGGGTCGACGGTCAGGCCCTCGTCGTGGGCCAGCGTGCGGGCGATCAGCTCGTTGATGATGCCCTTGGTCGGACCGTACTGGAACAGCGCGGTGCGCACCGCGTCCCGGTCCAGGCCGCGGTCGGCCAGGTGGGCGAGGTAGGTCTCCAGGTACGCCGGGACGTCCTGGGGCTCGAAGAAGCCCTCGTAGGGGCGGCCGGGGGCGAAGGAGACCGCCTCCGGGTAGCGGGTGGTGACCTCGTTGAGGAAGGTCATCGCGTCCAGCAGCGGATCGGCCAGGGAGGCGTGCAGGTCGCTCAACGGGATCGTCATCGCAGCGCCTCCCGGAGGCGCTCGGCCGCGAAGTCCTGGGCCTCGGCGGCGGCGTCCAGGGTGCCGGTCATGGCGAAGAAGCCGTGCGGCATGCCCTGGTAGCGGCGCAGGTCCACCGGGACCCCGGCGGCGCGCAGCGCCTCGGCGTACTGCTCGCCCTCGTCCCGCAGCGGGTCGTACTCGGCCGTCAGGACGGTCGCGGGCGGCAGGCCGGCCAGGGTGGCGGCGCGCAGCGGGGAGGCGTACGGGCTGGCGCCGTCGCCCTCGTCGGCCAGGTAGTGGCCCCAGTACCAGGCCACCGAGCGGCGGTTGAACAGTGCCGGGTCGTCGTGGGCGCGCAGCGAGGGGGTGTCGGCGCCGTGGTCGGTGTTGGGGTAGACCAGCAGTTGGTGGCGCAGGGCGGGGCCGCCCTCGGCGCGCAGCAGCAGGGTGAGCGCGGCGGTGAGGTTGCCGCCGGCGCTGTCCCCACCGACCGCGATCCGGTCCGGGTCGATGCCGAACTCCGCCGCCCTTTCGACGAGTTGCAGCAGTGCGGCGCGGCAGTCGTGCAGCGCCGCGGGAAAGGGGTGTTCGGGGGCGAGCCGGTAGCCGACGGAGGCGGTGACGCAGCCGACGGCGTTGGTGAGCCGGCGGCAGATCGCGTCGCTGGTGTCGGGCGAGCCGAGCGTCCAGCCGCCGCCGAACAGGTAGAGCAGGGTGGGCAGCCGGCGGCCGGGCGGCTCGGGGCGGTAGAGCCGCAGCGCGAGTTCGCCGCCGGGACCGGGGATGCGGTACTCCTCGACGGCGGCGACCGGTTCGGGTGTGCCGGCCGCCGCGCGGATGTCCGCGAGGTCGGCGGCACGGGCCTCGGCGAGGCTGAGGGTGTAGAGCGGCGGGGCACCGCTGCCGGCGCGCCTGGTGCGCAGCGCTTCGGCCTGGGGGTGCAGGGGCATGGGCGGATCCATTCGGTGCGGAGGGCTCAGCGGTCTGCCTCGACGTAGACGGTCTCGTCGGTGCGGAAGGCCGTGTCGAGGTCGGCGACGTCCGGCCGGGTGCCCTGCCGGTAGGCGCACGGGCGAATCCTCCCGGGGTCGAAGCCGGCCCGGGTGAGGACATGCCGCAGTTCGTCCAGGTCGTAGATCCACTGGTGCCCGAAGTGCCGGAAGATCTGGTTCACCAGGAAGGCCGGACGCGCGGGCATCGGCGGGCCGAAGCCGAGAGTGGTCAGCCGGCGCCGGTGCTTGGCGAGGAAGCCGTCGCCGGTGGCGTAGCCGACCAGGTAGCGGGCGAGGTCGGGGGTGGTCAGGCGCAGGACGCCGCCGGGGCGCAGCACCCGGCGGGCCTCGCGCAGCCAGCCGACGGCGACGGGCATGGTGACGTGCTCGATCAGGTGCTCGGCGTACACCCAGTCGACGCTGGCGTCCGCGAAGGGCAGCGGTTCGGCGATGTCGAGCCGGGTGAACCAGCGGTCGCCGTCGACCCGGTAGAGGGTGCCGGGCTCGGTGGCGGTGTCGGGGCTGCGCAGGGTGGCGAGGTCGGTGCCGAGCCCCTGGGGGTGGGCGGTCCGGAAGGCGGCGAACTCGATGCCGGTGATGCCGAGTTCGCGCAGGCCCGCGTGGTCGCGCGGCAGCCCGCCCGGATGCGCTTCGAGCTTCTCGCAGGTGGCGACCTGTTCGCTGAAGGCGTCCAGTCGGGGGGCCAGCCCGTCCGGGTCGTCCCAGTCCCAGCCCGGGAATCGCTCGCTCTGCTCGGTCATGTGTCGGACCTCCTGGTGGGAAGAACGCGGTTCGGGGGCGGCGCGGTTCAAGGGCCGCGCGGGTGCGAGGCGGATGAACGACCGCGCGGGTGCGGCGTCAGCCGGCCGGGCAGGGCCAGGGGGCGAGGACCGTGCGGTCCAGGTCGGCGAGCCGGGGGCGGCCCAACAGGGCCATGGTGTGCTCCAGTTCCTCGCGCAGCAGGTCGAGCACCCGGTGCACCCCGGCCTCGCCGTCGGCGGCCAGGCCCCAGAGCGCGGGGCGGCCGATCAGCACGGCGCGGGCGCCGAGGGCGAGGGCGATCGCGAGGTCGGTGCCGCTGCGCACGCCGCCGTCGAACAGCACGGGCAGGTCGGCGGGCACCGCCTCGACCACGTCCGGGAGTGCCGCCAGGGCCGGTATCGTCCCGTCGAGTTGGCGTCCGCCGTGGTTGGAGACCAGGAGGGCGTCGACGCCGTGCTCGACGGCCAGCCGGGCGTCCTCGGCGGTGAGGACGCCCTTGAGGACCAGCGGCAGCCGGGTGCGTTCGCGCAGCCAGGCCAGATCGGTCCAGCTCAGGGTGGGGTCGAACTGTTCGCGGGCGTGCTCGGCGATGCCCGAACTGCCGCCGGCGGCGCGGTGACTGGCGGACATCAGGGACCGGTCCAGGTTGACCGCCCGGACGGTGGGCGGGACGGCGAAGCCGTTGCGCAGGTCGCGCAGCCGACGGCCGATCCTGGGGGCGTCCACGGTCAGCACCAGTGCGCGGTAGCCGGCCGCCTCGGCGCGCTCCACCAGGGCGGCGAGGGCGGCGCGTTCGCGCAGCCAGTACAGCTGGAGCCAGAGCGGGCCGGTGGCGGCCGCGGCGATCTCCTCCAGGGTGCGGCTGGCGAACATCGCGGCGACCAGCAGGGCCCCGGCCCGGCCGGCGGCGCGCGCGGTGGCGGTCTCGCCCTCCGGGTCGACCAGCCGGTGGTAGGCCATCGGGGCGATCCCGAGCGGGAGGCGCAGCGGTGCGCCGAGCAGGGTCAGTGTCGGGTCGCAGGCGGAGACGTCGACCAGCGTGCGCGGACGCAGCGCATGGCGTCCGAACATCTCCCGGTTGGCCGCCAGGGTGCGTTCCGCATCGCTGCCGCCTTCGATGAAATCCCAGATTTCCGTTGGGAGTCGGTCGCGCGCCGCGCGCTCGATCCCGGCCGACGTGAGAACTCTCACGGGCATTCCTCGTTCCAGGACGGCCACGCGCGGGCCGGTCCTGGTTGGGCAGCGTAGGAGCAACGACCACATTGGTATAGACCTTGATTTGACCAAACGTCTGTGCCATGGTCTGGCCACGGAATTGGCCGTTCTGACTTGTTAACGGCGTTCATGTCAAATCCCCTCACTTGTGTGGAGCCGCGTTGACCGGCTTTTCCCCCTCCGTACTTCCGGCTGCCTTCCTGCCGCACTCCGACGCCCCGGACTCCTGGGTCGACCGGCTGCTGCTGGCCGGCCCCGGCACCGAGGAGTGCCTGCGCCTCGGCGCACCGCTCGACCGGGACGCCCTGCGCGCCCTGGTCGAGGATCAGTCCGACCGACTGGCGGCCGCCGGACTCGGCCCCGGCGGGACGGCGGCGCTGCGACTGCCGCCCTCGGTGGCGTTCGTCGCGGTGCTGCTGGCATGCTGGCGTCTCGGCGCCCAAGTCGCACTGCTCGACCACCGGTTGACCGACCACGAGATCGACGCGGCGGTGGCGCGGCTGGCCCCGCAGGTGCTGGTAGGCTCCGCCCATCGGTCCGCGGCGGCCCTGCGCGGCTTCTCCGAAGTCGAGCCGGTGGCCGTCCCGTTGACGGACGGACGCCCGGCCCGCACCGGGCACGCGTTGATCCAGCTCAGCTCCGGATCCACCGGTCCGGCCAAGGTCATCGCCCGCACGGCGGCCGATCTACTACGCGAACTCGACTGTTACCGAAGGCTGGTGGAGTTCCCCGGCGAGGGCGAGCGGGTCGTCCTGCTCTCCTCGGTGGTGCACGTTCTCGGCCTGGTCGGCGGGCTGCTCAACAGCCTGCATGCCCGGGTCGCGCTCACCGTGCCGGAGCGGATGACGGCGGCGGGCATCCTCGCCGAGGTCGCCGCGAGCGACCGGCCGACGACCGTGATCGGGGTGCCCTTCCACGCCGAGCTGCTGGCGGGGACGGTCGCTCCCCCGCCGCTGCCCCGGCTGCGGCGGATGGTCGTGGCGGGCGAGCTCGTCCGCCCGGGACTGCCCGCGCTGTTCACCGAACGCTACGGCGTCCCGCTCGGCACCATGTACGGCATGACCGAGACCGGGGTGATCGCCACCGACCTCTCCGGCACGCTCCACCCCGCCAAGCAACCCGTGCACGGCATGGAACTGCGCCTGGTGAAGGGCGAGTTGCAGATCGGCGCGGCGGCCTCCCCGTACCCCGGACTGGACGATCCGACCCGCTGGTCGGACGGCTGGCTGCACACCCGGGACGCCGCCGAGCTGACCGCCGACGGCCTGGTCACCGTGCTCGGCCGACTGGACTCCCAGGTCTCGATCGGCGGCCTGAAGGTCGACCTCACCGAGGTCGAGCAGACGCTCGCCGCGCTGCCCGAGGTCCGCGAGGCCGTCGTGGTCTTCGACGGCGGCGCGATCGAGGCCTACCTGGCCACCGAACCCGGGACCGACCTCGCCTCCGTCCAGGACGGGCTGGCCCGCCGGCTGGCCGCCTACAAGCGGCCGCGCCGGCTCGCCGGGCTGGACCGGCTCCCCCGCACCGCCACCGGAAAGCTGCTGCGCGACCCGGCCGCCCTGCGCGAGCGCGCGGCCGCCGGCCGGCCCGCCGCAGGCTGACCCCGCCCGCCACCGGGCCGCCCGCACCCGGCCGCACCCCGAACCCTTCGCACCACCACCCCGACAAGGAGCCCACCACCATGCAGGACCGCATCCGCGCCTTCGTCCTGGCGGCACTCGCCGAGATGCAGTACGACGTCTCCGAGGTCACCGGGGACACCGACCTCGGCCCGGCCGGACTGGACCTCGAATCGCTCGCCCTCGCCGACCTGTCGGTGCAGGTCGAGGACGAGTTCGGGATCAAGTTCGACCTGGACGAGATGGAGACCACCGCGCTGATGACGCTGGACGAGTTCACCGCCGACGTCACCCGCCGGGTCGACGCCCTCGCCGCCGCCTCCGGCAGCGCCGCGTGACCGGCTCCCCGCTCCCCGACGCCCTGCCGGACCGGACCGAGGTCCTCACCATGCTGGCGGCGTTCGGGCAGCGCGCCGTCGACGCCGTGCCAGAGGACCTCGGGTCGCTCGAACTCACCTGGCTCGTCGCCGAGTTCGAGCAGCGGTACGGGCTCCAACTGGACCTGGACGACGACCGTTTCGGCGCGGTGCGCACCGTCGACGACGCCGCCGAACTGCTGCGCGAGGCCGTCCTCGCCGACCGCGCGGGCGCACGGCCGTGATCGCCGCCGGGACGGGCACCGGACCACCGGGCCGGACGGCCGGCCACCCGGTGGTCACCGGTGTCGGGGTGCTCAGCGCCGCCGGGCGCGGACTCGCCCCGCTCGCCGAGGCCGCCACCCACGGCAAGTCCCTGTTCGGCCCGGTCACCCGCTTCGATGTGAGCTCCCGCCGCACCACCCGGGCCGCGCTGTTCCCCGCCACCGTGCCGCTGGCCTGCACCTTTCCGCTGGCCAGGGCCGTGCTCGACGCGATCGGCCAGGCCTGCGGGCAGGCCGGGCTGACCGCCGCCGAGGGCGCCGGACTGCCCGTGCTGCTCGCGCTGCACAGCGACGAGCGCACCCGCGCGACCGCCGCCGCGGTGGCCGCCGGGGTCCGCGCCGACTGGGGCGCGCCGGGCGTCACCCGGGTGTACAACGGCGCCTGCGTGGCCGCCGCGACCGCCGTCGCCGACGCGGGCGCCCTGGTGGCCGCCGGACGGCACGAGCGGATCCTGGTCGCCGCCGGACACCTGGTCGAACCGGGCGTCTTCGCGGTCTTCGACGCCGGACGGGCGCTGGCCCGGGACGGCGAGGCGCGCCCGTTCAGCGCCGGCCGCACCGGCACCCTGCTCGCCGACGCGGCCGCGGCCGTCCTGGTCGAGTCCGCCCCGGCCGCCGAACGCCGCGGCGCGCCCGCCCTCGCCCGGCTGGCCGGCTGGGGCCGGGCCGGGGACGCCCACCACGTCTGCCGCCCGGACCCGGAGGGCGGCGGGGCGATCCGGGCGATCGGGGCCGCGCTCACCCGCGCGGGCGTCGACCCGGCCGAGATCGGCTACGTCAACGCCAACGGCACCGGCTCCGCCCTCGCCGACCGCGCCGAGGCCCACGCCCTGCGGCGGGTGTTCGGCCCGCACACCGACCGCCTGCCGGTCAGCTCCAGCAAATCCGTGCACGGGCACGCCCTGGAGGCCTCCGCGCTGCTCGAACTCGCCGCCACCATCGGCGCGTTGGGCACCGGACTGCTCCCGGTCAACGCCGGCTGGCTCGGCCCGGACCCGGACGTCGCACTGGACCTCGTCCTGGACGGCCCGCGCGCCGCCCGCCCCCCGTACGCCCTCAGCCTCAACTCCGCCTTCGGCGGCGCCAACACCGCGCTGCTGCTGGCCCCGGGATGACAGCCACCGCCATGACCACCCCTGCCGACCACACCCACGGACTGCGGATCCTCGCCGAGGCCCGCCACCCCGCACCGGGCCCGGACGGGCCCCCGCCACCGCCACCGCCACCACTGCCCGGCTTCTCCGCCTCCGGCTTCAATCCGCTGGTCGCCGACACCGCCGAACGCTGCCTGCGCGCCCACCACGGCGAGCCGCCCGCACCCGGGCGGACCGCCCTGCTGCTCGCCAGCGCGAGCGGCGACCTCGAAACCGCGCGGGCCATCGAGCGCAGCGCCGAACCCGGGCAGCGGACCGGCCCGCTGCTGTTCTTCCAGTCCAACCCCAACGCCGTCCTCGGACACATCGCCGCGCGCTGGGGCCTGACCGGCCCGGTCGTGGCGATCTGCCCGGCCGAGGCCGAACCCGGCCGTGTCCCCGCCGAGGCGTTCGAACTCGCCGCACTGCTGCTCCAGGACGGCGACGCCGACCGGGTGCTGGCCGTGGCCGCCGAGCAGACGCCCGACGGGGACCTGGCCGCGGCCGTCCTGCTCGCCGGTCCGGCCACGGAATCCGGACGGGCCGAAACCGAACCGGCCGAAACCGAACGGACCGAACCCGAACGGACTGAACCCGCCGCCCGCCCCTGGCCGTAGCAATCATCGAGGCCCGGCGCCTGACGCAGCCGCACCCGGCACACCAGCGCCCCCGCCCGTCTCCGTCTCACTCCCGACATCCGCCGCCCGACGACGCGCGGCCGACCGCACCCGCCGCCCGTGCGGCCGCCCCTGCCACCCGATCAGCCGCCCGGGCCGTCCACCGGCCCCGAGGGAGGGATCCACCCCCGTGACCATCCGCAGCCTCCGCACCCAGCTCGCGGACGACCCCGACGTGGGCGCCGGCAACGTCCTGACCGCCCGGATCGCGCTCGGGCTCGACCTGGACGTGCCGTTGCTCAGCTTCGACACCCCGGTGGACGACCACCCCGCCTGGCAGCCCTTCACCCTGCGTGAGCTGGACCGCGCCGTCCGGGCCCGCGCCGCCGCACTGCACGCGCTGGGCATCACCCGGCGCGACCCCGTCGTGGTGTACGCGAGCGACGCCGCCGACCACGTGCTGTCCTTCCTCGCCCTGGCCCGGCTCGGCGCCGTCCCGGCCCTGCTCAACCCCAACCTGGACGGCGAGCGCGCCGCCCGCTACATCGCCCGCCTCGGCGCGGCCGGCGTCCTCGCCGACCCCGCCCACCTGGCCGCACTGGCCGGCCACGACCCCGGCGCGCCGCTGCTGCCGGAGATCTCCACCCTCGGCTCCGGCGACCCGGACGCCGCCCCCGAGCCGTACCGGCACTGGTCCGGCGACCCGGTGGCGATCACCCACTCCTCCGGCACCACCGGAATGCCCAAGGCCGTCGTCCACTCGCACGCGAGCCTGTACGCCGCGATCCGCCACCGGCTGCGGCTGCCCCGCCCGCAGGGCCAGGACCGGATGCTCAGCGCACTGCCCGCCCCGCACGCCGCCACCCTGATCGCCCTCAACCTCGCGCTCAGCTCGCACACCGAACTCGCCGTACTCTCCCGGCAGTCCGGCGACGGCGTACTGGAGGCCGTCGAGCGGTGGCGGCCCACCGGGGTGATCGGCTTCGCCGCCACCTGGGCCGACCTCGCCCGGCACGACCTCGCCGCCCGCGACCTGAACTCCGTCGCGCTCTGGTGGAACACCGGCGACTGCGCCCACGAGGTGCACATCCGCCGCCTGATCGCCACCGGCAGCCGGGAGACCGTCACCCGGGCCGGCCGCACCCGGCTGCCCGGCTCGCTGTTCGTGGACGGCCTCGGCTCCACCGAGATGGGCCACTCGCACTTCTTCATCACCCACGGCCCCGGCACCGAGCGCTACGGCCGCTGCGTCGGCCGCCCGCACGCCTTCGTCGACTGCGAGGTGGTCGGCCCGGACGGCGAGCCGCTCGGCCCCGGCGAGGTCGGTGAACTCGCCACCGCCTCACCCACCTTGGCGCTCGGCTACTGGAACGACTCGGCCACCACCTTCCGCACCCGGCTGCGCGGCCGCTTCCTCACCGGGGACCTGATGTACCGGGACGAGGAGGGCTACTACTACCACGTGGACCGGGCCGTCGACTCGGTCGAACTCGGCGGCGGCAAGCGGCTGTTCACGGCCATGTCGGAGGAGCGGGTGCTGGCCGCCTGCCCGGACGTGCTGGACTGCACGGTGGTCGCGGTACGGGACGGCGAGCGCGTGGTCACCGACGTGCTGCTGCTCCTCGCCGCGGACGCCGACCCGGCCGCCGACCGCACCGCGGCGGTCGTCGCCGCCTTGGACGAGGCCGCCGCCGCGACCGTCCGCAAGGTGTTGGCGGTCTCCCCCGACGACATCCCGCTCGGCCCGACCGGCAAGGTCCGCAAGGTCCTGCTGCGGGAGATCCACCTCGCGGCGGTGGGCGCATGAGCGAGCGGAGCGAACGCGTCGTCGAGGGGTGCGCGTCGCGCGAAGCGGCCGCCGAGCGGAACGAGGTCCGCGCATGAGCCCGCGCCCCGGTGCCGTCGTCACCGGCATCGGCCTGGTCTCCCCGCTCGGCCGCCGACCCGCCGAGGTGTTCGAGGCGCTGGTCACCGGCCGCTCCGGCCTGCGGGCCGTCCCCGAGGGCCACCCCGCGCACGGCTGGCTGCCCGCCGCCGGGATCGCCCCCGCCGTCGACGGCCGGGAGGTACTGCCGCCCACCGAGACCCGCTGCGTGGACCGCTTCGTGCTGCTCGCCCTGGCCGCCGCCGACGACGCGCTCGCCGACGCCGGCCTGGCCGTCGGCCGGGACTCCGACCCGCACCGCACCGCCGTGGTACTGGCCACCGGCGGCGGCGGACTGGAGACCTTCGAGCAGCAGTCGCACCGCCGGCTGGAACGCGGCCGGCCCGGCGTCAGCCCGTACCTGCTGCCCGGGATGCTCTCCAACATGGCCGCCGCCCGGATCGCCATCAAGCACGGCATCCGGGGCTACAGCTCCGCCGTGGTGACGGCCTGCGCGGCCGGCGCCCAGGCGATCGCCGAGGGGCTGCGGCTGATCCGGGCCGGGGACGCCGACGTGGTGGTGTGCGGCGGCACCGAGTCCTCGCTGCACCCGACCATCGCCGCCGCCTTCACCAACGCCCGTGCCCTGGCGCAGGGTTGGGACGAACCGGAGCAGGCCAGCCGGCCCTTCGACGCCCGCCGCAACGGCTTCGTACTGGGCGAGGGCAGCGCCGTCCTGGTCCTGGAGCGGGCCGAGCACGCCGAGGCCCGCGGTGCCGCCGGGTACGCGGACGTCCTCGGCTGGGGCGCCTCCACCGACGCCCACCACCCGACCATGCCCCGCCCCGACGGCACCGGCGCCGCCGACGCGATGCGCGCCGCACTCGCCAACGCGGGCCTGGCCCCGGGCGACATCGACTACGTGAACGCCCACGGCACCGGCACCAAGCTCGGTGACGTGGCCGAGACCGCCGCGCTGCGCGCCGTCTTCGGCGCGCAGCCGCCCGCGGTCAGCTCCACCAAGGGCGCCACCGGCCACCTCCTCGGCGCCGCGGGCGCGCTGGAGGCGGCGGTGACCGCCCTGGCGGTGGCGCGGGGGACGCTGCCGCCGACGCTCAACCTGACCGATCCCGACCCGGCCTGCGACCTGGACCATGTCCGGGGCGCCGCCCGATCCGCCCCGGTGCGCGCCGCGCTGAGCAACGCCTTCGCCTTCGGCGGCCACAACCTCAGCCTGATCCTCGGCCCGGCCTCCACCCGGGCCGGCCGATAGCGGTCGCCCAGTAACGGTCGCCCGACAGTGGCCGCCCACCGGGGGTGGCCCGAGTGCCGCCGGCCGGGCGCCGCCCGTCGGCGACCGCCCGCCGCCCACCGCCGCGCGGCGGCCCGCGCGCCGATCCCCGATCCACCGTTCCCTCCGGGGGGAGATCCCGTTGTCCATCCAGACCATCACCCACGTCGAGTTCCACTGCGCGGACGCCGACAAGACCGCGGCCGGACTCCACGCCGACCACGGCTTCACCGTCGACGCCCCGGCCACCGCGCCCGACGGCGCCCGCACCGTCGGGCTGCGCCAGGGCACCATCCGGCTGCGGCTGACCTCCGCCCCCGACCCGGAGCACCCGGTGGCCGAGTACGTCGCCCGGCACGGGGACGGCGTCGCCGTCCTCGCGCTCGGCTGCGCCGACCCGGCCGCCGCGCTGGAACGGGCCGAGCGGCACGGCGCCCGGGTGCTCGACCGGGCCGGCGCCCTGATCGAGGGCTTCGGCGACACCGCACTGCGCCTGGTGCCGCTGCCGGACGCCGGGCCCACCCCGGAGCCCCGCCTGCTGGAGGACCTCGACCACGTCGCGATCTGCCTGCCGGCCGGCACGCTCGCGGACGCCGTACGGTTCTGCGAGACGGCCCTGGGCTTCCGCACGATCTTCGAGGAGTACATCGAGGTCGGCGAGCAGGCGATGGACTCCAAGGTGGTGCAGAGCGCCTCCGGCGGCGTCACCTTCACCCTGATCGAGCCCGACACCACCCGCCGCCCCGGCCAGATCGACGAGTTCCTCGCCGCCCACGGCGGGGCCGGCGTCCAGCACCTCGCCTTCAGCACCCGCGACATCACCGGCGCCGTCCGGACCGCCCGGGAGCGCGGCGTGGAGTTCCTGAGCACCCCGGACGCCTACTTCGACGCCCTGACCGAGCGCTTCGGCGGGACGGCCATCCCGGTGGCGACCCTGCGCGACCTGCACGTCCTGGTCGACCAGGACCACGGCGGCCAGCTGTTCCAGATCTTCGCCCGTTCGACACACCCCCGGCGCACCTTTTTCCTCGAACTGATCGAGCGGCAGGGAGCGGGTACCTTCGGCACCGCGAACATCAAGGCCCTCTACGAGGCCGTCGAACGGCACAGTCCCACCGCCGACGACCGGCCCGCAGCCGTCGCCCGGCCCACCGCCGACGGCCGGCCCTCCCCCGCACATCCGAAGGAGGCCCTCCCGATGGCCGCAGCCTCCGAGTTCCGGCTCACCGAGGCCGAGCTCGCCCTGCTGCCCACCCCCGAGGAGGTGGCGCACTACCGCGAGCACGGCTGGTACCTCTCCCGCAGGCTGTTCAGCGACGAGGAGCTGGACACCCTCCAGGCCGCCACCGAGCTGTACTACGCCGGCCACCGCGACCGCGAGCTGCCCGCCCGGCCGCCCCGGCTGGCCTCCTGGCGGCCCGAGGACGGGCCGGTCCAGCGGCACAACGACTACGTGCACTACGAGAGCGACGCGATCGGCGCGATCCTGCGCAAGCCGCTGATCGGCGCGGTGGCCGCGCTGCTCGCCGGTACCCAGGAGATCCGGATCTTCCAGTCGACGCTCATCTACAAGCCCCCGGTGCCCGAGGAGCCCAGCAACCGGGTGCCGTGGCACTTCGACAAGCACTACTGGCAGACCTGCACCTCGGACGAGATGCTCACCGCCTTCATCCCGTTCCACGACTGCCGCGAGGAGAACGGCACCATCACCATGGTCGACGGCAGCCACCGCTGGCAGGAGCTGCCCTCCGGCGAGGACTCCACCCGGCACTTCGCCGACCGCGACGGCTCCGAGCTGGAGGACATCCTGGCCGCCAACGCCGCCCACAACGGGCAGCGGGTGCGGAAGGTGCCGATGCTGATCCCGCGCGGCCACATGTCCTTCCACCACTGCCGCACCTACCACGGCAGCGGCCCCAACCTGGCCTCCCACCCGCGCCGGGCGATCTCGCTGCACCTCCAGGACAGCGCCAACGAGTACCGCCGGCACGACCGGCCGGACGGCGAGCCGGTGGTGTACAACCACGACGTGCTGGTGCGCCGCACGGACGACGACCGGCCGGACTACGCGGACCCGCTGTTCTGCCCGGCGGTCTGGCGGGGACGGCCGTGACCGCTCCCGCACGCACGACCGACGCGAGCGCCGGGCCGCCCAAAGGCCCCGGAGCACAGGCCCGCCCCGGCGCACAGGCCCGCCCCGCCCCGCTGGACACCCCCGCCGAGCGCTACCGGATGCTGCGGCTGATCCGCGGCTTCGAGGAGCTGGCGCTCGGCCTGGTCAAATCCGGCGCGATCCCCGGCGGCATCCACCCGTACATCGGGCAGGAGGCCGTCGCGGTGGGCGTCTGTTCGGCGCTCGGCCCCGACGACCGGCTCGCCAGCACCCACCGCGGCCACGGCCACGTGCTCGCCAGGGGCACCGCGCCGCACCGGCTGCTCGCCGAGCTCCTCGGGCGGGTCGACGGATCGAACGGCGGCCGGGGCGGCTCCATGCACGCCGCCGACTTCTCGCTGGGCATCCTCGGCGCCAACGGCATGGTGGGCGCCGGCGCCCCGATCGCCGTCGGCGCCGCCTGGGCGGCCCGGGCCGCTTCCTCCCCCGAACGGTCGGCGGCCGAACGGGTGACAGCCGACGGTCCCGTCGCCGGGCGGCCCGCGTCGGGCCGGACCCCGGTCGCGGTGGCCTTCTTCGGCGACGGCGCGCTCAACCAGGGCGTCCTGCTGGAGTCGCTCAACCTCGCCGCGATGTGGCGCCTGCCGGTGCTGTTCGTCTGCGAGGACAACGGCTATGCCACCACCCTGCCCGCCGCCACCGCCGTCGCGGGCAGCGCCACCGGCCGGGCGGCCGCCTTCGGCATCCCCGCCGAGGAGGTGGACGGCATGGACACCGAGGCCGTTCGCACCGCCGCGCTGCGCGCCGTCGAACGGGCCCGCACCGGCCGCGGCCCTGGCTTCCTGGCCTGCCGCACCTACCGCTACGAGGGCCACCACACCATGGAACGCCGGATGAAACTGCGCTACCGCTCCCCCGAGGAGGTCGGGGCCTGGCGCGAGCGCGACCCGCTCCCCCGGGCCGCCGCCCTGCTCGACCCCGCGACGGTCGCCGACCTGGACCGCGCGGTGGCCGAACAGCTCTCCGCCGCCGAGGAGTTCGCGCTCGCCTCGGCGCATCCGGACCCGGCGGGGGCGCTGGACCACCTGTACGCCGACGGGCTGCGGCCCCGGGCGGGGGTGACACCGTGACCAGGCTCTCGTACACCAAGGCGCTCAACCGGGCACTGGCCGACGAACTCGCCGCCGATCCGGCGGTCTGCGTCTTCGGCGAGGACATCGGCGCCGGTCTGGCCGGGCCGACCCTCGGCCTGCTGGACCGCTTCGGGCCGGGGCGGATCGTCGACACCCCGCTGTCCGAACAGGCCTTCACCTCGATGGCGGTCGGCGCCGCGCTGGCCGGCCGGCGTCCGGTGCTGGAGTTCCAGATCCCGTCCCTGCTGTTCCTGGTCTTCGAGCAACTCGTGAACCAGGCCCACAAGTTCTCGCTGATGACCGGTGGCCAGGCGGCCGTCCCGCTGACCTGCCTGGTGCCCGGCTCGGGCTCCCGGGACGGCTGGGCCGGGCAGCACTCCGACCATCCGTACAGCCTGTTCGCGCACGCCGGGGTGAAGACCGTGGTGCCCGCCACCCCGACCGACGCCTACGGGCTGCTGCGCTCGGCGATCCGCGACCCGGACCCGGTCGTGGTGTTCGCGCCCGCCGCCGCGATGCCGGTGCGCGAGACCGTCACCTGGGACCTCGTGCCCGTCCCGCTGGGCCGGGCCCGGATCCACCGGCCGGGCACCGACGTCACCGTGGTCGCCCTCGGGCACCTGGTGCACGACGCCCTCGCGGTCGCCGAGGAGCTGGCGCCGGACGTCTCGGTGGAGGTCCTCGACCCGCGCACGGTGTACCCCTTCGACTGGCAGGCGCTCGCCGACTCGCTGGAGCGCACCGGGCGACTGGTCGTCCTGGACGACTCCAACCGCAGCTGCGGCTTCGGCGCCGAGGTGCTGGCCACCGCCGCCGAGGAGATGCGCCTGATCGCCCCGCCCCGCCGGATCACCCGCCCGGACGGCGCCGTGCTGCCCTTCGCCCCGGCCCTGGACCGCGCCGTCCTGCCCGGTCGCGAGCAGCTGCGGCACGCGCTCGGCCTCGTGCTGAAGCACCGCTGACCGCACCCGCCCACGAACTGTTCGGCATCGAATTACAAAGATCACTGACGAGTACGCGCCAGAAACCGTACGATGATCGCGCAAGACCCCCGTAGACCCGTTGACTGTCCAACGAGCCCACCAAGGAGTCGCATTGTCCACGAACCGCTACCACTGGGACCGTTCGCACCCCGGCCTGAGCAGCCTTCAGCAGGCCATCGACCCGCTGCGCCGCGAGGTCGTCGAGCACTCGGTGTACCGCTCGCTCACCGGCATCGAGCGCGTCCGCACCTTCCTCGGCAGCCACGTGTTCGCCGTCTGGGACTTCATGTCGCTGCTCAAGAGCCTCCAGCGCGACCTCACCTGCGTGGACGTGCCGTGGGTCCCGAACGGCCCGACCGCCAGCCGCCGGCTGATCAACGAGATCGTCCTGGTCGAGGAGAGCGACGAGCTCGGCGAGGGCTACACCAGCCACTTCGAGCTGTACGTGGAGGGCATGCGGCTGGCCGGTGCCGACCCGCGCCCGATCGAGGAGTTCCTGGCCCTGCTGGGCGCCGGCAGCACCGTTCCGGAGGCCCTGAAGAAGGCCGAAGTTCCGCAGGCCGCCCTCGACTTCACCTCCACCACCTGGTCGATCGTGGAGAACGCGCCGGTGCACTGCCGGGCCGCCGCCTTCGCCTTCGGCCGCGAGGACCTGATCCCGGACATGTTCGCCCAGGTCATCCGGATCGACGACCCCGAGGGCGCGCTCACCGTCTTCAAGGACTACCTGGCCCGTCACATCGAGGTCGACGGCGAGCAGCACACCCCGATGGCGATGCAGATGCTGATCGACCTGTGCGGCGACGACCAGGACAAGTGGGACTCCTGCGCCGAGACGGTCCGCACCGCGCTGCGCGCCCGGCTCGGCCTGTGGACGGCGATCGAGCAGTCCTTCCAGTAGTCCTTCAGGACAGACCCCGGATCACCTAGATCACCTTGGGCAGGACGGCCGCCGACGCGGGCGGCTGATCCTCCGCCCGCCGGTAGCGGTGCAACGCCGCCCGGCCCTCCGTCCCGCGTACCCGGGCGGCGAGCCGGGCCGGCAGCACCACGGTGGCCAGCCGGCCCTCGCCGCGGAACCCCTCCACCGTCCAACAGACCCAGGGAATCGGATAGTTGGCGGCAGGGCTGAAGAGCACCGGGCGCCTCCCCTGGAAACCCACCGCATAGGCGCCGAAGCCGCTCCAGTTGGAGAAGCTGAACCGGCGTGCCGCCGGGTCGAAGCCCAGCGGCACGCAGTCGCGCAGCCGCGGGCGACCGAGGGTCGCCAGGAACCACAGGTTGGCGCGGAGGTTGAGGTGCGCGGCGGGGAACTCCTCCAGCGCCGTGCGCAGCGCGCCCGCCAGCACCGCAGGCCCGTCCTCGGGCCGGTGCGGCAGATGGACCTCGCTCAGCAGGTTGCCCATCAGCGCGGGCGACAGGCCCAGCCAGCGGCGCACGTTGACCGGCACCGTCAGCATCCGTTCGGCCTCGTCCCCGTCCAGCTCCCGCAGGGTGCTCAGGAGGTGGGCGCAGAGCACGTCCCCGGAGGAGAGCCGGCGCCCGGCCGCCGCACCGAACTCCTCGCACATCCGGGCCAGTTCGGCATCGGTGAAGGCGATCTGGACGAGCCGGTTGGCGCGCGGCCCGGCCGCCACCTCGCGGGCCAGCAGCTCCGCCTCCTCCGCCGAGGGCAGCCGGAAGCCGGGCCGGCCGCAGTCCTCGGCGGGGAGCAACTCGGCCAGCAACTCGTCCTGGTCGTCCACGAGTTCGGCCTCCGGCAGCGGCTCCCCCTCGACCGCCGCGGACCAGGCCCGCAGCAGCAGCATGAAGCTGTGCAGGTCACCGATCGCGTGGTGCCAGGAGCAACCGAGCACCGTGCCGCCGTCGGCCGTGCGGGTCACCCGTACGGTGAGCAGCGGGACGCCGCCGTCGCGGGCGGCGGGGGCGTCCAGCGGGGCGACCAGTTCGGAGCCGGGCACCGTCACCCGGCCCATCGCCTCGGCGAGCGTGCCCTCCACGGTGTAGACCTCGAACGGCACGCCGGTGTCGTCGCAGACCACCTCCAGGACGCCCTCGACGGTGCGCAGGCGTCCGGCGAAGACCGGCACCCGCTCCAGCGCACGGGCCAGCCCGACGGCGAGCCGGTCGTCGTCCAGCGGGTGCTCGAAGCAGAGCGCGACCGAGACGGCGAGGTCGGCGAGCATGGTGTCCATCAGTCCGCAGCGCAGCACCCGGCCGGTGGCCTGCCCGGCCCGGACGGTCCTGGATCTTCGCAACTGCGGCCAGATGCTCATGGGTTCCGTTCCGAAGCACTCGACGACTTCCGGCGACGCGCGATGCGTTCCGGCGGCGCGCGATCCGCGGGCACGCCGAACGATAGTGGTGCGCGGAGGCAGTGGTCCAGTCCAATCCCGCACCCCGGAAGGGCTCTTCGACCGCCGCGGCGACCGCACCGGCGATAGAATGCGCACCATGGGAAAGCGTCCCGGCGCACCCGCCGCGCCGTCCCTCGCCCGGGTCACCGGCACCGGATCGGGCCCGATCGGACCGGCCCGGGCCCACCTCGACGACCCGCCGCCGGCGCTGCGCGAGCAGCGGCCCGCCCGCGGTGCCGCGGCCGCCCGTCCGGGCCGATCCGGCCGCCCGGCGCCACCGCCCAGCCACTGTCACCGCCCACCCGCCTCCGTCGCCCCGCCAGGAGGGAGCCGTCCGCCATGAACGCCGTGAGCCAGGTCTTCGCCGTGGTCGCCGCGGCGATCCACCTGATCGTGTGGCCGCTGGAGAGCTTCCTGTACGGGCACCCGCGGGTGCGCCGCGTGCTGACCGGCAGCACGGCGGACGCCCCGGAGGTCCGGCTCTGGCGCGTCAACGTGGGCTTCTACAACCTGTTCCTGGCACTCGGCCTGGTCGCCGGACTGGTCCTGCTGCACGCCGGGCACCCGGGGGCCGGGCGACCGGTGGTGCTCTACGTCGCCGCGTTCATGGTCGCGGGCGGGATCACCCTGTTCGCCTCGGAACCGAAGCTGTGGCGCGGCGCACTCGGTCAGGCCGTCCCGGCGGCCATCATCCTTCTGGCCGAGGCTTTCTGACGCCGCACCACCGGTTTCGAGACCCTCCGGAAGGGCTACGATCCGCCTACCCCGCGACGGTCGCGGAGGCTGGGGGTGGCAGCAGTGGTCAGGATCCCGATCAGCGACCGGTACGTCGTCAGCCTCGGCTGCCGGGTGAGCGTCGAGCACGGGGCCTCCGTGACGAAGGTCAACTGGAGCATCGCCCACCTGCCGGAGGGCGGCTCGCCCCGGCCCACCGGTGGCGACCGGGAGATCGGCGTCATCTGCCCGCGCTGCCGGCGCTCCTTCTCCGTCCGGGTGGAGACCGCCACCAGGGCGCGGGTCAAGCGGCGGGTCCACCGGGCACTGGGCTGGCTGCTGGTGCTCTCGCTGCTGGTCACCGTCCCCCTGCTGATCCAGCTGGGCGGCCGGACCGTCGAGGAGGGCGACGACCAGGCGGTCGACAACTTCGGCATGCTCTTCGCCCTGGCCGCCGCGGGCGTGATCGTCGGCCCCTCGCTGCTGTTCAGCGCGAGCGTGCACGACGGCATCAAGAAACTGCGGCTGATCCGGGCCAACGGGCGGAAGACCATGTGGGTGCAGGGCCACCGGCTGTTCTGAGCCGGTCCGCGCAGCCCCTCACCCGGCGCCCCCTCGCCGCCGAGATCGCCGCCCCCCGCTTCCGTGCTCCTCGCCCGGCGCCCCTCACCGCGGATCCGCCGGCAGCTCGCCGCGGTGTCGCACCCGGGTGGCGAGCAGGGCGCCGAGCGCGCCGGTCAGTAGACCCCAGCCCGCCGCGAGCGGCACCGCCGTCCACAGCACCGGGCGCAGGGTGAGGCTGCCGCCGCCCAGCGCGGCCAGCGGGTTGTCGGCGCCGAGCACGGCGCCCAGCAGGTCGCCCAGACCGCCCTGGCCGAGGCCGACGCCGAGCACGGAGAGCCCGTAGGCGGCGTCCACCCGGCTCCACAGGCCCACCAGCAGCATGGTGACGGCGGTGGCGAGCGCGAACCGGACGGCGTGCTGGCGGAGCCGGACGGTGCGCGGCGCGCTGCGGGCCGCCAGGAAGGCGGCCGCGAGCAGCAGGACGGCGGCCAGCGGCAGCAGCCACCAGCTGGCGGCGCCCTGCTCGGCGAGGGTGCCGAGGTCGACGGTCGCCTGCCCGCCCCCGGGGGCGCGCAGCACGGCGCCGAGCGCCTTGGGGACGGGCAGGCCGAGCGTACCGACCAGCCGACCGTGCCACTCGGCCCCGAGTCCCAGGCCGAAGGCCGGCCAGGCCAGGTTCGGCAGCGCGAGCAGCACCACGGCCAGGGTCTGCCGGGCGTCGCCGTGCACGATCGCGGTCAGCACCCCGGCCACCGCACCGATCGCCAGGTACGCCAGCAGGACCAGCCAGAGCGCCGAGGCGGCCGGACGGACGGCGAGTTGGTGGCGCACCAGCCCGGGCGGCAGCGGGGCCCGCCGGGACACCGCGAAGGTGAGCGCGAGCACCAGCAGCAGCCAGGCCAGCCCGATGCCGACGGTGGTCGGGCCGTCCGCGTGGAAGCCGACCTCCGGGGTCAGCCCGAGCGCTCCGCCGATCGACTCCGCCAGGTCACCGCCGAGCGGGACGACGAAGCTGTGCCGGGCGCCGAGGGTCAGCAGCACCAGGGCGAGCGCCCAGAGCAGCACCGTCCGGCCGATCCGCCCGAGCAGTTCACCGCCGCTCGCGACCGCACGGAAGCGCAGCCCGCGCAGGAACACCTCGGCCATCGCGACCGCTCCGGCCACCGAGACACTCAGCGGCATCGCGCTGATCCCGGCCCCGACGGCCGCGAAGTCTCCCGCGCCGCCGTCGAGTCGGACGGTTCCCCCGACCGCGAGCGCGAGCGTCGCGGCCAGTACGGCGGGGAAGCCGCCGTCCGGGAGGTCGTCGGCGCCGGCCAGCCAGAGGCCGAGCGCGGCCACCGCCGCCATCGCGACCAGTCCGGCCAGCACGACGGCGAGCGCCTCCAGCCAGCCGCGTACGGCGCCGGGCGGGCCCGCGACCCGGGTGGTGGGCTGCTGCATGCCGCCTCCTCGTCGCTCGCGGGCCGTTCCGGGGCCCGGGGCGGGCGGGGCCTGGGCTCGATCGGCCCGATCGAGCCCCCGGCCGGCGCCCGGTGTGGTTTCCAGGGTGACCGACGACCGGCGGGCATGCTCGGCGACGCCCCGCACACCCGCTGTTGCGACGGGCGGGGCGGCGGGAGCGGCGGACGGGACGGCGGCGGCGGCGCGCCTCAGGGCAGCAGCACCCTCGTGTCCTCGGGGCCCAGCACCCGGCCGTCCGCCGCGTGCACCTCGACCGGCGCGACGGGCGCGCCGGAGTCACGGTCCACCAGTCGCGCCCGGGGCTCGCCCTCCTCGAAGAACCATTGGTCGCCCCACTGGCGCAGCGCCGTGATCACCGGGAACAGCGCGCGGCCCTTCTCCGTGAGCACGTACTCCTGGTACGGGCTGCCGTCGGCGGCCGGCGCGAGGTCGAACACGCCGTTGGCGACCAGGTTGGCCAGGCGGGTCGACAGGATGTTCTTGGCCAGGCCGAGGTTCCGCTGGAACTGCCCGAAGCGGCTCAGCCCGTCGAAGGCGTCACGGACGATCAGCAGCGTCCAGCCGTCGCCGACGACGTCGAGCGGACGGGCGACCGGGCAGGCCGATTCCTCGTGCGTGGTGCGTTTCGGCACTTCTCCCACCTCTCAGCCCTCACCGGTCGGCGCCCAGCCTACCGACCAGGACGTGGTTGCTTATTAAAACCAGGCTATGCCATGGTGTCGCGGTAGCACTTTGAAACCACCGTGCCCTTCGAGGGAGCCCGCCCATGACCTCTCCCGCCCGCACAACCGCCTCCACCACGGCCACCACCGCGGACACGCCCGGCATCCCCGGCGGAGCCCCGTCGCGCGGCCTGTCACCCGCCGTCGCCTGGCTGCTCTCCGTCGCCTGCGGCCTCGCCGTGGCCAACGTCTACTACTCGCAGCCACTGCTCGACCTGATCGCCCGGGACTACGGCATCGACCCGGCGACCATCGGCCTGGTCGGCACCCTCACCCAGACGGGCTACGCCCTGGGCCTGCTGCTGCTCGTGCCGCTCGGCGACCTCGTCAACCGCCGCACCCTGATCACCTCCCAGCTCGGCCTGTCCGTCCTCGCCCTCCTCGCCGTCGCACTCGCCCCCTCCGGTCCGCTGTTGCTCGCCGCGATGGCCGCCGTCGGCGTCCTCGCGGTCGTCGCCCAGGTGGTCGTCGCCCACTCCGCCCAACTCGCCGCCCCGGCCGACCAGGGCCGGGTGGTCGGCACCGTGACCAGCGGCATCGTGATCGGCATCCTGCTCGCCCGAACCGTCGCCGGAACCATCGGCGACCTGGCCGGCTGGCGGGCCGTCTACCTCGTCTCCGCCGTCGCGACCGCCGCCATGGCCCTCGCCGTCGCGGCCGCCGTCCCCTCCGAACGGCACCGCACGGCCGAGCGGATCGGCTACCCGCGCCTGGTCGGCTCGGTGTTCGCGCTCTTCGCCCAGGAGCGCGTGCTCCGCACCCGGTCCGTCCTCGCCCTGCTCGGCTTCACCTCCGTCACCGTGCTGCTCACCCCGATGGTGCTCCCGCTCGCCGCACCGCCGTTCAACCTCAGCCACACCCAGATCGGGCTCTTCGGCCTCGCCGGCGCCGCCGGAGCGCTCGGAGCCGGGTACGCCGGCCGTCAGGCCGATCGCGGCCGGGCCGAACGCACCGCCGGAATCGGCCTGGTGGCCATGCTGGTCGGCTGGCTCCCGGCCGCACTGCTGCCGCACTCGGTCTGGTGGCTGGTGCTCGCCATGGTGGTGATCGACTACGGCCTGCAGTCCCTCCACGTCGCCAACCAGCACCTGCTCTACCAGCTCCGCCCCGAGGCGCGGAGCCGCCTGACCGCCGGCTACATGCTGCTCTACTCCGCCGGGTGCGGCGCGGGCGCGATCCTGTCCACCGTCGTCTACGACCACGGCGGCTGGACGGCCGTCTGCCTGCTCGGCGCCGCCACCAGCCTCACCGCGCTCGGCTACTGGTGGACGGCGGCCCGCACGTGACGGCCGATCGCCCCGGGCCCGCTCAGCTCCGGGCCACCGGCGCGTCCGCCGACGCCGCCGCGGCCAGGACCGCCCGCAGCTCCAGGATGCCCTCGCGCCAGGCCGGACCGCTCTCCGTCTCGTCCCACAGCTCCGCGAGCTCCGACTCCGCCGCCACCACCCGGTCGAGCGCCGCCACCGCGAGCGGGCGCAGCTCGGCCGCGAGCGGCGGTATCGGCTCCTTCGGCCCGTAGGCCGTGGTCACCGCCGCCCCGCCCGGGCACTGCGCCGCCACCAGCGCGGCGGCGGCGACCGCCTCCACCGCCTCGTCGGAGTCCAGGAACTCCTCCGCCCCGACGGCGCACAGCAGCGCGGACCGGAGCAGCGCCTCGCGCTCGCCCGGCGCCGCGTCGTCCAGACCGCCGCCGAAATCCGCCGCCGAGTCGTTGTCGAAGTGCCCGATGTCCCAGGTGCCCATGCCGATCCCCTCACGCCTCTCGTGTTCGTGTGCGTCGCATGCTTGCACGCCCCACTGACAATCCGCCGGGCCGTCGGATAATCGCTGGTCACCACCGGTGGGAGTGGGGCAGAGTGCCCCCATGACCACCACTCAGGGGCTGGACCGGGACGGCTGCATCGCACGGGAGGGCTCGCTGGACCGCGTGCCGCCCGCGTTCGCGCCGGTGGTCACCGCCGCCCGCGAGCGGATCGCCGCGGCCTTCGGCCCCGACCGGCTGCACAGCGCCTACCTCTACGGCAGCGTCCCGCGCGGCACCGCGACCCCCGGCGTCTCCGACCTCGACCTGCTGCTCGCCCTGCACCACGCGCCCACCGCCGCGGACCGGGCCGGGGCCGACGCCCTCGAAGCCGCGCTCGACGGCGAGTTCGCGCAGGTGAACGGGGTCGGCGTGGTGCTCGCCGGCACGGACACCCTGCTGAGCGAGCTCGAACGCCACGACCTCGGCTGGTTCGTCGCCTGTCTCTGCACCCCGCTGCTCGGCGAGGACCTCGCCGCCCGGCTCCCCCGCTACCGCCCCACCCCGCTGCTCGCCCGGGAGACCAACGGGGACCTCGCCCTGTTCCTGCCGCGCTGGCGCGAACGCCTGGCCGCCGCCGACACCGCGGCCGACCCCGAGGCCGAACTGCGCCGCCTCGCCCGCGCCGTCTCCCGCCATCTCGTCCGCACCTGCCTCACCCTGGTCATGCCCCGCTGGGGCGGCTGGACCAGCGACCTCGCCGCCTCCGCCGAGGTCTTCGCCGGCTACTACCCCGAGCGGGCCGCCCAGGCGCGCCTGGCCGTCACCGTCGCCCGCACCGCCGCCACCACCGCCGACCGGGCCGCCCTCACCGTGCTGGTCGACGACCTGGGCCCGTGGCTCGCCGCCGAGTACGCCGCCGTCCACGGCGTGAAGGCGCCCCGCCCGTGACGGCGCCGGAGCACCCGCTGCTCCGGGAGGTCTTCCCGGACCTGCTCGGCGAACTGGTCGACCTCCTGGAGGAGGAGGGCGAGCACGAACTGGCCGTCGCCGCCCGGAACCTGCGGCTGGTCGCCGAGTGCGGCTGCGGTGACGGCTTCTGCCAGAGCTTCAGGACGGAACCGCGCCCGGACGGTCAGCCCTACGGCCCGGACCACCGGTGCGTCCCACTCTCGCCGGCCCACGGCATGCTCGTCCTGGACGTCGTCGGCGGGCGGATCGTGTACGTCGAGGTCCTCGACCGGGAGCCGCTCCGGGACACCCGCCCCGGCCGGGGCTGAACTCCCCGCCGCCGGCCGGGCCTCAGTCCACGCACGGGATCCCGCCCGCCTTCACCGCCGGGCCCTGCATCGGCAGCCCCGCCGCCGGGTCGGCGGAGGGATCGCCGGCCGCGGCGGCCGGGGGGACGGCCGTCGGCGCGGGGGTGCGGGAGACGGCGAGGGTGAGCAGGATGCGCCCCGCGGGGACGGCCGACGAGAAGAAGGCGTTCACCCCGTAGCGGGCGGCGAGGTGTTGTGCGTCGGTCTTGGCCCCGGACCCGTACGCGACGGTGGTGGCCCGGGTCCTGGCCGGGGCGTCGCCGATCCGGCCCGCCTGGTAGCCGAGTTCGGCCAGCGCCCTGGACTCGTCGGCCGCCGCGCCCGCCCCCGCGGTCGCGTTGACGTCGACCACCGCCTTGGGCGCCGTGCTCGGGGTGGTGGAGGGCGACGGGGCCGGTTCCCCCGGCCCGTCTCCGGGCGGCGCGGCGGCCGGCGGGGCCGGCGCCGGCTCGTGGTTGAAGAGCTGCCGGACGATCTTCCTGATCAGGTCCGGGTTGACGGTGTTGACCTCCTGCCCGCCGACCGTCCTGAAGCCGCTGATCGGCAGGGTGTTGAACTCCACGTTGCCGCCGGTCAGGTTGGGCGCCTGCTGGGCGAAGTCGAGGATGTTCCACTCGTTGTCGATGACCACGTCCTTCTTCACCACCGCGAACAGCTTCTGCATCTGCCCGAGGTCGTTCAGGATGCCCTGCTGCTTGAGCTTGTACTCGACGGAGGAGAGGAACGCCTGCTGCCGGTGGGTGCGGTCGAGGTCGCCGTTGGTGAGGTGGTGGCGCTGGCGGACGAAGGAGAGTGCCTGCGCGGCCTTGAGGGAGCTGATCCCGGCCGGGAGCTTGAGGCCGGTGCCGCCGCCCTCGTGGGTGGCGGTCCGGGCGATGATCGGGTCGTCCACCGGGTGGTTGAGGCAGACCTGGATCGGCTCGACCGCCTTGGCGATGTCGTAGAAGCCGATCAGGTTCACCTCCGCGAAGTGGTCGATCGGGACGTCCAGGAGGCTCTGCACGGTCTGGATGGTGGCCGAGCGGCCGGCCTCGCGGCTCTGCCGCTCCAGCAGCGCCTTGGAGAGCCCCTTGCCGGCCAGCTTCTGCTCGGCGGCCTCCTTGGCGATGCCGTACGCCTCCTTGATCTTGTGCATCCTCCCGTCCGCGCCGACGGTCTGCACGTAGTCGTCGCGCGGGACGGAGAGCGCGGTGACCTTGCCGCCGTTGGCCGGGATGTGCAGCACGATCAGGGCGTTGGTGTTGTACCCGCCGATCCCGCTGGAGCCGGCGTGCAGTTCGTCCTCGACGAACTGCTTGGGCAGGTCGTTGCCGTCCATGTCCTTGCGGCTGTCCAGGCCGATCAGCAGCAGGTTGACGGACTTGTCGAGGTGCGGCGGGGCGTTCTTCTTGGCCTCGCTCAGCGCGGAGGACTTGACCATGCCGTCGTCCAGGCTGCGGTACTCGTACCAGGTGAAGCCGCTGGCGCCGAGCACGGCGACCGAGACGGTGCAGGCCAGGGTGCGCCCGGCGACGGTCAGCGGGGCGGCGGCGCGGCGCGCGGCCTGCCCGCGCTGACCGCGGCCGCCGGTACGGCTGTTGCCGCGCTCAGCCACGGCGGCCCCTTCCGACCGGGGCGGCCGTCCGGCCGGTTCGTCGGCGCTGCGGCACCACCCGGCGGCGGGTCGGCACGGCGCGGACCGCGACCACGGCGAGCGCCACCGCGACGGCCGCGGCCATCACCGGGAAGGCCCCGACCACCCAACGCAGCGCGCCGGTGCCGAGGTTCTTCCCCTGGTACGTCCCGGGGTGCGCGAGGTACTCGACGCCCGAGGCGGTGAGCAGCACCACGACCGGCGCGGCCGTCACCACCCACCACCGGCCCGTCCGGCTGCACAGCAGTGCGGCGGCCGCCGTCCCGAGCACCGAGCCCACCGCGAAGAGGAGGCTGACGCCCGGTCCGTCGACCTCGTCCGCGACCGCCCCGAGCAACGGCAGCCCGACCGCCGAGAGCACGGCCGCCGTCCCGCCGCGACGACGCGCCTGCTGGCGACGGCGGGCCGCCCCGGGGCGCGGTGTCCGGGCCGCCCCGGGCGCCGCGGGGCCCGCGGGGCTCCCCGGACCGCCCGCACCGGCCGCCCGGGAGCGCTGCGCGGGCAGGGCGCGGTCCTCGGTGCGCGGTCCCGCGTCCTGGTACGGCGTTCTCGCCCGCTGACCGGCCATGCGCACTTCCCTCGATCGTTGCGGCCGCGGCGGAGCGATCGCGCCGCCGCGCGTGCCGGGACGCCTTCGGTCCTGGTGGCGTCCTGGTGGGGACCCCACCCTCTACATCGCTGTAGAAGATGGCCTGAGCATACGAACCCATTTCAGCAAAGTCATCCGCCGTCACCCGGCGGCGACGAACCGCCTGGTGGGCCATCGTTAGGATGGTCACGATCCCCGCCACGTCGGCACACCATCAGGAACGCATCAGAGGAGCAGAGCGTCACCATGTTTGAGAGTCTGAAGAACCTCGCGGACAAGGCCACCGACCTCGCCCGCGAGCACGGCGACGTGATCGGGCAGGGCCTGGACAAGGTCGGCGACGCGATCGACGACCGCACGGACGGCAAGTACAGCGGGCAGATCGACACCGGCGTCGAGAAGGCGAAGGACTTCCTGCGCAACCTCGACGGCGACCAGAAGCCCGCCGAGTAACCTGCCGCAGGGAGCGATCAGCCGCACGGCGCTCGAACGGGCGCACGGGCGAACGGGGAGGGGCGGCAGCCGTGAGCGAGGAGAAGAAGGGGTCCGGCCGGGGACGCTGGCTGGTGATCGGCGTCGTGGTGGTGGCCGGACTGGGTCTCGTCCGCGGCAACGGCCACGACGGCGCGGCCTCCGCCGACCCCTCCCCGACCGCCGCCTCCGGCCCCTCCCCGGGCGCCGCACCGTCGGCCGGCTCCTCCGCTCCGCCGTCGAAACCCTCGAAGCCTTCGGGCCGCTACGACCCGGCCGACTACGCGGCACCGGTCCGCCAATACGCCGCCGAGGCCGGGGTCAACCCGCAGCTGCTGATGGCGATCCTCTACAACGAGGCGTACAAGCCGCACGACCCCGAACTCGAACGGGCCTGGCAGCGCGGCAAGCCGGACGCCTCGTTCGGCATCGCCAACATGCACCGGGCCGCCTTCGACGACACCAAGCCCGGCCGCCCGTTCGCCTCCCGGCAGTGGGAGGAGCTCCCGGACGACCGGAACCTGGCCGTCCAGGCGGCCGCCTGGCACCTGCACGACCTCGCCGCGCAGCTGCCCGCCCGCCCGGGCGTGCCGCTCACCCGGGACGAGCTGGTCGCCCTCGGCTACAACGCGGGCGCGGGCAACATGCTGGCCTTCGCCCGGGGCGTCAGGATCGGCTCCCAGGCGCAGTCCTACCTCGACCGGCTGCGCGACAACTGGTCGAAGTCCGGCGAGGCCGTGGCCTGACAGCCTCCGGCGGTCAGCTGACGCCGATCCGGGCGGACCAGACCCTCCGCCAGGCCAGCGCGTCGGCGACCCCCTCGGCGATGCCGCGCCGCGGCTGCCAGCCGAGCAGGTCCCGTGCGGTGTCCACGACGGCGTAGCAGCCGATCACGTCCCCGGGCCGCGGGCCCGCCTCCCGCACCTCCAGGCCGGTGCCGACGGCCTGTTCGAAGGCGGCGATCAGTTCCCGCACGGTGGTCCCGTCCCCGGTGCCGACGTTGATCACCCGGTAGCGGTCCGCCACGCCCGGGGCGATCACCTCGTCGAACCGGAGCAGCGCCGCGACGTGCGCCTCGGCGAGGTCCTGGACGTGGATGTAGTCGCGGATGCCGGAGCCGTCGCGGGTCGCCCAGTCGGTGCCGGTCACGGTGAACGGGGTGCCCGTGGTGTGCGCCTCGATCAGCTTGCCGAGGGCGTGGGTGGGCCGGAGGTCCTGGAGGCCGGTGCGCAGCTGCGGGTCGGCGCCGATCGGGTTGAAGTAGCGCAGGGCGATGACCCGCTGGCGCTCGGCGCCCTCGCCCCGGGTCCAGTCCTGGAGGACCTGCTCCATCATCTGCTTGGTGCGCGCGTACGGGCTCCCGGCGTCGACCGGGCTGCTCTCGTCGACCCGGGCATCGGGGGTGGGGGCGTAGATCGAGGCGGAGCTGCTGAAGACGACCCTGGTGCAGCCGTGGCGCTGGAGGGCCTCCAGGAGTTCGACGGTCTTGGCGACATTCTCCCGGTAGTAGTACAGCGGCTTGGCCACCGACTCCGGTACGACGATCTTCGCAGCGCAGTGCACGGTGGCGTCGATGTCGGGGTGCTCGGCGAAGATCCGGTCGAGCAGGGCCGCGTCGGCGATGTCGCCCCGGTAGAAGACCCGGTCCGCGACGAACTCGGTCCGGCCCCGGGACAGGTCGTCCAGCACGACCGGGGTGATCCCCCGGTCGAGCAGGGCGGAGGCGACGGTGCTGCCGATGAAACCCGCCCCGCCGGTGATCAGGACCTTCTTCATGCGCGGACGCTCCCTTGCGGTCGTCCGGGCGCCCGGTGGCGCCCGGTGACCGGAAGGGACGTCGGTTCGCACCCGGCCGGTTCCACCGCGGGTGCGTCCCCGTTCCCGGGGCGGGCGGTTCCGGGCGGCTCAGCCCCGGTGACGGCGCAGCCAGAGCCCGGTGGCGACCAGGACGACGGCCGCGCAGGCGGTGCCGATGGCCGCCCAGGCGGTGGCGTCGGAGGTGGTCGCGTGGGCGGGGCCGGGCGAGGCCTCCCGGGCGGAGACGGGGGCGGCGGTGGTCCCCGCCGCACCGGTGCTCTCCCGGTGCGGGGCGGGAGTCACCCCGGCGGACCGCGGCGAGGCTTCGGACAGCGCCGTGGGGGGCGCCGGGTCGGCGATCGCGACGGTGTCGACGTCGAGCTCGCGCTCGCCGTGCCCGAGGGCGGGGAAGGCGCAGTCCACCGTCACCCACCAGTGCCCGACCGGGAGGACCTCCCGGGTGGTGTACGTCCCCGGGCGGCCGGGGACGGTGACCAGGCGCCAGGGCCCGACGGTGCGGCCGTCGGAGGCCGTCGCGAGGAGCGTGCCGGCGAACTCCCCGGTCACCGGGTCGTGGTCGTTCTCCCAGGTGGCAACGGTGCTGACACGGCCGTTCTGCTGGCCGGTGACGTCCAGGTGGACGCTGTCGCCGTGGGCGGCGGCGGGTACGGCCGCGGACAGCAGGGCCGCGGCGGTGAGGGCGAGGGCGGCGAGGTGGGGGCGGGTTCGCATACGGGAGGGTCCTCGGGGCGGTGTGGGGGGCAGGGACGCTGGTAACGGCCGGCGCCGGGAACGGCTGCCGCTGGGTGGGCGGCGGCCGTTCCCGGCGCGACGGACCTGCCGGCCTGCGGGCCTCGCGGCGCGCGGGCGTCGGCGGCTCGGGTCGAAGGGTCGGCCGGCGTACGGGCCGACCGGTTTTACGGGCTCACAGGAACAGCCTTACCCCGAACGGCTCACGAGGTCTTCGACAGCGACCAGTTCTGGTAAGGGCTGCCGCTTCGCCTGTCGCGGCTCCGGCGGCCGGCCGCCGCGGTACCGCCGCGCTCCGGGCCCGGGCACCGGCGCGCCGCCGTCCGCGGTGAGGGCGGCTCCGCGGCCGGCTTCGGCGGGTGGTCGCGTCCGGGCGGCCGCGTCGGCGCACGGCTGCCGGTCGGGGCGCCGGACCGGGAGTGCCGGGCGGGCGCGGCCCGTCGCATCAGGTCGGCGGAATTCGGCGCGATCTGGCTGATGGACACCGCATGGGGTGAGCCTGCGCTCCTGCGCCGGCGGAGCCCGCCGCCCGGGTGCCCCATCGCGTTCCCTCCTCGTGCGACGACGACCCGCGCGTCCCCGCGGTGGAGGGGGCCCGGGTCTTCCGACACTCCGGAGAGCGGGAGGGGCGACCGGGAATAACAGAAACCTCTTGCAGAATTCCCCGGAGGGTTCGGTTCGACGGTTCGGTTCGACGGTCCGGTTTGATCGCCGGGTTCGATCGCCCGGTTCGGCCGGACCGCGGTCGGGCACACCGGACCCGCCCCGGACGGCGGCCGGGGCACGGAGCAGGCACCCGGACTGGCCTCCACCGAGCCGAATATGACGGCTCGTCAGGCCGGCCGAAGGGTCAGGCCGCGGCCTTCACCGGCTCCGCCCCGAAGGCCGCCACGCCCACCCCGGAGCGCACCGCCGCGCCCGCTCCGGGTCGCACCGCCTCCACCGCGCCGGCGCCGCAGCCCCCGTGCAACCGGGCCAGCCCGGCCGCCAGGACGACCCGGTCCCCGGCGAGCCAGAGCCGCAAGGCCGCGGAGAGCGCGGCGCTGGCCGGCCCGGCCGCGGGACCACCGGTCCGTACGAGCCGCTCGCCGAGCAGCGGCAGCAGGTCCGCGACCGGCGCGGGCAGCCACAGGGTGAGCGCGAAGGGTGCCGGCCTGGCCAGAACGCGCAGCAGCGGCAGGCCGCAGGCGTCGTCGTGCAGTGCGGGGATGACCTCCAGCAGCCCGTCCACCGCCACCTCGGAGACGTCGCCGCCGTGCCCGCGCGCGAGGTCGCGCAGCAGTGCCCGCTCGGCGGCGGTGATCCGGACGGTCAGCATGACCTCGTCGCAGTCCATGGTCCCGGCCCCTGTCGTGGAGAGTTCGTGGTGTGGTCGTTGCGTCGTGGTGTCAGTCCTGTGCCAACAGGGTTCCTGCCCCGATCCGGCCGTCCGATACCGGCGCTATCAGGCCGTAGTGGCCGTCGAAGCGGCGGTAGAGCACCCGCGCCCGGTGGTCGCCGGGGTCGGTCCAGCCGACGAACGGGCGACCGGTGAGCCAGAGCCGGCGGGCCGCCTCGGCGAGGTCGAGCGGGGGCATCGCGCTGGTGCCCGCGGCGCACAACTCCGGCGTGCCGCCCGGCGAGCAGCGGTGGACCAGGCCGTCCCGGCCGGTGGCGGCGTCCGCGAAGAGGTGGAACCGCCGGTCGAGGGCGAGCAGTTCGAGCACGGCCTGCTCGGGGCTGCGGCGGGCGGGCACGACCGCCTTGTGCCGGGCGATCCGCCGCTGGGCGAGCGGGCGGTCGGCGAACTGCGGGCGGTAGGCGCTCTCGTACGCGGCGGCGAAGCCGATGTCGCCCTGCTCGCGCAGTCGGACGGCCCGGCCGGCCAGCGTGCCGAGCACCAGGTCGACGGACTCCCGTGCGGTGCCGGTGGCCAGCTGCACCCGGACCGGTCCGACGCCCGCCAGTTCGACGTCCGCCTGGGCCAGCGCGGGCCGGGTCACCGACCGGTTGCGCGAGCGGGTCAGCCGCAGTCGCAGCGCGCGGGTGTCGGGGCCGAGCGCCGTGGCGGTGGCCAGCGCCCGGGCCCGGGCGTACTCGGCGTCCTCGCGGGGCAGCTCGCCGCGGATCTCCACCCGGACGTCGAGGGCCGGCCGGTGGCGCAGACGGGTCATCAGGTTCCTCCTTCTTCGCATCCATGCTGTCCCTCGCACGCCCGTGCGGCGAGGGTCCAAAGACCCTGCCTCGCAGGCAAGCCGCGGACCACCCGGACGGACGCATCCGCGCAGGTCAACACGGAGTTTCGAGCACGCACGAAAGGGTCGATCCACTCGGCCGTTGGAGTGATCCCCGCACATTCGGCGCAACGCTCGGGAAACCGGCGCGTTTGCTCAACGTGCGCCCTCCCGCCGGGGGCGCGCGCGGGGCCCGCGCTGGGCGGTCCCCCGGCTCCCGGCCGGCCCGCCGTTGCCGCCCGGCATCGCCCGCACCGGCCACTCTGGTTGAGAGGTAGTGTCATGTCCCTGCTGACCGAAACGCGGAAGCTGATCGTCCCCCCGAGAACCGTTCCCGGCCCGTCCCCGCTGGCCCGCGCCGCCGTCCCGCCGCTGGCCCCCGGTGCCCTGCCCGGCCTCGGGCACGCCGGCGCCCTGCTGCGCGACCCGCTCGGCTTCCTCGGTTCGCTCGCCCGCCACGGCGGGGTGGTCCGCATCCGGCTCGGACCACGCACCGTCTGCGTGGTCACCGACGCCCGGCTGGTCCACACCCTGCTCGTGGCACTGGCCCACGACTGCCCGCGCGGGGCCGTCCAGGACACCCTCAGGACGGCCTTCGGCGACGGCCTGCTGATGTCCGAGGGCCAGGCCCACCGCGACCGCCGCCGGATCATCCAGCCGGCCTTCGGTCCGGACCGGATGGGCGAGTACCTGGCCGTGATGCAGCAGGTCACCGAGGAGCGGGCCGGACGCTGGCGCCCCGGGCAGGTCCTCGACGTGGCCAAGGAGATGAACCACCTGGCGCTGGAGATCGTCACCCGCACGCTGTTCGACGCCCGGCTCAGCGAGGACGCCACCGTCGCGTTCCACCGGGCGCTGCCGGACCTGGTGAAGGGCCAGATCGTCCAGTCCCTCTACCCGAACCCGGCGCTCGCCCGGCTGCCGCTGCCCGTCAACCGGCGCTTCGACGACGCCGTGCGGGTGCTCAACCGGGTGGTCGACCAGGCCGTCAACCGCCGCGCCGCGACCACGGGCCCCGGAGCGGGCCGGCGCACCCTGCCCGCCCTGCTGCGCGCCGCGACCGACCCGGCCACCGGGCGCCCGCTCACCGAGGCCGACGTGCGGTCCGAGGCGATCACCATGTTCGGCGCGGGCACCGAGACGGTCTCCACCACGCTCACCTGGCTGCTGGACGAGCTGCTGCGCCACCCCGAGGTGGAGGCCCGGATCCTCGCCGAGCTCGACGAGCACCTGCCCGCGGGCACCGTCCCCACCCCGGAGGCACTGGCCCGGCTCACCTACACCCGCAGCGTCACCCAGGAGGTGGTGCGGCTGCACGCGCCGAACGCCTTCCTGATGCGCACCGCCCGGGTGCCGGTCGAGCTCGGCCCGTACCGCGTCCCGGCCGGCACCGAGCTGCTGTACAGCCTCACCGCGCTGCACCGCGACCCGGTGCGCTACCCGGAGCCGATGAGCTTCCGGCCCGAGCGCTGGCAGGACCGCGGCGGCTCCGGGCGGCCGTCCTTCCTGCCGTTCGGGGCGGGCAAGCACAAGTGCATCGGCGAGGCCTTCGCCTGGGCGGAACTGACCGTCGCGGCCGCGACGATCCTGCGCCGCTGGCGGCCGACGGCGGTGCCGGGCGCGCGGGCCCGCGAGGTGGTGTGGACGACGGTCCAGGCGCACGGCCTTCGGGTGCGGCTCGCGCCGCGCGGCGCGCGCTCCCCACGCGGGCGCACCGCGGCGGCCTCCCGAGAGGGCGATGCCGCATCCTCACCGGGGGCCGCAGTGCCCTCCTCGCACGGTGAGCCGCCGCCGGTCCGGTGTCCCTTCACCGGCACCGCCTCCACGACCGGCCCCACGACCGGCCCCACGACCGCCCCCTCGGGTCCGGCCACCCCGGCCGGTCCAGCCTCCCCCGCGGGTCCGGTCGCTGCGGCGGGCCCCCGGCCGTCCGACGAGCTGCGCCTCGCCGCCGACCGGCACGCCGACTGGGTGGTCCGCCGCGGCCTGCTCACCCCGTCGGAGCTGCCCCGCTACCGGGCCTACGGGCTGCAGAAGCTGATCGGCCACGCCTTCCCCCGCGTCCGGGGCGCCGAACTCGACCTCCTGGTGGACATGCTGGGCTGGTTCACCATCCTGGACGACCGTTTCGACGGCCCGCCCGGCCGCCACCCCGCCGCGGCCCACGCCGTGGTCGACCCGCTGATCGCGGTCCTCGGCGGAACCCGCGGCGAGAGCCCGTCCGAGAGCCACATGCTGGTCTCCTGGCGGGAGTTGTGGAAGCGGCAGACCGCTTCGACGTCCCCCGAGTGGCGGGCCCGGGCGGCCCGGGAGTGGCGGGCCTGCCTGGCCACCTTCCCCGCCGAGGCCGACCACCGCGCCCGCGGCACCGTGCCCGCCCTCGGCCTCGACCTCACCGACACCATGAAGCTGCGCCGGCACGGCAGTTGCCTCTACCCGTTCATGAACATACTGGAACGGGTCCACGGCGCCGACGCCCCGGCCGCACTGCACGCGGAGCCCGCGCTGCACCGGCTGCGCGCCAACACCGCCGACGCCGCCACACTGATCAACGACCTCTACTCACTGCGGCGCGAGGAGCGGCAGGCCGGGCCCGCGTTCAACACGGTGCTCACCCTCCAGCGGGCCCACGGCTGGACCCGCGGCCGGGCGGTCCACGCGGTGCGCGCCCGGGTGGCACGGTTGCAGCAGGAGAGCGAGGAGCTGCGCCGCGACCTGCTGCGCCGCCACCCGGCCGGGCGCTGGTACCTGGACGGCACCCGCGAGCTGGTCGCCGGCGTTCTGGCCTGGACCAGCACCAGCGACCGGTACCTGGTGCCGGACCACGGGCGGCGCCGGTGAGCCACCGGTTCCCGGTGTGCTACTTCCGGCCGCCGAGCGCGAACAGCAGCAGCACGAAACCGGCGAACAGGTGCGTGGCGAAGATGTAGATGCCCGCGCGGATCAGCATCGCCTTGCGGCGCCTCTTCTCGTCGCTCGTGCTGTCGCTCATGGTGGTGCTTCTCCTCGGATCGGGCGGACGGGCCGGGCGCGGCTCAGCGGAGCCGGCCACCGGAGGCGCGCAGCTCGGTGAGCAGCGCGCCCTGGTCGGTGATCAGCTCGGTCAGGATCCGGCGGGCCGCGCGCAGCAGCTCGGCGACGTCCGGGGTGCTGAGCGCGTACACCACGGTGTTGCCCTCACGGGTCGCCGTGACCAGCTGGGTGCGGCGCAGCACCGCGAGCTGCTGGGAGAGGTTGGACGGCTCGACCTCGATCTCCGCCAGCAGCTCGCGCACCGGCCGGGGGCCGTCCTGGAGCAGCTCCAGGACCCGGATCCGCACGGGGTGGCCGAGGGTGCGGAAGAACTCCGCCTTGGCCTGGTACAGCGGCACCGGCATCGTCCGCGTTCTCCCTCGGTTCCGGCTCGGTGGTCGTCCGGCCGGGCGGGGATCGATGCCGCGGCCGGTAGGCATCATCGCGACAGATGAAGATTTCTTCAAGTCGTCACAGTGCGTCGAGCGCCGGCAAGACCCCCCGGCGGGCCCTCGACAGACCCCCGGTCCACCCTCGGCGGGCCGCCGCCCGGCGCTCCCCCCGACCGCCCGCCGACCGGACCGCGACATGCAGAAGCCGAGCCCGGGATGCTGCCAACTCCCGGGCTCGGCAGTCACGGTGACGCGCCGTCAGCAGACTACAGGCACATCCACCGTGGCCGGCACCTGGCCGCTCCAGAACCCCTCGACGTCAAAGGACACGTGCACGGTGGACCCGCACGGCACGGTGGTCGAGATGCCGTCGACCCGCACCGTGGACACCTGGAACACCGTGCGGCCGTTCACCGTGCCGAGCGAGGCACCGCCGGTCACGTTGGCCGACAGGTGGGTCACCAGCTCCTTCGGCGCCGGCGGCCACGGGGTGCCCGGGGACGGCGGACCGGCCAGGCCGATCTTCCCGTAGATCGCGACGCCGTCACCGGTCACGTCGGCGCAGGCGTACGTGGCCAGGCCCGCCTGGAGGCTGTAGGAGCCGCAGGTGGTGACGGTGGTGGTGGCGACGGCCGGGGCCGCGGCGAACGCGGGGACGGGGGCCGAGAGCAGGGCGGCGGCACCGACGGCGCCGGCGGCGATCCGGGCGATCCGGTTCATGGGTTCCTCCTTGGAGGGGACGGACGGACTGGGACAGGTGGCGTGGCACATATGACATTTCATAGGCCCACGACAGGAACTTTGCCATGCGATTCCTATGCGCTGACGCCGATTTACCCTTGGATACGAGGCCTCGTCCGAAAGCAGACCTTCGATGGCGCAATCACCCTCGAACGGCCGAACTTCCGCACCCTCCCAGGCAACGCCCACGTTGAGCCCGGATGAACCGCATCCGAACCGCCACCGGGGCCGCCGCCGCGGCCGTACTCGTCCTCCTCGCGCTGCTGGCCGCCGCCTCGCCGCCGGCCACGCTCATGGGCGCCGAGATCCGCCGCCTGCCCACCGCGGAACGCGTCCTCGCCCTCACCTTCAACGCCGCCTGGAACGAGACCGGGCTGGACACCGTCCTCGCCGTCCTGCGCGACCGCGACGCCCCCGCCACCTTCTTCCCGACCGGCGACTTCGCCGACCGCCATCCCCGCGCCGTCCGCGCGATCGCCGCCGCCGGGCACGGCCTCGGCAACCACTCCTACAGCCACCCCGACTTCTCCACCCTCGACGCCGACCGGGCCCGCGCCGAGGTGCGCCGCGCCGACACCGCGATCCGCCGCGCCGCCGGGACCGAACCCCTGCCGTTCTTCCGCTTCCCGTACAGCGCGACCACGCCGGAAGGCATCGCCACCGTCAACCGGCTCGGCTACGCCGACCTCGAATTCACCGCCGACACCAACGGCTACCTGGGCCCCGCCCACGGCATGACGGCGGACCGCGCGGTCGAGCGCGCCCTCGCCGCGCTCACCCCGGGCGCCGTCCTCCAACTGCACGTCGGCGCCTCGGAGGAGGACGGACCCGACACCTGCCTCGACGCCGAGGCGCTGCCCCGCATCCTCGACGGCGCCCGCGCCCGCGGCTACCGCGTCATCGACCTGCGCACCCTGCTCGACCGGTGACCGGCCGGGGCCTTCCGCGCCCCGGCATCACCCGCCCGGACGGGAGCCCGGGGAGCGGACCACCGCCGCCCCTGCCCGCCGACGCCACCCCACCCCGCGGCCGGCCCCGCCCCGCCTCGCGGCGCCGTGCCGGACGGCACCGACCGGCCCCGTCGGCTCACCCCAGCGAGCCGCGCAGGGCGTCGACCCGGGCCACGGCCTCGGCGAAGGCGTGCCGGTCCAGGCGGCCGTCGTCCAGCGCGGCGGCCAGCGCCTCGGTGGCCTCCTCGCCCTGCCGGGGGTCCCGGGCGGAGCAGAGCAGCAGGTCCATCCCGGCCTCGGCGGCGGCCAGCGCCCGGTCGCCGGTGCCGCCGTACGGGGCGAGCGCCTCCGCCTCCATGGCGTCGGTGACGGTCACGCCGTCGAAGCCGAGCCGGCCGCGCAGCTCGCCCTGGATGATCGTGGACGAGAACCCTGCCGGGTGGTCCGGGTCCAGCGCCGGGTAGACCGCCCACGAGGCCATCACCAGCCGCACGCCCGCCGCGACGGCCGCCCGGTACGGGGCCTCGCCCCGGGAGCGGAGCTGCGACAGCGGGACGTTCAGGGTGACGGGGCGCTCGTCGGTGTTCTCCCCCCGGGGCGCGGCGCCGAGGCCGGGGAAGTGCTTGGCGGTCGCGGCCACGCCGAGGCCCTGCTGGGCGGTGAGGAAGGCGCTGCCCAACTCCGCCACCTTGGCCGGGTCCTGGCCGTAGGAGCGCTCGGGGTGGTCGATGAAGTTGTCCGGCTTGTCGTAGACGTCGAGCACCGGGGCGAGGTTGAGGTTCAGCCCGGCGTCGGCGAGGGTCCGGGCGGCGCCGGCCCCGGATTCCGCGGCCGCGGCGAGCGGGTCCGGCGCCAACCCGACGCGGCGGGCGGAGAGTTCGGGCGCACCGGGCAGCCGACGGACCTTGCCGCCCTCCTGGTCGGTCATCAGCAGCAGGGTGCGCGGGTGCGGCGCCTCGGCCGCGGCCTGTTTCAGTTCCGCGACCGACTCCGCGAGCTGCTCCGGACTCGTGACGTTCTCACCGAACAGGATCACCCCGGCGGCCCGGCCCTCCCGGATCGCCCGGAGCACCCCGGCCGGCGGCGTCGGACCGGGGTACGACAGCACGATCCGCCGCCCGGCGAGCGCCCGCGCGTCCTCCTGCTCCTGGCCGGCCATCGCCGCACCCCTCTCGTTCGGAGCACCCGGAGTACCCGCAACGCCCGGAGTGCCCACAACGCCTGGAGCACCGTGCGGCCGGGCGGGCGCGCCGAGCGGCACCGGACCGAGCGCGATCCCCATCACGGCCAGCACCGCCCCGAACTGGGCGACACTTCGGAACAGGGCCATCACGCCTCCCGGGCCGACATTTGACTTCGGCATGTCAACGTACCCAGGGGTGCGGCGGGGCACTCCCCCCTGCACCAGATTCATCCGATAATCAGCCTTAATATCCTCATCGTCCTCACACCGACGACGAACGCCGGACCAGCCGCCCCAGGACGGCGAGCCCCTCGGCGATCTCCGCCGTCGAACCCGCCGCGTACCCGAGCACCAGGCCCGGCGGGTACGGAAGTCGGGCGTGCCAGGACAGCGGCTGCACCTTGACCCCCTCGGCCAGGGCGGCGGCGGCCAGCTCGGTGTCGGTGCGGCCGGGTGCCTCCGGAAGCGTCAGCATCAGGTGGAGGCCCGCCGCCGCGCCGTGCACGGTGGCTCCCGGCAGATGGGTGCGGATGGCGGCGATCATGGCGTCCCGGCGGCGGCGGTGGCGGCGGCGCAGCAGCCGCAGATGGCGGTCGAGGTCGCCGGACTCCATCAGCCGGGCGAGCACCAGCTGGGGCAGGACCGGGTTGCCGAGGTCGGCGAAACGCTTGGCGTCCAGGACGGCGTCCCGCAGCCGGGCCGGGACCAGCAGCCAACCGGTGCGCAACGCCGGGGCGAGCAGCTTCGAGATGCTGCCCGCGTAACAGACCCGGTCCGGCAGGGCGGCGCGCAGGGCCGGGACGGGCGGCCGGTCGTAGCGGTGCTCGGCGTCGTAGTCGTCCTCGATGACCAGGCCGCCCTCCCCCGCCCAGCGCAGCAGTTCGCGCCGCCGGTCACCGCCCAGTACGACGCCGGTCGGGTACTGGTGGGCGGGGGTGAGCAGGACGGCCGGGGCGCCGGTGGCGCGCAGCGCGTCGACCCGGATGCCCTCGGCGTCGACCGGGACCGGCGGGGTGGCGGCGAGCCAGTGGGCGAGGTGCTGCCGGGCGCCGAGGGAGCCCGGGTCCTCGACCGCGACCTCGCCGATGCCGGCCCGGCCGAGGGCCCGGCCGAGCAGCGCGAGCGCCTGGGCCGTGCCGGCGACGATCAGCACCTCGTCCGGGTCGGCGCGGATGCCCCGGTTGCGGGCCAGCCAGTGGGCGACGGCCCGGCGCAGGGCCGGGGTGCCGCGCAGGTCGCCGTAGCCGAGGTCGGAGGCGGCCAGGTCGTCGAGGACGGCGCGTTCGGCGCGCAGCCAGGCGGCGCGGGGGAAGGCCGCGAGGTCGGGCACGCCGGGGGTGAGGTCGATCCGGGCGGGGGTTCCGCGCAGCAGGTCGAAGACCTCGGGGTCGGGATCGGCCCGGAACAGCGCGGGCGCCGGGCGCGGTGGCTCCGCCGCGGGCGCCCGGTGCGGCGCCGCGGGGGCCGCGGGGGCCGCGACCACGACCGTGCCGCCCCGCCCGCGGCCGACGACCTGTCCCTCCTCGGCGAGGCGCTGGTAGGCGTCGGTCACCACACCGCGGGAGACCCCGAGTTCGGCCGCCAGCACCCGGCCGGCGGGCAGCCTGCTGCCGACCGGAAGCCGCCCGTCGGCGACGGCCTCGCGCAGCCGGCGGGTCAGCCAGTCGGTGAGCCCGCCGGGCGGGGCATCGGCCGTGTCGAGCTGCAGGAAGTCGGCGCCGGCCTCTTTGGACCGGTCGAATGCCTCGGCTTTGGACCTGTTCACCGGACCATAGTGGCGGCGAGGGTGGGGCCATGACCACGGAAACACCCATGCTCACGGAAACGCCCACGACCACGGAATCGCCCATGACCCCGGGGACAGCGGCATCGGAGCGCCCCGACGAGCGCCCCGACGACCACCCCGGCTACGTCCACGGCTACGCGCGGACCGAGGCGCGGCGCCTCGGCGACCAGGCCGACACCCTCGCCGACCTGCTGCACGCGGGCACCGCGTACCCGGCCGGCAGCCGGGTGCTGGAGGCGGGCTGCGGGGTGGGGGCGCAGACCGTGCACCTGCTGGCCGGCAACCCGGGGATCCGGCTGACGGCGGCAGACCTCTCGGCGGAGTCGCTGGCCCGGGCCCGCGCCCGGGTCGCCGCACAGGCACCCGCCGCGGACGTCACTTGGCACCACGGCGACCTGCACCGGCTGCCGTTCCCGGACGCCTCGTTCGACCACGTCTTCCTGTGCTTCGTGCTGGAGCACCTGCCCGACCCGACGGCCGGGCTGGCGGCGCTGCGCCGGGTGCTGCGGCCGGGCGGGACGATCACGGTGATCGAGGGGGACCACGGCTCGGCCTTCTTCCACCCGGAGAGCCCGGCGGCCCGGCGCACCGTCGACCACCTCGTCCGGCTGCAGGCCCTGGCGGGCGGCGACGGCCTGCTCGGCCGCCGCCTCCACCCGCTGCTGACCGCGGCCGGCTTCACCCGGGTGTCGGTCCGCCCGCGCACGGTCTACGCCGACGAGGCCGACCCGGCTCTGGTGGAGGGGTTCACCCGGCGGACCTTCGTCGCGATGGTCGAGTCCGTCCGCGCGGACGCGGTGGCCGCCGGGCTGACCACCCCGGAGGACTTCGACCGGGGCATCGCGGAGCTGCGCCGTGCGGCCGGGCCGGGCGGGACGTTCCACTACGCCTTCTTCAAGGCGGTGGCGGTCACCCCGTAGTCGCCACGCAGGACGGCTCGGGTCGGGACGGGCACCGGCCGGGCTACTCCGGGCTGTCCCCGAAGTCCGCCAGCAGGGTGCGCATCACCTCGACGAACGCCGTCCGCTGCGCCTCGTCGAGGCCCGCCAGCATCCGGTGCTCGGTGGCGAGGTGGTCGGGCAGCGCGCGGTCGATCAGGGCGTGCCCCTCGGGGGTGAGGGCGACCTCGCGGCTGCGGCCGTCCTGGTCGCTGCGGGTCCGGGTGACCAGGCCGCGGGCCTCCAGTCGGTCCAGCCGCTGGGTGATGGCACCGGAGGTGACCATCGCGGACTGCATCAGTCCGGAGGGGGTGAGGCGGTAGGGCGGGCCGCTGCGCTTGAGGGTGGCGAGCACGTCGAAGGAGGCGGCGTCCAGTCCGTGCTCGGCGAAGGTGCGGTTGAGTGCCGCGTCCACCAGCCGGTAGAGGCGTTTGAGCCGGCCGAACACCTCCATCGGGGAGACGTCCAGGTCGGGGCGCTCGGCACCCCATTGCGCGACGACACGGTCCACATGATCTGCCACGGGTTCAGGGTAGGCGATCCCCAGTAGATTCCTTAGTGGTGAGGTAACTGTGAGCCACATCACTCACTCGATGCGGTGAAGAATGCCTTAGCGCTGAGATATATTGCCTTAGTGCTAAGAAATCGCCTCGCCCTCGTCCTGCTGACGGCCCTCGCCCCGGCGGTCTGGGGCACGACCTATCTGGTCACCACCGAACTCCTGCCGCCCGGCCGCCCGCTGCTCGCCGCCGTCATCCGCTGCCTGCCCGCGGGGCTGCTCCTCGTCGCCCTCACCCGCCGGCTGCCACAGGGCAGTTGGTGGTGGCGTTCGCTGGTCCTCGGCGCCCTCAACATCGGGGTGTTCCAGGCCCTGCTCTTCATCGCCGCCTACCGTCTGCCCGGCGGCATCGCGGCCACCGTCGGCGCCGTCCAGCCGCTGGTCACCGCCGGGCTCTCGGCCCTGGTCCTCGGCGACCGGCTCACCCTGCGCACCGTGCTGTCCGGCATCGCGGGCGTCGCGGGCGTCAGCCTGCTGGTGCTGCGGGCCAACGCCCAGCTGGACGCGATCGGGGTGCTCGCCGCGCTCGGCGGCGCCGTGGTGATGGCCGCCGGCATCGTCCTCTCCAAGCGCTGGGTCTCCCCCGCGCCGATGCTCGCCACCACCGGCTGGCAGCTCACGGCCGGCGGACTGCTGCTGGTGCCGGTCACGCTGCTCTCCGAGGGCGCGCCGCCGTCCCACTACACGCTCGCCAACGTGCTCGGCTACACCTACCTGTGCCTGATCGGCGCGGCCGTCACCTATGCGCTCTGGTTCCGGGGGCTGCGCGCGCTGCCGCCGACCTCGGTCTCCTTCCTCTCGCTGCTCAGCCCGGTGGTCGCCACCCTGCTCGGCTGGCTGGCGCTCGGCCAGGACCTCAGCCCGCTCCAGGCGTTCGGCGCGCTGGTCGTGCTCGGCTCACTGATCGCCGCCCAGACCCGACGGACCCGCACCGCGCCCGAGCCGGCACCCGGAACCGGGCCGGCGGACACCCCGCGGCCCGTCCGCGAGAACGCCTGACCCCGTCCCACCGACACCGTTCCCGCACCCACCGATCCCACCGTTCCCCACCACCACCGATCCCCACCACCTACAGGGAGTACCCCATGCGCATCACCGTTTTCGGCGCCACCGGCAACGTCGGCAGCCGGGTCGTGGCCGAGGCCCTGGCCCGCGGCCACCAGGTCACCGCCGTCGTACGGGACCCGGCGAAGCCGCACGGCCTGCCGTCCGCCGCCGCCCTGGTCGTCGGCGACGCCCGCGACCCCGAGGACGTCGCCCGGATCGCGGCCGGACAGGACGTGGTGATCACCGCCACCCGTCCGCTGCCCGGCAGCGAGCACGAACTGGCCGTCGCCACCAAGGGCCTGCTGGCCGGGATCGCCGGCACCGGCGTACGGCTGCTGGCCGTCGGCGGCGCGGGCAGCCTGCTCGTCCCGGGCGACGGCGGGACCACCCTGGTCGACAGCCCCGGTTTCCCCGACGAGATCCGGCCGATCGCCCAGGCCTGCGACGAGCAGCTCGGCCTCTACCGTGCCGTCGGCCCGGACGTCGACTGGACCTACCTGAGCCCGGCCGCGCTCCTGGAACCCGGCGTGCGCACCGGCCGGTTCCGGACCGGCCACGACGACCTGCTGGTCGACGCCGAGGGCAACTCGGCGATCTCCATGGAGGACCTCGCCGTCGCGCTCCTCGACGAGGCCGAACAGCCCGTCCACCGCCGGGCCCGGTTCACCGCCGCCTACTGAGCGCTCGACCGCCTGGAGCCCCCGCCACGGCGGGGGTGCACCCAGCACCACCCCGAAGACGGTAGTGGGGATGATCGATCATCAGGCCGGGGCCGGACAGGATCGTTCCCGTGACCGAGCCTGAGACCAAGAGCAAGACCAAGACCGCAGCCCAGCGCACCGAAGCCGCCCCGCCCCGCGCCCGGCACGCCCGTCGCGCCGCCCTGGCCGTGGCGGCCGCCGTCCTGGCCGGCCTGGCCGTGCCCACCACCGCGGGCGCCGCCACCGGCCGCGACCCGGGCGACGCCGCCCCGGCGCCCGCCCGCTACACCCACCAGACGCTGAACTGGCAGCCCTGCGCCCGGCAGCCCGCCCTGGACTGCGCCACCATGACCGCCCCGCGCGACTGGCACCACCCCGGTGTCGGCGCCGATCTGACCATCGCCGTCTCCCGGCACCGCGCCACCGGCCCGGCCGAGCGCAAGGGCACCCTGCTGATGGCGGCCGGCGGCCCCGGCGGCACCGGCCTGCTGCGCCCGGCCAATCTGGCCGCCGGCGCCCCGGCGGTCGCCGCCGCGTACGACATCGTCGGCTTCGACCAGCGCGGGGTCGGCGAGAGCACCAAGGCGGTCTGCCAGACCGAGGCGGAGATGCAGGAGTTCCTGGCCGGCGACTACCGCGACCAGTCCCCCGCCGCGATCGACCGAGTCATCGCCAACTCCAGGAAACTGGCCGCCAGTTGCCAGGAGCGCAGCGGCGACCTGATCCCCTACCTGACCACCGAGCAGACCGCCCGCGACATCGACCTCTTCCGCGGCCTGCTCGGCGAGCGCAAGATCGGCTACTACGGTCCTTCCTACGCCTCGATGATCGGCGCCTACTACGCGACGCTCTTCCCGCACCGGGTCGAACGGATGGTGCTGGACAGCAACATCGGCTTCGACGGCACCTGGGAGACGTACGAGCTGGGCCAGCCGATGAGCTTCCAGCGCCGCTTCGACGAGGACTTCGTGCCCTGGCTCGCGGCGCGGGACACCACCTACCACTGGGGCTCGACGCCGGAGCAGGTGCGGGCGCACTGGGAGCAGCGGCGCGCCGCGCTGCACGATTCCCCCATCGTCGAGGGCTCGGTGACGATCGGCCCGAACCAGTTGGACAGCCTCGCCATGTCGGCGATCTACCGGGCGTCCGACTTCCCGGAGCTGGCCCGGATCCTGGCCGCCGTCGACAACTGGCAGGGCCTCGACCCGGCGACCAGGGCGGCGGCCGCGAAGGTCTTCGGCAGCTACCTCTCCCCGGAGTTCCTCGCCGAGTACTTCGCCGTGACCTGCAACGACACCCCGTGGACCAGGGACCTGGACACCTGGATCGAGCGCGGCGCCGAGAACACCGCCCGCTGGCCGCTGGCCGGCGCCCGGACGCTCGCCTTCAGCGCGGTCTGCGCCGCGTGGCCGGTCGCCCCGGCGCCGGAGGTCAAGGTGACGGGCGCCCACCTGCCGACCACGCTGATGCTCAACTCGGTGCACGATCCGGCGACGTACTACGAGGCGGCGCTCGGCGCGCATCGCGCGCTGCGCGGCTCCAGGCTGGTCACCGTCACCGGGAGCGGCGACCACGGCCAGTACCCCACGTCCAACACCTGCGTCAGCGGGGTGGTCGAGCGGTACCTGCTGGACGGCGAGGCGCCCGCTCGCGACCTCACCTGCCCCTCGCCGCAGGCCGGTTGACCAACCGGGTGCTCAACTCCCGGGCCGGGAACGCAGCCTGGCCCGGAGCCAGGAGAGCCCGACCGCCAGCCCGGCGAAGCCCCCGACGGCGAGCTTGATCCCGGCCTTGGCGACGATCCAGCCGATCCACGGCACGGACCAGCCCAGCCAGTGGAACACGGCCAGCAGCACCGCCGCACCGCACACCGCCGCGAGCACGGTGACCGCGACGGCCGCGGGCCGCGAGAGCTCCCGCGGGCCGTCGGCCCGCTCCCCCGCGGTCGCGTCGTCCGCCTCGCCGGTCGGGCTCTTCACCATCTCGTTCGTGTCCCCCACAGTCATGGGGTGATCATACGCGTCAGCGGCAGGCGTGGTGGGTGTCGCCGAGGTGCTCGCCGGTCTCGCCGTCGGGGAAGCTGACGGCCAGGGTGACGCGGTACTCGTGGACGTCCTCCCGGTGGCCCGGCACCCGCGCCCAGGCCAGCGAGTGCACCTCGGCCTCGGGGGCCTGCCGGCACCAGGCGGCGGCCTCCTCCAGGACGGTGGCGGCCGACCGCCCGGTGCACACCACGGCGGTGTAGGCGGCGACCGCGACGTCCCCACCGGTGCGACGGGCGCGCGACACCGCCCGGACGGCCGCGGCGGCCTGGGTCAGGTCACGGGCCAGGTCGTCCACCACCCGAGGGGGCGCCGGCAGGACGACCGCTCCCTCGGCGAGGGTCTCCGGCAGGTTCGCGCTCACGGTCTGGACCTCCATCCGCATCATCACGCGGCACAGCATGCCGGGCGGTGATTCCTGGCATGCCCACTTTCACCAGAACGTCACCCGTCCAGGGCCGAGTCGGGGCGGCGCCCTGGCGCCCCGGCGCCCGCCCTGGTAGGGGGCGCCGGGCCGGGCGCCCGACGTTCCGGCAGGTCAGGAGGGCGGGCGGTGGGCGCCGCCGGGGAGCCCGAAACACCGCGCACGCACCACCCCTGTGCTCCGAACCGCCGTTCCGGCGCCCGGGAGCGCCCGTCCCACCGCGGTGGACCTTCAGTCAACTTTCGTCACCGAAAGGTGAGTTGGCACTGGACGGCGGAAGGGGGGCGGCCGGCGACGGGGCCCCGGAACGGCGCGGCACCCGGCCGCACCCCCGCTGAAGTGCCGAGTTAACCCCTCGGAGGGCCCCGGTCGGCCTCCCGGTCACCCTGTCCCTGTCAGATCGTCGTGATACTAATCGTCCCGGCGGCGGGCCCGGCCCTCGGCCGGACGGGCACGATGACGACAGCTCAACCGTTCCGGGATGGTCCGGGCGGCGACGGGGAGGGGTAGCGGATGACGGTGCGGATCGGCAAGGCCGAGGGCGGACGGAAGCTCCGGATCGGCAAGCGGCTCACGGGCACGGCGGCGGCCTTCGTCGCACTGGCCGCGCTGACCGGTTCTCAGGTGACGGGCATCGGGCTCGCCCCGGTCGCGGTCGCCGACGCCGGTCCGGCGAACGGCGCCGACGGCCAGGGCGTCGGCCGTTCCCTGCCCGACGGCAGCCCCTCGACGGACGTCCCCGGCACCTTCGGCACCGGCATCCCGGCCGACGGCGGCGGCACCGTCCAGCTCCCGCAGCCGCCCGGCACGCTGCCCGGCCTGCCCTCGGCCGGCCCGTTCGCGGCCACCGGCCCCGCACTGCCCGCCACCGTCCTCGCCGCCTACCGCCAGGCCGAGGCCTCGCTGGCGCAGCGTTCGCCGGGCTGCCACCTGCCCTGGCAACTGCTCGCCGCGATCGGCCAGGTCGAGTCCGGCCAGGCCAACGGCGGCCGGGTGGACGCCGCCGGCACGACCCTGACGCCGATCCTCGGCCCGGCGCTGGACGGCAACGGCTTCGCCGCGATATCCGACACCGACGGCGGCCGCTACGACGGCGACTCCCGCTGGGACCGCGCCGTCGGGCCGATGCAGTTCATCCCGTCCACCTGGGCCTCCTGGGGCGTGGACGCCAACGGCGACGGCAAGGCCGACCCGAACAACGTCTTCGACGCCGCCGAGACGGCCGGCCGCTACCTGTGCGCGGGCGGCCGCGACCTCGCCGACCCGGCGCAGCTCGACCGGGCGGTGCTCAGCTACAACAACTCGGGCGAGTACCTGCGGACGGTGCGCAACTGGATGGCGCACTACGGCAGCGGCACGGTGACCACCGTCCCGAACCGCCCCGGGTCCCCGGTCCCGCCCACCTCGCTGCCCACGCCGAACCCGCCGGGGCTCCCGAGCCTCCCCGGGGGCGGTGGCCCGACCACGACCGCGCCCAGTACGGACCCGCAGCCGACCGTACCGGTCACGCCCGCCCCGGAGCAGTCGCCGAGCGCCCAGCCGACGACGACCCCGAGCGCCACCGCCACGCCCACGCCCGGCGGTTCGGCCTCGCCCTCCGCGACGCCGACGACCACCCCGAGCGGCGGCACCTCCCCGACGGCGACCCCGACCGGCACGCCCACGGGCACCCCGACCGGTACGCCCACCACCTGCCCGGACCCGTCGGCCACGCCCACCGGCACGCCCACCCCGACGGGCTCCCCGTCGCCGACCGCCACGCCCACCGGCACCCCGACGGCAACGCCCCTCCCGGGCTGCCCCACCCCCGGCCCGACCGCGACCCAGACCCCGGGGGCGGCCGCCGGCACCACCCCCGGCTCCGCGTTCTCGCCGTCGGCGGCCCCGACGAAGTGACCCGAGGGGCGCGGTTCCTTCCCGGGAACCGCGCCCCACGGCTCGTCACGGACGGCCCTGCCCCGGCTTGTCGCGACCTCCCGGCCTCGTCCCGGCCCCCGGAGTCGAACACCGAGCAGCACCGACCGACCGTCGGCAGCGGCTCCCCGGCGCGGGGGTGGATCTCCACCGGGCCGGTGAGCGCGGTCTTCCCGCCGCAGAACGCACCCCGTGCCGACGCTCCGCGCCGGGCCGACCCGCTACCGCGTACCGGCCGCGCGGTGCTCGCGCCAGCGGCCGAGCATCCCGTGCAGCTCGTCGATCATGAACTCGAAGAAGGCTGCGCTCTCCGCCAGCCGCTCCCCCGCCACGGTGCCGGCGCCGACGGTGGCCTCGCCGTCGCGCAGCACCCGGATCCAGCGCAGCATGATCTCGTCGCGCCGGGTCAGCGACTCGAACCAGACGTCGTTGAGCACCCGGTAGCGGTCCCGCCGGGAGCCGGGCTCGCGCTCCTTGGCGACCAGGCCGACCTGGATCAGGTAGCGCATCGCGCCGGACACGGCCGCCGGGCTGATCCGCAGCCGTTCGGAGAGTTCGGCGGAGGTGAGCACTCCGCTCTCCTCCGCCATCAGGCAGGAGAAGATCCGGGACGGCATCCGGCCCATGCCCGCGACCACCAGCTCCGCGGCGAAGCGCTCGACGAAGTCCGACAGCGCCTTGTCCTCGCGCTCCTCCTCGGGCTCCCCCGGCCCCTTCGTTCCCTGCACCACCCTGAGCCCCTTTCCGGTGATCACTCGTCCCTGTCGAACTTTAACGCTTCCCAATATTCACGTTTTTCTGAAACTACGATAGCTTCACAACCATGACCAAGGCCATCACCCTGTCCGGCCTCCGCAAGACCTTCGGCCGGACCACCGCGCTGGACGGCCTCGACCTCACCGTCGAAACCGGCGAGGTCCACGGCTTCCTCGGGCCCAACGGATCCGGGAAGTCCACGACCATCCGCGTCCTGCTCGGCCTGCTGCGCGCCGACGGCGGCAGCGCCCGCATGCTCGGCAAGGACCCGTGGCACGACGCCGTCGAGCTGCACCGCCGCCTCGCCCACGTGCCCGGCGACGTCGAGCTCTGGCCCAACCTCACCGGCGGCGAGGCCATCGACCTGCTCTCCCGGCTGCGCGGCCGGCTCGACCGCCGCCGCCGCGACGAGCTGATCGAGCGCTTCGCCCTCGACCCGACCAAGAAGGGCCGCAGCTACTCCAAGGGCAACCGGCAGAAGGTCGCCATCGTCGCCGCGCTCGCCTCCGACGCCGAGTTGCTGCTGCTCGACGAGCCGACCTCCGGCCTCGACCCGCTGATGGAGGTGGTCTTCCAGGACGTCGTGCGCCGGGCCAAGGAGGACGGCCGCACCGTCCTGCTCTCCAGCCACATCCTGGACGAGGTGGAGAAGCTGGGCGACCGGGTCAGCATCGTCCGGCACGGCCGGGTCGTGCAGAGCGGCTCCCTCGACGAGCTGCGCCACCTCACCCGCACCACCGTCGAGGCCCGGACCCTGCGCCCGGTCCCCGGACTGGAGGCGCTGACCGGCGTGCACGGCCTGCACACCGAGGGCGACCGGGTCCGGTTCGCCGTGGACGGCGCCCAACTCGACGCCGCGGTACGGCTCCTGAGCGCGGCCGGACTGCGCGGCCTGCTCAGCCACCCGCCCACGCTGGAGGAGCTCATGCTGCGCCACTACGGCGACGAGCCGGCCGCCGACGGGCACCGCGCCCACGGCGAGGCCCTGCGATGACCGCCACCGCCGCCGAACCGGTCACCGGCCGCGCCGCCGCCCCTCGCCGCACGGCGACCCGCACCACCCTGGCCGGCACCACCACGCTGCTCCGCTTCGCCCTGCGCCGCGACCGGCTGCGGCTGTCCGCCTGGGTGCTCGGCCTCTGGCTGGTCACCCTGTCCACCGCCAACAGCGTCCACACCCTCTACCCGACCGCCGCCGACCGCGCCTCCATCGCCCACGGCTCGGACAACCCGGCGATGCTCGCGATGAGCGGACCGGCCCACTACCTGGCCGACTACACCTGGGGCGCCATGCTCGGCCACCGGATGCTCGGTCTGCTGGCCGTCCTGGCCGGGCTGCTGAGCGTCCTCACCGTCACCCGGCACACCCGGGCCGAGGAGGAGAGCGGCCGCGCCGAACTGCTCCGCTCGGCCGCCGTCGGCCGGCACGCCCCGCTCGCCGCCGCCCTGGCCACCGCCGCCGTCGCCGACCTCGCGCTCGGCCTGCTGCTCGCGGCCGGCCTGCCCGCGCTGGGCGTCCCCGGCCTCACCGCCGGCGGATCGGCGCTGTACGGCGCCGCGACCGCCCTCGCCGGGCTGCTGTTCGCCGCGGTGGCCGCCGTCACCGTCCAGCTCGGTGCGCACGCCCGGACCGCCTCCGGGCTCGCCCTCGCCGTGCTCGGCGGCGCGTACGCGCTGCGCGCCGCCGGGGACGCCGGTTCGGGCGCGCTCTCCTGGGCCTCCCCGATCGGCTGGCTGCAGCGCAGCTACCCCTTCGTGGACGACCGCTGGTGGCCGCTGCTGCCCGCGCTCGCCCTGACCGCCGCGACCGCCGCCGCCGGGTTCGCGCTCAGCAGCCGCCGCGACCACGGCGCCGGCCTGCGCGCCGCCCGTCCCGGCCCCGCCACCGGCGGCCCGGCCCTGGGCACCCCGTTCGGCCTGGCGCTGCGCCTGCACCGCGGTCTGTTCGGCGGCTTCGCGGCCGCCCTGCTGCTGGTCGGCGCGATGTACGGTTCGCTGCTCGGCGACGCCGACTCGATGCTGGGGGACGTCGACCGGATCCGGGAGGCGCTGGAGCGGCTCGGCGGACACACCCTCGCCGACTCCTACGCCGCGCTGACCATGCTGGTGGTCGCCGTGCTCGGCGGCGTCCACGCGGTGCTGGCCACGCTGCGCCCGCGTGCCGAGGAGAGCGCCGGACGGGCGGTGCCGGTGCTGGCCACCGGCGTGTCACGGTCGGCCTGGCTGGGCGGGCACCTGGCGGCGGCTCTGCTGGGCTCCACCGCCGTCCTGCTGGCGGCGGGCGTGGGCTTCGGCCTGGCCGGGGCGCTGTCCAGCGGCGACGCGGGCGCGTTCCTGCGGCTGACCGGCGCGGCACTGGCCTTCGCGCCGGCCCAGTGGGTGACGGTGGGTTTCGCCGCCGCGGTGTACGGCTGGCTGCCCCGGGCCGCGCCGCTGGCCTGGCTGGTGCCCGGGTACGCCTTCGTGATCGGCTACCTGGGCCCGCTGCTCGACCTCCCCGCGGGCCTGGAGCGGCTCTCCCCGTACGGCCGGGTGCCCCGGCTCCCGGCGGCCGCGATGGACTGGACGCCGCTCGCCGTGCTCACCCTGGTCGCGGCCGCCCTGATCGCCCTGGCCCTGGTCGGGTTCCGGCGCCGCGACATCGACTGACGCCGGGGCGCCGGAACCCGCCACGGGCGATCAGAGGTGCTTGACCAGCTCCGGCATCAGGTCCTGGAAGGTACGCCCACTGGCCGGCTGGCCGATCGCGGCCATCTGCCAGCCGGTCTCCGTGCGCTGCACCTTGGCCATGATCTGCGCGGTGTACGGGCCGCCGCCGGTGAGCGTGTAGCGCGCCAGCTCGACGCCGGTGGTCTCGTCCACGAGCCGGCAGAACGCCGCCTCGACCTCCTGAAAGGTCTGCCCGGTGAAGGAGTTGACGGTGAAGACGATCTGGTCGACCTCGGCGGAGACGGTGGTCAGGTTGACCGTGATCGACTCGTCGTCGGTCGCGTCGCCCGCGCCGCCGACCAGGTTGTCCCCGCTGTGCCGGACCGAACCGTCGTTGCTGTTGAGGTGTTGGAAGAACACCACGTCCACCGGTCGCCCCTGGGCGAACAGCACCGCCGAGGCGTCCAGGTCGATCTCCCGGCCGGCGGCGAGCAGCTTGGCGAGGAAGCCCTTGCGCTCCGCCGCCTTCCAGCCGAGGCCCATCCGGACCAGGCTCAGCTGCCCACCCCCCGGCTTCTCCAGGCTGATCTTCTGCCCCTTGGCCAGCGAAACGCTCATCGCGTCCTCCTCCGTTCTGCCACCGTCCGTGCCGCGAATCTACAGCACTGTAGAGAATTTATGATCATCGACGGTGCCCTGCGAGCACCTGTACCCCGTACTCCCCCGGACCTCACCCCGACAACGGTCCGCACACTGAGGGAACCGGCGGTCCGACGTCTGGCGTAACCGTGGACCGCGACCGGACGGCCGGGGCGGCACACGGTCTAGGGTCGGCCCCGGGACGGCGCCCGGCAGCACCGACGCGCCGTCCACGCGCCGATCGCGGTGCCCACGCCTCACCGTGCCCACGACGGAGAAGTACCCACGACTCGCAGTGCTCACGACCGTTCCCGGGCCGTGCCGACGCGCGCCGCCCGCTCTCGCTGGGGGGACCACCATGCCCGAGCAGCACGAAGGAACCGAACGGCACGACGGAACCGGACAGCACGCAACACCGCAGCGACCGGAGGGACCCCGCCTCGGCCGGCGCCGGCTGCTCCGGGCCGGCCTCGGCGCCGGCGGCGCGCTGGCCACCGTCCGGCTGCTGCCCGGCGGCACGGCCTGGGCCGCCCCGGCACCGGACAGCGACTTCGGCACGGCGCAGTACGACGGCCTCTGGCCGTCCTCCCACGCCGGGCTGCGCGCCGGAGCCGCCGCGCAGACCTGGCCGGACTGGGCCCGCTACGCCCGCATCGCCGACGGCACCTTCAACGAGCCCGCCGACATGCAGAGCGCCGTGGACGCCCTCAAGGCGCAGGAGGTCAGCGTCATCGAGCTGGACACCCTGCTCTCCGACTGGCTCACCGACGCCCAGTTCGCCGCCCACATGGCCGAGGTGAAGCAGTTCACCGGCCTGGCCCACGCGGCCGGCCTCAAGGTCGTCATGTACTACCCGTCGCTGGAGCTGATCTCCCCCGGCGGGGAGAAGGGCCGCTCCTTCTACAAGAACGACCAGGGCAAGAACTGGGTCCAGCGCGACCTCGCCGGCAAGCCCAACGTGTTCTACGGCAGCGTGGTGGTCTGGGTCGACCCGGGCGACGAGAGCGTCTGGCTCAGCCCCAACTCGCCCTGGCGGGACTACTACCTCAAGCGGATCAAGGGCGTGGCCGCGACCGGTGTGGACGGCATCTGGCCGGACGTCCCGATCTACTTCGACGGCGTGCTCTCCTGGTGCGACGCCTCCACCTGGGGAGCGGCCGCGTTCAAGGCCGACACCGGCCTCGCCCTGCCCAAGGCCGCGAACTTCGCCGACCCGGTCTTCCGCCGCTACGTCGAGTGGCGCCACCGCAACCTGCTCCGGTTCCAGCTGGACATCGCCGACGCCGGCCGCTCGGTCAACCCCGACCTGGTCACCTTCGTCGAGACCGTGTCGATGGACTACCGCTACGCCACCTCGATCGGCCTGGACGGCGGCTACCTGCGCCAGGCCCCCGGCGCCGTCGGCCAGGTCTGGGAGGTGGACATCCTCGGCAACTACGACGGCATGCGGCACGCCACCGCCGCCGACTGGGTCTGCCTGATCTCCATGTACAAGTACGCCCGCGCCGCCAGCGGCACCAAGCCGGCCTGGGCGTTCTCCTACGGCTGGCAGGCCGACGACGCCTCGCTGGTGATGTCCCAGCTGATCGCGGCCGGCTGCAACCCGTACGAGGTGAAGACCCCGTTCAAGAACGACACCGTGGACGCCGCGATGCGCACCCGGATGTACCGCTTCGTGCGCACCAACCAGACCAGGCTCTACGACCCGGTGTCGATCGCGCGGGTCGGCGTCTACCACTCCGCGCCGTCCCGGGACTACGTGTCCCCCGGCGAGGGCAACGGGATGTACGTCAACGCCACGGCCCCGGCCGGGATCGCCGACTGGTGGGGCGGCGACGACCCGGAGATGAGCTGCGCCTCGCTGCCCTGGCTCGGTGAGTTCCGGGGCACCGTCAAGGCGCTGGTCTACGCCCACGTCCCGTTCGACACGGTGCCCAGCCCCGGCCTGACCGCCGACGACCTGGCCCGGTTCAAGGTCCTGCTGCTGCCCAACCTCCAGGCGGTCTCGGACGCCGAGGCGGCGCTGCTGCGCGGGTTCGTCGCGGCCGGCGGGACGATCGTGATCACCGGCCCGGCACCCACCGCGCTCGACGAACTGGGCGGACAGCGCAGCGAGTTCGCGCTCTCCGACGTGCTCGGCCTGCGCAGGGCCGACCCGTTGCCCGCCACCAGGCAGAACTCCTACGGCAGCGGCAGCTGTTGGTACGTCAAGGCGCTGCCCGGGCTGAGCTACCTCACCAGGACCGACCAGGCCTCGGCCGACCAACTGCTCACCGCCGTCCGCCAGTCCGCCCCGCCGGAGGTCACCCTGGCCGGGGACCGCCGGATCTTCCTGGACGCCCGACGGCTCGACACCGACACCGTCGTCCACCTGGTGAACTTCACCAACTTCGGCGACACCCCGGCGGCGTTCCGCAGCGCGCCCGCCAACTGCACGCTCTCCTGGGCCCTCCCGGCCGGGGCGAGCGTCTCCGCCGTCACCGTCGCGAGTCCGGACGGCACCGACCCGGCGCCCAAGGCCGTCCCGTACACCGTCACCGGCGGGACGGTCAGCGTGCCGCTGACCGTCGCGCAGTACTCGGTGGTGACGATCACCGTCGGCTGACGGACACCGGGCCGGGCGCCGGGATGCGCCAGAGGGCGGCGGGGCCGGCCTCGCCGCCCGGGGCGGACTCGAAGGCGATCCACCGCCCGTCCGGGGACCAGCTCGGCGCGCCGTCGTAGGCGCCGTCGTCGCGGGTCACCCGGACGGGAGTGCCGCCGGCCGCCTCCAGCACGAAGACCTGGGCGTTCGGCAGGTCGCCCAGGGTGGAGGAGAAGACCAGGTAGCGGCCGTCCGGGGACCAGCTCGGGTCGGTGTGCTCGCCCGGCGCCCCGGTGACCCGCCGCAGTCCGCCGCCGTCCGGGTCCACCGTCCACAGCGACCAGTCCTCGCGGCCCGCGCTCCGCCGCTGGAAGACGATCCGGTCGCCCGTCGGGGACCAGTTCGGCTGCCGGTTGTCGGTGCCGGTGCCCCGGCCGTCCACCAGCAGGACGGGAGCGCCGCCGCCGCGGCGGACCTTCCAGAGCGAGTCCTGTTGTTCGGCCGCGTCGCCCGGCACGGCGGCGTGCTCCGGCTCCCGGCTCTGCTGGAAGACGATCCACTCGCCGTCCGGGGAGAAACTCGGCTCGCTGTAGCCACTGCCGTCGGCGTGCCCGGTCACCCGCTCGGGGGCGCCGCCCGGCCGCATCAGCCAGATCTCGTCGTGCCCGGACTCCCGGTCGGTGGCGAAGGCGAAGGCGTCGGCGGCCGCGTTCCAGCTGGCGCCCGGGAGGTTGACGGCCGCCCGGTCGGGGTCCGCCAGCACCGTGCGCGGGGCGCCGCCGTCCAGTGACAGGACGCCGAGGGCGGCGGCGCCCTTGTTGTAGCCCCCGCTGAACTCGGTCAGCAGGACGGAGCGGCCGTCCGGGGAGAAGGCCGGGTTCTGCGCGCTGCGGCCGCCCCCGGCGCGGTAGAGCAGCTGGGCGCCGTCGGCGCGACGCTCGGCACCGGCCGGGGGCGCACTGCCCGAGGGCGCGGCCGCCGAGGGCACGGCGGCCGAGGGCGGGCCGGTCGGCGACACGCCGGCCGGTCCGGGCCCCGGCCGCTCCTCGTCGGCGGAGCCGGAGCCCGGACCCGCACCACCGCAACCGGTCAGCAGCAGCGCGGCGGCCACGGTCGCCGGAAGCACGCGAATCCTCATGGCTCACACGCTAGTTGAGGCCTCGTCAGCCGTCGTACGCCGCCGGGCGGACCGGGCTCCGCCGGACGGCAGGTGCCGCCGGCCTCCCCGAGGGCCGGCGGCCGGGAGTCACCCGGCGCCGCGCTCCAGCCGCACCAGCGCGTCCACCGCGACCCGTCCGCCCGCGCCGGCCTCACCGCCCTTGTGCCCGGGCTCGCCGCCGACCGTACGGTGCACCCGCTCGGCCCGGACGGGGCGCAGCCCGCGGTCGGCGAGGTCGGCCAGGACGTCCTCGGGGGTGAAGAGCACGGCCGGGTCCTGCGGGCCGCCGACGCCCTCGGTGAGGTTGCTCAGGTCGTGCCCGATGACGAGCAGGGTGCCGCCGGGGGCGAGCGCGTCGGCGGCGCGGCGCAGAGCGGCCCGGCGGCCCGAGGCCGGGATCTGGAGGTAGGCGACCAGGACGAGGTCGTAGCCGGCGGCGGGGGCCTCGAAGGCGCGGGCGTCGCCGTGGCGCCAGGTGAGCCGGTCGGCGACCTCGTCGGGCAGGTCGGCGGTGAGCCGTTCGGCGCGCTCCAGGGCGACGGCGGAGAAGTCCAGTCCGGTGACCTCCCAGCCCTGGGCGGCCAGCCAGATGGCGTTGCGGCCCTCTCCGGCGGCGAGGTCGAGGGCGTGGCCGGGGGTGCGGCCGGTCAGTTCACGGACCACCCACTGGTTGGGCGCCGTGCCCCACACCAGCTCGCTCGCGGCGTAGCGGTCGTCCCAGTCCTGGCTGTCCATCGCGCCTCCTGCGTTCGACGGGCCTGCTCGTACCGGCCAACCTATCGGGCCCGCGCCACCCCGGCCGCCGCTGTCCGGGGCCGCCGCCGCCGGGGCCGGAGGCGGTCCAGCGGGCGGACACCCTTGACGGCGAATATTGGTCCAGTCCAATCTGTTCAGTCGTGACGTGCACGGGCCGACCGCCCGTCGTGTCCGCGCACCGCTCGTCAGCACGTGTCACCAGCCCGCGCGCCCCCACCGCGCCCGGGCCGGCTCCCCTCGGCCCGTCCGGGCCACCGCACCGCCGGAACCCCCACACATCCGGAGGACCCACCGCATGCACGATCGCGTCATGCCCGCACGGCCCGCCAACCCCGCCGGGGAGCGTGCCGGCCGCCGGGCCGCCCAGCGCAGACGGGCCACCGCGCTGGCCCTGGCCGCCACCCTGACCACCAGCGGCGCCGCCATCGCCCTGACCTTCGGCTCCGCCTCGGCCGCCCCGGTCAACCTGCTGGCCAACGGCGACTTCGAGACCGGCACCCTGGCCGGCTGGACCTGCTCCAACGGGTCCGTCGTCACCACCCCGGTGCACGGCGGGAGCCGCGCGCTCAGCGGCGCCGCCTCGGCCGCCGACACCGCGCAGTGCCAGCAGACCGTCGCCGTCCAGCCGAACACCACGTACACCCTGGCCGGCTGGGTCCAGGGCAGCTACGTCTACCTGGGCGCCACCGGTACCGGCGTCAACTCCTCGGTGTGGACGCCGGGCGGGACCGGCTGGAACCAGCTGAGCACCACCTTCACCACCGGTGCCACCACGACCTCCGTCACGGTCTTCACCCACGGCTGGTACGGCACCGGCACGTACTACGCGGACGACCTCACCCTGACCGGCCCGGCCGGGCCCACCGCGACCGCCAGCCCCACGGCCACCACCAGTCCGACCGCCACGGCCAGCCCGACCGCGACCGCGAGCCCCACGGCGACCGGCAGCCCGACCGCCACCGGCAGCCCGACGGCGACCAACAGCCCGACCGGCACCCCCACGACCACCACCCCGACCCCGACGGCCACCGCGAGCGGCCCGGCCGGGGACGGCAAGGTCACCACCCCGACCGGCTTCGCGGTCACCAGGACGACGTCCAACGCGGTGGTGCTCACCTGGCAGCCCTCCACCCTCACCAGCGGTGACGGCGCCGTCGCCTACAAGGTGTGGTCCAACGGCCAGCTCGTCGCCACCTCGATGGGCACCTCCGTCGCGGTCAGCTCGCTGCTGCCGGGCAAGAGCTACACCTTCAGCGTCCAGGGCTACTCCGGCAGCCACGCCTCCGCCCAGTCCGCCCCGGTGAGCACCACGACCGCGGCCGCCCCGGCCCAGCAGCCGGTCCGCTCGGCCTACTTCGACCAGTGGGGCGTCTACGAGAACGCGTACAACGCGAAGAACGTCGACACCAGCGGCGCGGCGGCCAAGCTGGACGTCGTCCACTACGCGTTCGCCAACATCGACCCCACGAAGTTCACCTGCTTCCAGGCGGTGAAGGCCTCCGACTCGGCCAACGAGTCCAACCCGAACGCCGGTGACGGCGCGGGCGACGCCTACGCCGACTACCAGGCCGACTACGGCGCCGGCACCAGTGTGGACGGCAGCAGCGACACCTGGGAGCAGCCGCTCAAGGGCAACTTCAACCAGCTCCGGCAGCTGAAGGCCAAGTACCCGAACCTGCGCTTCACCATCTCGATCGGCGGCTGGACGTACTCCAAGTACTTCTCCGACGCGGCGGCCACCGACTCCTCCCGCAAGGCCTTCGTCTCCTCCTGCGTCGACATGTTCCTCAAGGGGAACCTGCCGACCGGCGTGGCCGGTGACGCCTCCGGCGGCCCGGCCTCGGCGGCGGGCCTCTTCGACGGCGTCGACCTCGACTGGGAGTACCCGGGCTCGGCCGGCGGCCACACCGGCAACCACTACTCCGCGGCCGACAAGCAGAACTACACCCTGCTGCTCAAGGAGTTCCGCACCCAGCTGGACGCCCTCGGCGCCGCCCAGGGCAAGCGGTACCTGCTGACCGCCGCGCTGCCCAGCGGCCAGGACAAGGTCGCCCAGCTGGAGACCGACAAGATCGGCGCCTACCTGGACTACGCCGACGTGATGTCCTACGACATGCACGGCGCGTGGGACGCCACCGGCCCGACCAACCACCAGGACCCGCTGCACGACAGCCCGGCCGACCCGACCACACCGATCACCCCGGGCACCCGCAAGTACAACGTGGACACCACGATCGCCGCGTACACCACCGGCCTGCCCGAGTACGGCATCCCCGGCGGCTTCCCGGCGAACAAGATCGTGCTGGGCATCCCGTTCTACTGGCGCGGCTGGACCGGCGTCCCGGCCGGCTCCAACTACGGCCTGTACCAGAGCGCGACCGGCCCGACGGCGAAGAAGCCGCTGAGCCAGGAGGCCGGCCTGGCCGCCTGGAAGGAGCTCAACCCGACCGCGGCGCAGACCCACTGGGACCCGGTCACCGAGAGCAGCTGGGTCTACGACGGCACCAACTTCTGGACCGGCGACACTCCGCAGGCCGTCCAGGCGCGCGGGGCCTACGCCAAGAGCAAGGGCCTGGGCGGGCTGTTCGCCTTCTCCCTGGAGAACGACGACGCCTCCGGCACGATGCTCAACTCGATGGACAGCAGCCTGCGCTGACGCTCCATCGGCCATGAGCGCATGAGCGGCGGCCCGCGCGGAAACTCCGCGCGGGCCGTCCGTGCCTCCGTGCCTCGACCGCCCGAGAGTCGACGCGGCTCAGCGCGGCGGCACCGGGTCCGTCCCGCCGGCGCCCGGGCGGCAGCGCAGCAGCCGTCCGGCCGTCAGTCGGGCCCCGCGCAGCGCGCCGTGCCGGTGCAGTGCCTGCACCGCGTAGGTCGAGCAGGACGGCGTGTACGGGCAGCAGGCCGGACGCCGGGGGCTGACCTCGGTGCGGTAGTGGCGCACCGCGCCGTACAGCACTCCGGCCGCGAACCCGCGCGGGGCGGGGGCCGACGGGTCGGCCGTCCGGCGTCCGCGCGCGCCGGTGAGGGCGAACCGGACGCCGGAGACCATCATCACCGGGATCAGGGCGATCAGGCAGGGGTCGGCGAACTCGCAGCAGCCGTCGAGGCAGCAGTCCGTACCCTCGTCCCGGAGGTGCTTGCGCCGCCGGGCCTTGGCCTCGTCCTCCGGGCGGTAGCGCTTCCGGTACTCCTCCCACATCCGGCGCTGCTTCTTCCGCCGGAGCCGTTCCGAGGCGGGCAGCCACAACCAGGCGCGCTCCGGGCGGGCCGGCGGGTAGTGGGCGCCGAGATCCGGCGTCGGGTCGGACACTGCTGAGAATCCCCTTGTTCCTTCCGCCGGGGCCGGCCCCCGACAATCCGGGCCAGATTATCCGAAGATCACCTGGCCGGATCCCGGGCGGAGGCCGAGCCGACACCGAGCGGATTCCGCCCGCTCAGCCGCCGAGGTTGAGCGAGGGGAAGAGGTCCTCGAACGGCTGAGTGGTCACCGACACACTCCGGGAGAACGGATTGTCGAAGTCCCAGATCATGAACAGCAGGAAGGCGATCAGCACGCTGAAGCAGAGCGCCAGGGTCAACTCCCGCGGCGTGCGCCGGATCTGCAGCGCGAACAGCATGCCGACGGTCACCACCGCACCGCCGATCAGACCGAGCCAGACCACCCCGGGCATCGTCGGCCCGGCGTTCTGCCCGCGCGAATTGCGGGCCTCCGATGCCTCGCTGACCCGGTCCATGATCGGCTGGTAGGACTGCGACTCCAGGTCGGAGGCGGGCACCCGGGTGGCGACGTCGTTCTGGAGCTTCTGGAGCAGCTGGTCGCCCTTCTCGGTGATCGCCCCGTTCTCCTTCATGTAGTCCCACTCGGTGTTCACGACGTACGAGACGTAGGCGTCCACGTCGGCCCGGACCTGGTCCCGGAACTCCACCGGGTAGATCACCGCGCGGTCGCTCACCTCGCGCAGCGACTGCGCCTCGCGGAACAGGTCGTCCTGTGCGGCGCCGCGCGCCTCCCAGACACCCGCGATGGCGAGACCCAGGACGATCGCGTAGACCACCCCGATCATCATCGTGATGTACTCGATGACGTCCGGGGTCTCGTCGGTGCTCTCCTCGATCGGTCGGCGCTGCCTGAGCACCACCACCGCCACGACGACGGCACAGGCCGACGCCATGGCGATGATCAACGCCACCCACTCGGACATGGGAACTCCCTTCTCTGGCTTGGCTTGTGACGGAAAGGAAAAGGTTCAGGGGGCGGCCCCGGGCCGCAGGGGCGGGGCCGCCGCCGACCGGAAACCGGTCGACGGACCGCCGGGAGACGGTCAGGACGGACCCGAGCGGCCACCGCGTCCTCGGCCACCGCGACCCGGCCGCAGGGCAGCCGCCGCGATCACGGCAGGAACCATGATCATCAGCATCGTGGTGGTCATCGAGATGCCCTGGTGGTGCCGGGCCATGGGCGCGGGCTTCGTCGCCGGGGCGTGGAACACCGGTCGAGCCGACGGGGTCGGCCACAGCGGGCTCGGACGCACCGCGCTCGGCGAGGCCGCGGGGCTGGGCGCGACCGGGCTCGCGGCCGCCGGCACGGGGGCCACGGGGTCCGGAACGGGCACAGCGGGCGCGGGGGCGGGCGGAGCCGGCGCCGGGGCGGGTGGCCGCGTGGGGACCGACGGCGAGGCGGGGGCCGGCGACGCCGGGGGCGCGGGTGACGCGGGCGCCGGGGTGGGGTCCGGAGTCGGACCGGGCGACGACGGGGTCGGCGTGGGCACGGTCGGTGACGGCGTGGGGGCCGGACTCGGGCTGGGCGTCGAACTCGGGCTCGGGCTCGGGCTCGGCGATGGACTCGGGCTCGGAGTCGCACTGGGGCTCGGCGACGGCGTAGGAGTCGGGGTCGGCGTAGGGCTCGGCGACGGCGTGGGAGTGGATGTCGGCGTCGGCGTCGGCGTCGGCGTGGGAGTGGGTGTCGGCGTCGGCGTCGGAGTCGGCGTCGGCGTGGGCGACGTTGTCGGCGTGGGAGTCGGCGTGGGACTCGGGGTCGGCGTACGCGTGGACGTGGGCGTGGGGGTGGGCGTGGGCGTACGCGTCAGCGTGGCTGTCGGGGTCGGCGTACGAGTCGGCGTGGGGGTGGGCGTCGGGCTGGGGCAGGGATGCGGGTGGTGATGGTGGTGGTGCCAGCCGTGGTCCCCCCACCAGTCGTCGTCGGGCCAGTCGTCCCCCCACCAGTCGTCCTCGTGGTCGTCGCCGCCGCGCCCCGGCCCGACCTGCCCGGGCCCGGCCTGCCCCTCGACCGGCCGCCCGGGCTCGCTGCGCAACCCCGTCGGGCGCGGGGGCGAGGAGAAGGGCGTCGACGGGAAGGGCATCGAGGGGGTGGGAAGCGCGGTCGTGGGCGGCAGGGAGAAGGGCGGCGCGGTGGGCTTCGAAGTCGGCTTCGGGCTGGGCTTCGAGGTGGGCTTGGGGCCGGGTTTGGGCGGGTGGCAGGGGTGGTGCCCGTGCGGCGGCTTGGGCCCGTGGTGCCCCGGACCACCGGCGCCCGGCGCGACGCCGACTCCGACCTGGACGTCCACGTCCACGTCCACGCCGACGGTCACCTGCCCGCCCGGCCGTACCGACAGCGACACGTCGGTCTCGTCGCACACGCAGACGTCCACCGCCGGACCGCGCGGGGGCCGGCCGGACTGCCCCGCGCCGGAGGCGGTCGCTCCGCCGACCAGCGCGCAGACCGCGACCACGCAGGCCGCCGCGCCGATCAGCCGCACCCGTCGCCCGGGCGCCGCGCCCCCACCGCCGCCGGGCGGTATCCGGCGGATCTGCCGACGCTGGGGCATGGGCTCCACACACCTCTCGGGTCGTCCGGGGAGGACGGAACGGCTCGGGCCGACCGACCTCAGGGGAATGGGCGGAACGATCAAGACGGGGAGAAAGATCAGATACGGTCGCATTCCTGATGGACATTCCATCGGGTACGACCAGAAGTGATCAGACATGGTCAGGCGGACGGCCCGCCTTCGGGGGGCGGGCCGTCCGTCATCAGGTCAAACGATCTTCGAGCCGGCCGGTTACGGCCCGCGCCCACTGTTCCGTGCGCTCAGCCGCGGCGGTGCGCGATCTCCACGTTCTCCAGCACGCCGACCGCGTCCGGCACCAGGATGGCGGTCGAGTAGTAGGCGCTGACCAGGTACGAGATGATCGCCTTCTCGTCGATGCCCATGAAGCGGACCGACAGCGACGGCTGGTACTCGTCCGGGATGCCGGTCTGGTGCAGGCCGATGACGCCCTGGTTGTCCTCACCGGTACGGATCACCAGGATCGAGCTGGTGTTCTCCTTGGTGACCGGGATCTTGTTGCACGGCAGGATCGGCACCCCGCGCCAGGCCGGCACCTGCTGCCCGCCGAGGTCGACGTGGGTGGGGTACAGCCCACGGGCGTTGAACTCCCGGCCGATCGCGGCGATGGTCCGCGGGTGGGCGAGCAGGTAGTCGGGGTCACGGCGACGGTTGAGCAGCTCGTCCAGGTCGTCCGGGGTGGGCGGGCCGGAGTGGGTCTGGATGCGCTGGTCGAAGTCGGCGTTGTTGAGCAGGCCGAACTCCGGGTTGTTGACGATCTCGTGCTCCTGGCGCTCGCGCAGGGCCTCGATCGTCAGCCGCAGCTGGTGCTCGGTCTGGTTCATCGGCTGGTTGTACAGGTCCGCGACGCGGGTGTGGACCTTCAGGACGGTCTGCGCGACGCTCAGCTCGTACTCACGGGGCTTGAGCTCGTAGTCCACGAAGGCGCCGGGCAGCTCGAACTCGCCGCGGTGGCCGGCCGACATGGCGATCTCGGCCTCGCCGCGCTCGTTCTGCGCCTGGAGCGGCAGGGCCAGGAAGGCCTGGAGGTGCTCCTGGAGGCTGGGGGCGTTGTCCCGGATGGCGGCGAAGTCCGCCCGGGTCAGCGTCAGGGCGACACCGGCGGTGGCGGTCTTGGCGGTGAACTCCCAGGTGGCGTCCGGGTTCAGCAGCGCGTCCTCGCCGAAGCGGTCGCCGTCGCCGGCCACGCCGACCACGATGTCGTCGCCGTACTTGCCGGTGCCGATCTTGTTGACCTTGCCGTGCGCGATCAGGAAGATCTTGTCGGCGGCGTCCCCCTGGGTGGCGAGCACCTCGCCGGGGCCGAAGTCCCGCTGCTGGCAGCGGTCGGCCAGGGCGGTGAGGACGTCCTCCTCCTCGTAGCCGCGCAGCAGCGCCAGCTCGCCCAGCTCCGCCGGGATCACCCGGACCTGGGAGCCGGTCTTGATGAACTCCACCACCCCGTTGCCGACGGCGTAGGTGAGCCGGCGGTTGACGCGGTAGGCGCCACCGGCCGCCTGGACCCAGGGAAGCACCTTGAGCAGCCAGCGGGAGGTGATCTCCTGCATCTGCGGTGCGGACTTGGTCGTGGTGGCAAGGTTCCGGGCAGCGGCTGTCGCGAGGCTCTGCTGCTTGGCCTGCACTGCCTCCGGGCTCGTGTCCACGGTCATCGGCAGGGATCTCCATTCCTGTGATCGGGTCACGCGTCCAGGGGCACACCGGCCCGTCCTGGCGCATGTCATGACGGATCATCAGATCCGCTTACTGGTGGGGGCGTTGGTGTTTCACGCGAAAGGCGGCCGCCATCTCCGGGCGGCCCATCCGGAACCCTAGATCACCAGGACCCGACCGGGCCCGCACGGAGGCCCACTACCCCCCGATAGGGTGAATCTCACCCGGTCCGCCCCCACAGTCACATAAACTCCGGGAACATCCGTTCGCCCCTGCGGTCCCCGTGCCGCCAAAGGCATTCCAGCACCGGCCCGGGCCCTGCCGAACGGCCCGGAGGCCATCGCCGGACGTCAACCCGGCGTACCGTCCCGGCGTCGGCGCGGACCCCGGGTGCGGACCCCGGAGCGCCGCCGCACCCGGGCCCCGGCCATCGGCCGCGGAGCGCGCGAACCGCCCCGACAGCGCGACGGCCCCGGGGACGCGAAGGTCTCCGGGAACGCGAAGGGCCCGTCAGGTGCCGGCACGGGGGAAGCCGGCACCTGACGGGTGAACAGGGGGTCGCGCAGGGCGGGGTCCGCACCGGGGAGGCCCGGGCGCCCGCGACGGGCTGCCGACGACGCCGACGGTCCCGCCGGGTCAGGCGCAGGCGACCTGGGTACCGGGGATGCCGATGATCCCCGAGTTGTTGGTCTCACCGCCGTTGTACTCGTAGTACAGGTAGGAGTAGAAGTCGATCCGGGTCTCCGGGCCGCAGGCCGAATCCGGGGCGACGGCGTACGTCACCGTGAAGGCGCTGCTGGCGCCCGGGGCGAGTGGAACGCTGTAGCGGGCGATGCCGCCGTGGACGTTGTCACTGCACCCGTTGGTCTGGGTGCCGCAGGCGGTCGCGGTGAACTTGAGCCCGTTCTCCAGACTGGTGGCGTAGGTCTCCTGGACACTCTGGTAGACGAACTGGATCGGGGTGTCGTACGGGTTGGTCAGCGTCAGGGAGAGCGTGAACTCGCCGCCCCGGACGGTCGTCTGCTTGTCGGAGACGGCCGTGAGGGGCAGCTGGGTGTCGGCCCGGGCGGCGGGGGCGGCGGCGAGGAGCAGACCGACGACGAGGGCCGGACACGCGGCGAGCGCGGCGCGACTCGGATGTGTTCTGCGCATGACCAAGGAGCGTAGGCCTCGCCTCCGCCCGGGTTGCGTTCCTCGGCCCCGGTCCGTACCGACGCAGGAGCGGCGAACGGACACCGCGCACCCGCCGCCCGCGTTCCGCCCCCACGGGCGTGCCCGGGGCCCTATGCTTCGCCGCTCCTCCCCTGCCCCGTCACCCGCAGGGCGGCAGGATGTCGCAGAGCGCGCCGAGCGCCACCGGGTAGGCGTGGTCCGGCGGCGTGGCGTAGCCGACCACCAGTCCGTCGACGGCGGGCATCGCCTCCTCGCCGATCGCCGGGTGGCGGTAGTCGGCGAGCCCCTCGACGGCCAGGCCCCGGTAGGCGGCGGCCTTGAGCACCGAGCGCTCGGTGCCCGGCTCCAGTCGCAGCACCGCGTGCAGGCCGGCCGCGATGCCGGAGACCTCGATGTGCGGAGCGCGGGCGGCCAGTGCGGCCACCAGCTGGTCGCGGCGGTCCCGGTAGCGGCGGCGCATCCGACGCACGTGCCGGTCGTAGCCGCCGGAGTCGATGAAATCGGCGAGCGTGAGCTGGTCCAGGGCGCTGGCCCAGCCCTCGCGTTCGCCCTTGGCGGCGAGCACCCGGTCCACCAGGTGGTCGGGCAGCACCATCCAGCCGAGCCGCAGCGCGGGGGTCAGGCTCTTGCTGGCGCTGCCGAGGTAGACCACTCGTTCGGGGTCGAGCCCCTGGAGGGCGCCGACCGGCTGGCGGTCGTACCGGAACTCCCCGTCGTAGTCGTCCTCCAGGAGCAGCCCGCCGCGCCCGCGTGCCCAGTCGACCACGGCCGCGCGGCGGCCCGGGTGCAGCGGGCCGCCGGTCGGGAACTGGTGGGCGGGGGTGAGCAGGGCCGTCCGGACCTCCGGATACCGGGCCAACTCACCTGTCCGGGCGCCCAGTTCGTCGATCGACAGCGGAACGGTGGCAACGCCCGCGGCGGCCAGCAGCCCGCGGTGGAAGCCCAGCCCGTACGCCTCGACAGCCAGCGGGCCGTGCTCGGCGGGCGGCAGGACGGGTGCGGCGCCGTCGAAGAGCAGCCGCAGCGCGTGGGCGAAGCCGGAGCAGACCACGATCCGGTCGGGGTCGGTGCGCACCCCCCGCGCGCGGGCGAGGTAGTCGGCGAGGACGGTGCGCAGCTCGCGCCGGCCCTGGGGATCGCCGGGCCCGAAGGCCTCGTTGGGGGCGCCGGTGAGGGCCCGGCGGGCGGCGGCGAGCCAGGCGGTGCGCGGAAAGGAGGCGGCGTCGGGCTGCCCCTGCCGCAGGTCGTGGGTGGGACCGGGACGGCGGACGGGCCGGCGGGCCCGGGTGCGCGGGACGGGCTCGGCGCGTTCGGCCACGGTGGTCCCGGAGCCCTGGCGGGCGGTCAGCCAGCCCTCGGCCACGAGTTCGGCGTAGGCCTCGGCGGCGGTGTTGCGGGCCAGGCCGAGGTCGGTGGCGAGGGCGCGGTAGGGCGGCAGCCGGGTGCCGGGGGCCAGTCTGCCGCTGCGGATCGCCTCGCGCAGCGCCGCCATCAGCGCGGCGCGCCGACCCCCGGTGGCGGGGAGGTCGAGGTGCAGGTCGTTGCCGGTCGAGTGGGCGGGCTCGGAGGGGTGCGTGCCCCGCGTGTCCGTCATGGTCACGCACCCTACCGGCCGCCGCCCCGGCCCTCCTCGGGCGGCTGCCCGGCCGCGGGCCGGGGCGATCGCCCTACGGCACGACGGTGACCGGCCAGCGGCCGGCCTTGACCAGCCGGACGGCCACCGAGCCGATCACCTTGTGCCCCGCCTGCTCGGAGACGCCGACCACCACGGCGTCGGCGCGCAGCTCGTCCGCGAGCTTGGCGAGGCCGCCGTACGGGTCGCCGCGCATGGTCAGGAAGCGCCACTCCACCTTCCACACCTCGCGCACCCGGTGCTCGGCCTCGCGCAGCGCGGCCAGCAGTCCCTCGGCGATCTCCTGGGTGGTCTCCTCCACCGCGGCCCCGGCCAGGGCGGTCGCGGCGCCGAGGATCGGCTGGATGTACGCCACCGCGAGGACGGCGCCCTGCCGGCGGGCCAGTCCGGCGGCGTAGGCGGTGGCGCGCCAGGAGGAGTCGGAGCCGTCCAGGCCGGCCAGGATCACGCCGGGGCCGTCGGTGCCCAGCTCGAAGCCGGCGGGTGCGGCCGCGGCCTCGTGCCCCGGGGCGCCGGTCGGCACCCCGGCCGCGGCGCCCCCTCGCGCGCCGGCGTCCGCCGCCCCACCCGTACCGGCGGCCGCCTCTCCCGCGTCCGCCGTGTCCGCTGCATCGCTCTCGTTGCTCATGGAAATGAGGCTATGCCCGCCACCGGGAGTGACGGCGGCGGGCTCTCCGGGTGAGGGCTGTGGCCCGGGCCACCCGGGGCGGTGGCCGGGGCGCCGAATCCGGCACCGGCGGCTGGCCGACCGTCACGCGCTGTCGACCGTGTGGGCGGCCTCACAGCGGTTCCGTGGGGGGTCCGGAGTGGCGCGGGCCACTTCCCCGGGCTATTTGATCTTGGAAATAGGGGTAAATCGGGCGAAATCGCCACAATTCCTTGATCCTTACGCCCGGTAACAGCCTTCTGACATGGCTAAACCTTCGAATCCTTGAAACCGCCACGACCACCCCCGTAACTTCGAACCCGTTGCACCGAGCGATCCGCTCCGGCCGGGCCAACCGCCCCCGGGCAGGACGGTGCAGAACCACGCGAGTGACGTGTCCCCGAAACCGACGGCCTTCCGAGGGTCTGGTTCCGCGCGCTCGCGAACCCTCCGAAAGGAACTCCATGACCTTCCGCAACGAGACCGCCGCTGCCGCCACCACCGCCACCCCGAAGCGCCGCAACCGCGTCCGGATGGCTCTGATGGCCGGGGCGCTCACCGCCCTGCCCGCGGCCGGCCTCGTCGCGGCCACCAGCGCCTCCGCCGCGCCGGCCACGGTCTGGGACAAGGTCGTCGCCTGTGAGGCGACCGGCAACTGGGCCGTCAACTCCGGCAACGGCTTCTACGGCGGCCTGCAGTTCACCTCCAGCACCTGGGCCGCCTTCGGTGGCACCGCCTACGCCCCGCAGGCCCACCAGGCCACCAAGGCGCAGCAGATCGCCGTCGGCGAGAAGGTGCTCGCCGCCCAGGGCCCCGGCGCCTGGCCGGTCTGCTCCGCCAAGGCCGGTCTGACCAAGTAGGACCGCACGCCACGAGGCCGCCGCACCCCACCCCGGGGTGCGGCGGCCTCGTCGTGCCCGGGGCCCGCGAGATCGGGGCAGCCCTGCCGGTCAGGACGGCCGGGGCGGGAGCGGCAGCGGGACGGCCGGCAGGCCGTCGATGCTGGTGCCGACCAGTGGCTTGCGCTCGCAGTAGGCGCCGAACTCCTCCTCGTCCTTGCGGTCGAAGTACTGGGCGTGCAGGTCGCGGTCGGCGCGGTAGTCCATGAACGGCACCGCGTACCCGCAGGAGTCGCTGACCCGCTCGGCCTCGACCAGCACGATCGCCCGCAGACCGGAGCCGTCCGCGGCCGGGTCGAAGTGGCGCAGCAGTCCTGCGAACCGCGGGTCGTCCCGGAAGACCGGCTCGCCGCGCCCGTGCACCCGCACCACGGTCGGCGGCCCCTCGAAGGCGCACCACATCAGGGTGATCCGGCCGTTCTCCCGCAGGTGGGCGACGGTCTCGGCCTGTGAGCCGCCGAAGTCCAGATAGGCGAGGGTGAGTTCGTCGATCACCACGAGCGTCCCGGCGCGGCCCTTGGGCGAGAGGTTGACATGCCCGTCGGCGGCCAGCGGGGCGGTGGCGACGAAGTAGACCGGCTGGCGCTCGATGAAACCGCGCAGCCGGCCGTCGATGCGTTCGTACTGCTTTCCCATGGGCGCAAGTGTGCCCGCATCCCGACTGGTGGGAAAGGAGGTTCCGACCCCTGAGACGGCCTCTCGGGCGGCCCGGGCCGTCCGAAGCCGACCGACCGCCGTCCGCGCCCTCCAAGGCCGCCCGGCGGCGCCTACGATGGTTCGGGTACCTGCCACCCGCCAGGCCGAGCACGGGAGTTGCGATGACCCGGAGCACCCTCCCCACCACCGCGCCCGGGACGGTCCTCGGCACCCCCGCCGCGCCGCTGCGCCCGTACGTCCTCGGCTACCGCGGCTACCGGCTGGCCCTGCGCCAGCCGCTCCGACGGCTGGAGGTGCCGACGGACGTGGTCACCGTGGCCCTCGCCTTCGAAGGCACGATGAGCCTCACCGACGCCGTCTCGCCCGCGCCCGCCACCGCCTTCGGCTCGGTCGCGGCCGGGCTGCGCCGCACCGCGACGATCGCCGAACACGCGGGCGTGCTGCACGGTTTGGCCGTCTCGCTCACTCCGCAGGGCGCCTTCCGGGCGTTCGGTCCGCTGGCCGGCGAGCTCGGCGGGCACTGGGCCGAGGCCGGGGACGTGCTGGGCCCGCGGCTGCGGGCGCTGACCGACCGGCTGGCCCACGCCCCGAGCTGGCCGGCCCGGTTCGCCATGCTGGACGGCTACTTCGGTGCGCTGTTCGCGTACGGGCCGGACTGGGACCCGTCCGTGCACTGGGTCTGGCGGCAGCTGCGGCACACCCACGGGCTGGTGCCGATCGGCGCCCTGGTCGAGGGCACCGGCTGGAGCCGTCGCAGGCTGGAGCTGCGCTTCCGCGAGCACCTCGGGCTGGCCCCCAAGCAGGCGGCCGGCATCCTCCGGCTCCAGCGCACCCTCCACGTCCTGACCGCCCACGAGGAGCGGACAGCCGGGGACCACCCCTTCGGGCGCCGCCCCGCCGGGGCGCGAACCACGGGCGCCGACCTGGCCACGCGCTGCGGCTACTACGACCAGTCGCACCTCGACCGGACCTTCCGCGCCATGGTCGGCCGCTCGCCGAGCGCGTTCCTGGCGTCCCGGCGCACCGCCGCCGCCCTGCCCGAGCCCGCCGGCCGGGTCACCGACCGGGTCACCGGGCGGGTGACCAGCACCCTCCTGGACGCCGGAGGCTGAGGCGCACGCCTGCGCACGGCGCGTGGTCTCCGAAAGTGCGCGATCGCCGACGGTGCGCATTTGTACAAGACGAACCGGTGCCCCGCCCGGCACGCTCGAAGAGCCCGGCCGGTACGGGGGACCGGCCGGTCACGGGGGCGGGCAGGCACGGGGCACGCGGGGTGTCAGCCGGTCACTGCTTCATGTAGACGCTGTCCATGAACTCGATGATCTGCTGATCGGTCAGCCGCTGGCCGTCGCGGTGCCCCATCGCCAGGTCGGCCTCGCTGATCATGCCGACCAGCCGGTCGCCGTCGATCACCGGGATGCGCCGGATCTGGTGCTGCTCCATCTTGCGCAGCACCGCCTCCATGCTGTCCTCGGCGCGCACGCAGTGCAGGTGGCCGGAGAGCTCCATGGCCGTCATCTTGGCCGGGTCCTTGCCCTCCGCGATACATCGCAGCACGATGTCGCGGTCGGTGATGATGCCCTTCAGCTTCTGGTCGTCGCCGCAGATCGGCAGCGCGCCCACGTTCTTGTCGCGCATCATCCGCGCGGCCTCGGCCAGCGTCTGGTGGGCGCCGACGCACTGGGCGCCGGTGTGCATGATGTCTCGGGCAGTGGTGGTCACGGGGACTCCTTCGTCGGTGGTTCCCCCCGCTGGTCCCCCCGCATCCCCCCGGCGGCGCTCCCGGGCTCCCGCCGTCGGAGCGGAAGGGGTGTGACCGCGCCCTCACCATAAGCAACCCCGCCCCCGCCCGCGACCCCGGCCCGACGCCCGGCGGCCCCGACCGCCGATACTGGGAGGATGACCACGGACGCCGAGCGGACGGTCGACGAGGCCGTCCGGGCCCGGCCCACCACGGCGCTGCGCCCCTACCTGGCCTGGTACTCCGGCTACCGGCAGCGCGGCCTCGCCCCCGCCGTGCACCGCGGCCTGCCCTCCCCGTACCTGACCTTCATCCTCACCCTCGACGAGCCGCTGGTGATCGCCGGGCACCCCGATCCCGCACAGCCGCCCGGCAGCTACCCGGCCCTGCTCGGCGGACTGCACACCACCCCCGCGCTGATCACCCACGAGGGCGCGCAGTCCGGCGTGCAGATCGCCGTGCACCCGCTCGCCGCCCGGGCGCTGTTCGGGCTGCCCGCCGGGGAGTTGGCCGGGATCGACGTACCCGCCGAGGAGGTGCTCGGCCGGTTCGCCCCGCGGCTACGGGAGCAGCTGCTGGCCGCCCCCGACTGGACGGAACGGTTCGCCGTGCTGGACGGGGCGCTGCTGCGGACCGCCCGGCCCTCCGGCCGGGTGCCGCCCGAGGTCGGCCGGGCCTGGCAGGCACTGCGGCGCAGCCACGGCGCGCTGCCGGTGGCGGAGCTGGCCCGGGAGACCGGCTGGAGCGCCCGGCACCTCCAGGAGCGGTTCCGCCGGGAGACCGGGCTGACCCCGAAAGCGGCCGCCCGGGTGATGCGCTTCGACCGCGCCCGGCGCCTGCTCGCCGCCACCGAGCCGCCTCCCCGGCTCGCGGAACTGGCCGTGCGCTGCGGGTACTTCGACCAGGCGCACCTGGCCCGCGAGTTCCGGGCGCTGGCCGGGGCCGCGCCGAGCGCCTGGCTGGCGGCGGAGGGGCCGGAGCAGGCGAAGTTCCGAAACGTCCAAGGCGGGGCGCCGGGTGCGGCCGCAGAGTGGGAGGCGGAACGACCGGCACGACGACCCACGCTTCCCGAGGAGTGAGCCATGGACGCCACCGAGACCCCCGCCCCGCAGGTCTGGCCCAGCCTGCGCGCCACCGACGCCCGGGCCCTGATCCGCTTCCTGGTCGAGGCCTTCGGCTTCCAGGAGGTCGTCACCTACGGCGAGGGCGACGTCGTCGCACACGCCGAACTCGCCTGGCCCGAGGGCGGCGGCGTGATGCTCGGCTCCGAGCGCGGGACGCCCGAGGGCACCGAGCCCTGGCCGGGCCGGCCGGGCGGCTTCACCGCGTACGTGGTCACCGCCGACCCGGACGCCGTGCACGCCCGCGCGGTGGCCGCCGGGGCCCGGATCACCACCGGGCTGTACGAAACCGACTACGGCTCGCGGGACTTCGCCGCCGCCGACCCGGAGGGCAACCGCTGGTACTTCGGCACCTACCCGGGCGCGCCCCGGCCGCCCGGCGGGCGGACGACGGGAGTCCGAGGACGGACCCCGGGAGCCCTCGGGGCGGCCGCCGCCGAACCGGGGCAGACTGGCTGCGGGGGCACCACCGGAGGCGCCGGAGACAGCGGAGGCACCTGAGGCATCGGAGACAGCGGAGGCATCGGAGGCGGAGCGTGCCGCAGATGACGGTGGACGGGCGCACCCTCGCCCTCTCCCACCTCGACAAGGTGTACTACCCGCGCACCGGCACGCCCAAGGGCGAGGTGCTGCGCTACTACGCCGCCGTGCACACCGCCCTGCTCCCGCACCTGCGCGACCGCCCGGTCTCCTTCCTCCGCTGCCCGGACGGCGTCGAGGCGGAGGCGTTCGTCGCCAAGAACCCGCCGCCCGGCACCCCGGACTGGGTGCGTACGGTCGACGTGCCGAGCAACACCGGCGAGCTGCGGCAGGTGGTGCTGGAGGACGGCGCGGCGCTGCTGGCGGTCGCCAACCTGGGCTGCCTGGAGCTGCACGTCCCGCAGTGGCACGCGGCCGCGCCCGCCCTCGCCGACCGGCTGGTGCTGGACCTCGACCCCGGCGAGGGCGCCGACGTGCTCACCTGCCGCACGGTCGCCCTGCTGCTGCGGGAGCGGCTCGCGGCGGACGGTCTGGCGGCCTGGGTGAAGACCTCCGGCTCCAAGGGCCTGCACCTGCTGGTCCCGATCGAGCCCACGCCGAGCGCCCGGGTCTCCGGGTACGCGAAGGCGCTGGCCGCCGCCCTGGAGGCCGAGCGCCCGGAGCTGGTGGTGCACACCATGGCCAAGGCCCGGCGCCGGGGCCGGGTGCTGGTCGACTGGTCGCAGAACAACGCCAAGAAGACCACCGCCGCGCCGTACACCCTGCGGGCCCGGCCGCTGCCGACCGTCTCCACCCCGCTGGTCTGGGCGGAGCTGGAACGGGCCACCGAGGAGCGGGATCTGGTCTTCACGCTCGCCGAGGTGCCCGACCGGCTGGCCGCGCACGGCGACCTGCTCGCCCCGCTGCTGGACCCGGAGCGGGCCCGGCCGCTGCCCGGCGCGCCCTCGGTGTCCGGAGCGCGGCCGCCGGCCCACCAGGTGCTGCACCCGCCCGTCGAGGTGATGCGCCCGGCCGCCGTGACCGCCGTCCCGCCCGCCGACGGCCTGGGCGGCGGGGGCGTGCAGTACGAGCTGAAGCTGGACGGCTTCCGCTGCGTGGCCTTCGCCCGGGGCGGGCGGCCCGCGTACCTCCAGTCCCGCAGCGGCCGCGACCTCGCCCCCGAGTTCCCGCCGATCGCCGCCGCCGTCGCCCGGCTGCCGGAGGGGCTGGTGCTGGACGCCGAGCTGGTCGCCTGGCGCGGCGGCCGGTTCGCCTTCGGCGAGCTGCTGCGCACCCGCCGGGCCCGTGCCGCCGCCCCCGAGGTGGCTCTCGGCCTGATCGCCTTCGACCTGCTGGCGCTGCCCGGCCGCGACGTCCGCGGGCTGCCGCTCACCGACCGCCGTCGGCTGCTGCTCGCCGCCCTCGCCGACGTCCCGCCGCCGATCCGGCCGGTCATGGCCACCACGGACCGGGCGGAGGCGCTGGAGTGGATGGAGCGGCTCGCCGACACCGGGGTGGAGGGCCTGGTCTGCAAGGCCGCCGCCGCCGCGTACCGGCCTCGCGGCGCGGGCCGGGTCTGGGTCAAGTACCGCCGCGGCGACACCCTGGACGCCACCGTCGGCGCCGTCACCGGCCCGGCCGACCACCCGCACGCGCTGGTCCTGCGGCTCGACGACGGCCGGGTGCTCCTGACCTCCCCGCGGCTCACCCCGGTCCAGTCCGGCGAGGTCGCCGAGGTCGTCCGCCCGCTGCTCGGCCCGCCCGATACCGACCCCGAGCACGGCCCGGTCCATCCCCTGACCTCGCCCCTGCGCGCCGAGTTCACCCTCACCGGCCGCCCGCCCACCGCGACCTTCGTCCGCCTCCGGGGCGACTGACGTCGGACCGTGCGCTCACTTCCGGCGCTTCGCCGCCGCGTGGGCGAACTCCGTCACGAAGGCGTCGTCGAACAGCGGCAGGTCGGCGGGCTTGCGGCTGGTGACGAGCGTGCCGGGGCCTCCGTGGCAGACGTGCACCGGCTCGTCCACCCAGTGCGCACCGGCGTTGACCAGGTCGGTGCGCAGGCTGGGCCAGGAGGTGAGGGTGCGGCCGCGTACGGCGTCGGCCTCGATGAGTGTCCAGGCCGCGTGGCAGATCGCCGCGACCGGCCGGCCGGCGGCGCCGAAGGCGTGCACGAAGTCGACCGCCGACCGGTCCAGGCGCAGCCGGTCGGGGTTGGCGACGCCGCCGGGGAGGACCAGCCCGTCGTAGTCGGCCGGGTCGGCCTCGGCGACCAGCGCGTCGACGGCGAAGGTGTCGCCCTCGGCGTGGTGCCGGACGGTCCGGACCCGCCCCTCGGCGGTGGACAGCAGCCGCGGGGTGCCGCCGGACTCGGCGACCGCCTGCCACGGGTCGGTCAGTTCGACCTGCTCGGCCCCGTACGGCGCGACCAGGAACGCGATCGTCCGGCCGGTGAGCGTGGTGGACGGCCAGCCCATGGCGCGGTCGCTCAGCCCGGGTGCGGGGCGGTCAGGTCGACGGCCACGGGCGGAGCGGTGCTGAGCCGGGCGCGCGGGCAGTCGAGGTGGACGGCGCGGTCGAGGTGGTCGAGCCGGGCGACCAGTCCGGCCGGGACGAGCACCCGGGCGCCCGGCACCCAGGGCTCGGCGTCGACCAGCAGGTGGTCGCCGGCGTCCTGCTCGACCCGGCCGACCGGGCCGTCGGTGGCGTGCACCTCGTACCCGACCAGCGCGAGGTCGGCGGCGGGATGGGAGCCCGGGCGGTACTCCCACAGGTCGGTGGTCATGGCGTCACGCCTCCGGCCGGTCCCAGGGGCGCCGATCGCGGCGCTCCCGGCGTTCCCGGAACTCCGTCGGGTCCGCCGGTGCGATACCGCTGCGGGCCTCGCGCCGGCGGCGCAGCAGTTCGGAGGCGGCGACCGCGGCCCCCACCGTCGCCGCCCAGACCACCCCGAGCGCGACCAGCACGGCGGTGGCCGGTGTCCGGGCGCCCACGCCGAAACAGATCGCCGTCATCACCAGGGCGGTCAGCGTCACCCCCGCCGTGACCCTGCGTCCGACCCCGCGGAGCACGCGCCGGACCCGGCTCGGCGCTTTGGCGCCCATCGTGCTCAGCTTCCGGTCGAGCCGTGTGTCCTGGCGCAGATCGGACTCGATCTCCTCGAGGAGCCGCCGCTCCCATCCGCTCAAAGCGGGACCGTCCATCTCGGTCACCTCCGACACTTCCGGTGACGTGCTCGCACCCGGCGGTTGCCCGGTACGGGCCGGCACTAACCGTTGCGGGCACCGCCTGTTCCGGCGCCGACGGGCCCGAAGGCCCGGGGGCGGGCGAGCAGGCTGTCGTCCAGGACCCCCAACAGGGCGGCGGCGTCGCGGTGGACCTCGGCCGCGCCCGCCGCCCGCAGTTCCGGGCCGGTGTCCCGGCCGGCCGTCAGGGCGACGCACGGCACCCCGGCCCGCCGCACGGCCCGTACCTCGCGCACGCTCCCGGCGACGGCCACGGCGTGCCAGGGCCTGCCGTCCACCAGGTCCAGCGCGGCTCTCACCGGATCGCCCCCGGGATCGGCCACGGTGAGCGCCGGAGCCCCGGCGGGACCGGGGCCGGTCAGCACCACCGTCCACCCCCGGGCGGCGCACTCGCGCAGCAACTCGGCACCGCCGGGCAGCGTGGGCTGCCACCAGTCGGTACCGAAGAGGGCCGCCGAGACCACCGTCATGACCACCGCTTCCGTTCGCGGGCGACGCACCGAATGCTCCCTTCCAGGTTAGGTCGCTCCTCCGCCGCGCGCGCAGCCTGCGCCCGGGCCCCCGGAATCCTTTCGACGGCCCGGAAAAGTAGCTGGTCAGGGGTGATCGTTTGGCCCTAGGGTGTCGCTCCATCACATTGGTCCAGTCCAGGAGCCCGATCCCCGATGCCTTCGCCCGCCGTGTACCGCTCGCCCAGAGCCAGCGCCACCGCCGCCACCGTTCTGCTCGCCGTGAGCGCCGCCACGACCCTCGCCCCGCTCGGCGTGGGCCTGCGCCTGTACGGGGAGGCCGGCGATCTCGCCACCGGCGCCGAGTCCGACGGCTCCGCGCTGATGGACACGGCGCAGCTCTACGACAACGTCGGCTACCTCCAGCTGGTGGCCCTGGTCGCGTCCGCGGTCACGTTCGTCATCTGGTTCCACCGGGTCCGGGTGAACGCCGAGGTCTTCGACCCGCGCGGGCACCGGTTCAAGCGCGGCTGGGCGATCGGCGCCTGGTTCACCCCCGTGGTCGCGCTCTGGTTCCCCCGCCAGATCGCGGGCGACATCTGGCAGGCCGGCGCCCGGCCGGACGCCTCGGGCGTGCGCCCGCAGCTCCCGCAGACGCTGCTCAACCTCTGGTGGGCCACCTTCTGGATCTCCAACGCGACCGGCCGGGTCGGCTCCCAGTACCTCGGCTCGGCCTCGGCGCAGTACGCGGACGGCTACCAGCAGGCCGTCGGCTGGCTGATCGCCTCCGACCTGCTGCTGGTGGTGGCCGCCGTCCTCGCCGTCCTGGTGGTCCGCGGGCTGACCGCCATGCAGGAGGAGCGCTTCACCGAGTCCGCCGCCCCCGCGTTCGGGCTCCACGGCGGCACCGTCCGGGGCTGAGCCCGCTCGGTCGGCCGGGCCCGCGGGCGGGGCGCTCAGTCCGTGAACGGGTCGGAGGCCAGCCGGGCGTGCAGGTGCTCGTCCGTGTAGACGCCCCCGCCGTAGGTGTAGGAGGCGCGCAGGGTGCCCTCGTACGGGAAGCCGGCCCGCGCCGCGACCCGGCAGGAGTCCTCGTTGCCGACGGCGTGGTAGAGCTCGATGCGGCGGGCGTCGGCCTGCTCCACCGCCCAGCGGGTGGCGGCGGTGGCGGCCCGGGTGGCCAGGCCCCGGCCGCGGGCGGCGGCGAGCAGCCAGTAGCCGACCATGACCACGCCGTCGTCCCGGTTGGTCCACTCCAGGTAGGCGTTGCCGCACAGGCGGCCGTCAGCGGCGTCGACGACGGCGAAGGGGGCCGCGGTGCCGTCGGCCCAGCGGGCCTCGCAGCGGTCGAGGTAGGCCTCGGCGTCGACCGGGCCGGAGCCGCTGAGCGGGGTCCAGCGGGCGACGGCCGGGTCGGCCCCGGCGGCGACCAGGGCGGGCACGATGCCGCCGGGCACGTCGAGGCCGTGCCCGAACGGGCGCAGCAGGGCGTCGCCGAGGTCGAGGACGGCGGGGCGGAAGACCCGCCGGTCGGTGGCGGGATCGCTGATGGTCATCCCGTCTTCCTATCCCCGGCGCCCCCGGGCCCGCCAGCGAATTTCCCGGAGCGGGGTCAGATCCGGGCCAGGTAGCCGTTCTCGACCAGCCAGAGCACGTTCGGCCTGGCCGGGCCGCCGGGCAGCAGGGCGCCGTCGAGCTGGTACTGGAGGCCCCAGCCGGGCTGGTTGAACCACGGCGCGATCGGGCCGGCGTGCACCGTGAAGGCCTTGACCACCTTGTAGTCGTGGTAGTTGCAGGCGGCCGGCGGGTTGCTGTCCAGGCTCTGCGGCGGGAGCGCGCGGTTGGCGTAGGGCAGGCCCTCGGGGGCGAGGTAGGCGCCGTACTCGCTGCCGTAGCGGTCGATGTTCTGGTTCGGGTACAGCGTGAGGTCGAACTCGATCGGGCTGCCGTCGGGCAGGGTGACGTAGCCGTCGGCCGGCGGGTAGATCCAGCCGCCCTTGCCGCCGTTGCCGGCCGGGTCGTAGTACTGGGCCAGGAAGGCCTGGTCGCTCGCGCCGCCGGTGCGCTGGTAGCCGGCGAGCTGGCGGCCGACCGGGCCGGTGGTCGGGAGGTCGGCGGGGCCGAGGCGGGCGTCGTCGTGGCGGAAGGCGGCGGAGCACTGGTCGGAGGGGGTGGCCGCCGGGGCCGCGAGGGCGGCGGGGGTGCTCACGGCGGTGAGGGCGGCGGCCGCGGCGAGCGGCGCGACGAGCAGGCGAAGGCGAAGGCGCACGGTGTCTCCGTCGAACGGGTCAGCGGTCGAAAGGGGAGCCACGGAGGGGCGTTGTGCTCACCCTCCGTGGCTGGTTCGACACCAGGCAATCGGATCTTCTGATCATTCGTCAATATGATCCGTACGACTGCCCGTTCGACTGCGCGGATTAGGCCGAACCCGGGACAGCGGGGCCGCCCGTCCAGGAGGATGAACGGTCCGGCGCCACCGGGTCACTTTCCCGGGTCACTTTCCCGGGGCGACCCGCCCGAGCAGGTGGAGCAGCCGGTCGAGGGCGTCCTTGGAGTTCGGCTCGGTCAGGTTGACCATCAGCCGGAACGCCACCTTCAGCAGCGCCGGGTGGCCCAGCCCGGCGGCCCCGGCCGCGCCGAGCAGCTTCGGGCGGCCCAGCAGGTCGGCGGCCAGGCGGCCGAGCGCGAAGTAGCCGGCGTACGCGGAGCGCAGCGCCTGCGGGTAGGCGCGCAGGGCGAGTTCGCGGCCGCGGTCGGTGCGGCGGGCGAGGGCCTGGACGACGGCCTCGGCGGCGAACCGGCCGGACTCCATCGCGTAGGCGATGCCCTCGCCGGTGCCCGGGCTGACCGTGCCGCCCGCGTCGCCGACCAGCAGCAGGCCGTCGGCGTAGTGGGGCCGGCGGTTGAGGCCCATCGGCAGGGCGGCGCCGCGGATCGGCTCGGTGACCCCGTCGGGGGTGTAGCCGTACTCCGGGGGCAGGCCGTCGCACCAGCGGCGCAGCAGTTCCCGCCAGTCCACCTCGGTCCCGGTGGTGTCGAGGACCCCGAGGCCGACGTTGGCGGTGCCGTCGCCCATGCCGAACACCCAGGCGTAGCCGGGCAGCAGGCCCCGGGCCGGGTCGTCGGGGTCGCGCAGGTCGAGCCAGGCCTCCAGGTAGCGGTCGTCGTGGCGCGGGGTGGTGAAGTACGTCCGGTACGCGACGCCCATCGCGCGGTCGGTACGGCGGTGGCGCTTCATCGCCACCGACAGCCGGGTGGAGTTGCCGTCGGCGGCGACCACGACCGGGGCCCGGTAGGCGACCGGCCGGCGCTCCTCCCCCGACCTGGCGGTGACGCCGGTGATCCGGCCGGTCCGCTCGTCCAGCAGCGGGCCCGTCACAGTGACGCGTTCGACCAGCCGGGCACCGGCCGAGGCGGCCTTGCGGGCGAGCAGTTCGTCGAAGTCGGCACGGCGCCGGACCAGTCCGTACCCGGGGTAGGCGGAGAGCTCGGGCCAGTCGAACTCCAGCGAGCGGCGCCCGGAGATCAGCCGCAGGCCCCGGTTGTGCAGCCAGCCGACTCCCTCGGAGACGTCGATGCCGAGGTCGGTCAGCTGCTTGACGGCGCGCGGGGTGAGGCCGTCGCCGCAGACCTTCTCGCGCGGGAAGGCGGACTTCTCCAGCAGCAGGACGTCCAGCCCGGTCCGGGCGAGGTGGGCGGCGGCGGTGGAGCCCGCCGGTCCGGCGCCGACCACGATGACGTCGGCGCTCTCCGCGGCCCGGACGGCCTCCTCGTCCCTGTCGGTCTCCTCGGGCCGGACGGTCTGCTCTGGGCCGGGCATCGCACTCTCCCACGGGTCGGATCGGCTGTACTCGCGACGGATTCCTCGGACTGGGCGGTTCCGGACGGGACGATAGAGAACCCCGGCACCCGCCCGCCGCCCCGACACGCAGGCCGCCGCCGGGAACCGGTCAATACCGGCCACCACGGCCGTCCGGGTTCACCCACCGGACCGGGGAGCGGAGTCGACAACTCGGGCCGCTCGTGCCGCTCGGCGACACCCGGCACCATGACAAGCGGGTGATCGAGTCCCTGCGGGGCGCCGCGGCCGGGCCGAGGCGCCACTGAGCCCCCGGCCCGCGAGCAGCTGCGGGACCAGGGGCTCCTTGTCGTTCCACGGTGCGCACCCCCTGGTCAGGGGGTTCACCGGCGGTCGCACCGGATTCGACGAGGGTCCCCGGCCACGGGGGCGGACCAGGGGCCCTCACCCGGTACCACGGCCGCCGCCGCTCCCCGGGTTCACCCACGGCCCCATCGGCCCCGCCGGCCACACGAGCCACACCGGGCCCGGGAACGCCGGAAGCCCCTGGCCGCACGGGGGAACGGGCCAGGGGCTTCCACTCCGGACTACGGACGGCGGGCCCTCACGGGTTCAACGCCAGCACCACGTACCCCGCCAGCACCGCCAGGTGCACCGCGCCCTGGAGCGGGGTCGCCCGGCGCGGGATGACCGTGAGGGTGAGCAGCATGATCGTCAGGGTCATCAGCACCATGTGCGCCGGGTCGAGGCCGAGGACGAGGGGGCCGGAGAGCCAGCTGGAGGCGATCGCGACCGCCGGGATGGTCAGGCCGATGCTGGCGAGCGCCGAGCCGAGGGCGAGGTTGAGGCTGGTCTGCACCCGGTTGCGGACGGCCGCGCGCAGCGCCGCGATGGTCTCCGGCAGCAGCACCATCAGGGCGATCACCACGCCGACGACCGCGTGCGGGAGCCCGGCGTCGTCCACCGCCTTCTCGATGGTCGGCGACACGCCCTTGGCCAGGCCCACCACCGCCACCAGGGCGACGGCGAGCAGCAGCAGGCTGACCCCGGCGGCCCGGACGGTCGGCGGGGAGGCGTGCTCCTCCTCGTCCAGCACCCGGCCCTCGGGGGTGACGGGCAGGAAGTAGTCCCGGTGCCGGACGGTCTGGGTGGCCACGAACAGCCCGTACACCACCAGCGAGGCGGTGGCCGCGAAGGTGAGCTGGGTGGTGGAGAACTGCGGGCCGGGCGAGCTGGTGGTGAAGGTCGGCAGCACGAGACTGAGGGTCGCGAGGGTGGCGATGCAGGCGACCGCGGCGCCGGTGCCCTCGGCGTTGAACACGGCGGTCCGGTACTTGACGGCGGCGACCAGGATGGACAGTCCGAGGATGCCGTTGCAGGTGATCATCACGGCGGCGAAGACGGTGTCCCGGGCCAGTGTGGAGGACTTGTCCCCGCCGTCGGCCATCAGCGTCACGATCAGCGCGACCTCGATCACGGTGACCGCCACCGCGAGGACCAGCGACCCGAACGGCTCCCCCGACCAGTGCGCGATGACCTCGGCGTGGTGCACGGCGGACAGCACGGCGCCCACCAGGAAGCAGGCGACCACCGCCACCACCCAGCCGGGCAGTTCCTTGTGCCAGGTCAGGACGAGGACGAGGAACGACACCACCGGAACGACGACGGTCCATTGCGCGACGGCCGCGCGGAGCTTCGTGATCATGCCGCCGAGGATCCCAGACCGGAGGCCCGTCACCCGGGTGCCCGCGCCGGGATTCGTAGGGATGTGGCATAACTCATCCCATTTCGCGGCGTCACCCTCCGTAGCCACCAAGGTACTGAAGCACTTTGTCGACATGTGGTCGAACCCGTTCCGGCACGCCCCCGGCGGCCACCACGCTCTTGTCACTGGTGCGGTAGGCCGCCGCGACCAGGGCGGGCAGGTCGCGGGTCAGGCCGCGGTGCTTTATCTGCTGGTCGAGCCAGCAGACGTAGTTGCCCATCGCGGCGATCGCGTCGCCCGGGTCCCAGTACGACGTGGCTCCGGGGTGGGTGGCGGCCTTGCCCCAGGCCTCGAAGACCGAGGGCGTCCACATCGCGATGCCGTACTCGCCGGTCCCCGGGCGGGCCGCGTTCGGGTCGAAGCCGCTCTCGGCCTTCAGCATGGCGGCCAGCAGCACCGGGGTGACCTCCGGCTCGGGGCAGCGCCGCGCCGCGGTCTCGATCATTCCCCGGTAGGCCACCGGGACGTCCGAGCCGGCCGGGATCGCACCGGGCAGCGGGGGCACCGCGCGCCGGGCGGCGCCCGGCCCGCCCGGCTCCGGTCCGCCGGTCAGGGCGAGGACGGCGAGCCCGCAGGCCAGCAGGCCCGCGCCGGCCCGGACGGCGGCGCGGCGGCGCCGGCCCGGCGGGGCGGCGGCCCGGGCGACCAGCAGGGCCAGCCCGGTCCGGGTCCGCTCCTCCCGCCCGGGGGCGAGGCAGGCGGTGACCACGGGCCGCCAGCGCGCCGGCAGCGCCTCGTCCAGCCGCAGCGGCGCGGCGCCCCGCGCGTACGCCTGGGCGGCCAGCGAGCGGGCCCGGGCGGTCGCGCCGAGGAAGGGGTGCAGGCCGCCGGTGAGCAGTTGGTGGGCGATCACGCCGAAGGCCCAGACGTCGGCGCTGGGGCGCACCGCGACGCCGCGGGCACCGGTGCGCTCGGACCACCACTCGGGCGGGACGTGGTCGGGCGAGCCGAGCGGAGGGGCGTAGGCGTGGGTGCCCTCCAGCTCGGCGGTGAGGCCGAAGTCGGCGATCTTGGCGGTGCCGTCGGGCATCAGCAGGACATTGGCCGGTTTCAGGTCCCCGTGCACCCAGCCGGCCCGGTGCATGTGGGTCAGCCCGGCGCAGACCTCGGTCAGGATGCGTTCGGCTCCGGGCGCCGCCGTACCGGGGCGGGCCTCGGCCAGCAGGTCCTGGAGGTTGCGGGCGGCGCGTTCCATCACCAGGGCGACGGCGCCGTCGAGCGCCGGGTGGTCCGGGTCCTCGACGGTGGCCACGGCGAAGGTGCGGATCAGGTGGGGATGGTCGGCGCGGCGGCTGAAGCGCTGCTCGCTGCGGGCCATCCGGGCCACGGTCCGGCGCTGGCCGGGGCTGAACCGGGCCGCGCCGAGGATCTTGACGGCGGCCGGGCCGCCGTCGGGGCCCTCGGCGGCGTACACGCTGCCCCAGGCGCCCGCGCCGAGGAAGGCGCCGAGGCGGTAGCCGGCGATCGGGTAGCCCGCCGGGACCGCGAACGGCGGGCCACCGGGCGCGGGCCCGCCGCCGGGCGGCTCGGGCTCCGGCCCGGGCGGGGCACCGGGCGTCACGGCCGGGCGGCCGGGCGCCGGGGCGGGAGCAGTGCGAGGTGCTCCTCCCGGACGAGGTCGAACCTCAGCGCCAGCGCCACCAGTTCCTCGCGCTTTCCGCCGCCCGGGCCCTCCTCGTACGGCTCGCGCAGCCGCAGCTTGGTCGCCACCAGGTAGTCGATGTGGTAGTTGACCGCCGAGCGGCTCAGTCCGCGGCAGCCGGGCAGGGCGCGCAGCCGGGCGAGCACCTCGGTCACCCCGGGGACGGCCGCGGCGGAGGGCGAGCGCAGTCTGGGCTCGCAGAGCGCGAGCAGGACCAGGAAGTACTTGGCGGTCGGGTCCAGGGCGAACGGGCTGACGGTGCGCTCGCCCTCGGCGCCGCCGGGCCGGCCGTCGAGGTAGGCGTGCTGCGGGGCGAAGACCTTGAAGGCGGCGGGCCCGCCGAGGGCGGGCAGCAGCACCCGGGAGAGTTCGAACGGGACGGGCGCGCCGATCCGGCCGGGCGCGACCTTGACGTGCTCCCCCGCGCCCTCCAGGTTCTCCACCACGTAGGTGGCCGAGGTGCTGAAGTTGGACAGCCGCCAGTAGTCCTCGGCCGCGACCACCTCTCCCGCCCGGCGGGAGACGCCCTGGTCGGGCAGCGGGATGGGGACCGGCCGGCCGGGCTCCCCGCGCCCGAACACCGCGGTCTCGCCCGGGCCCATCCGCAGCAGGCCGGGGGTTTCGCCGGGCGCCACCTCGGGCCCCGGACCGGGAAGTTGCACGATGACCGTGTCCACGCGGCACCTCCGTGGGATCGGGTCGATGGTATCCGTCCGATTCGCCCCGGGGGCAACCCGCCACCCGGACGGGTGAGAGGAGCGCCGGGGCACCGCCAACCCCGCCGGGCCGTGGGCGGGTTGCCGATGCCACCCGCCGCTTCCCGATGAACCGATCGTCCGTCAGGACTGGAGTTGTCCGTGTGCTGAACGGGCGGCAAATGGTTGCAGGATGTAGTTGAACCGTCACCATGAGTGTGACGCAACGCACACACGCCGAGTTCACAATGTGTGCAAGACTCATCTCAAGGAGTGAGATTCCCTTAATTTCCAAGGAGGTTCGCATCATGCGCACTCGGATCGCAGCTGTGGTCATGGCAGCGGCAGGGATAGCTGGCCTGTCGGCGGCCCCGGCCATAGCGGCCACGGCGACGCCCGGAACCGACGGCGCGGCCTGCGCCGCGGTGCTCAACCGACCCTGCGTCTCGCACCAGGCCGACGGCGGGGGCATCGTGGGAGTCGCCCGGGTCAGCGCCGACCGGGGCCAGTTGACGCTGGTTCGGGTCGAGATCCGCACCCAGGCCGCCTGGGGCAGCCCGTGGAAGACGGTCGCCGCCGCGACCACCGTGCGGTTCGGCTCCGCCGAGGCGGTCACCCCGCGGGTGACCACCACCGCCCCCCGCATGATCTGCGCGACCGCCGGCCCCGCGCTGGACGTCGCCCAGCAGGTCACCACCTGTACCAACCCGTTCTGACCGCGGGGCCGCCGAGGCGCCGCACCCGCCCACCCCACGCCGTCCGTACGACCGGGCAGCCGTCCGGACGACCGGTGAGCAGGAAGCCGTAGCGGACACGAACACCGGGCCGGCCGTCGGGACATCCCCCGACGGCCGGCCCCGGCCGTTCCCACCCGGCAGAACGGGCCGGGGCGGAAGATCGCCCGCCAGTCGGACCCGGGTGGACCTGGGGCACCCCTTCACGGCAAACTGGTCTAGACCTCGGAGGTCTAGACCTCAGACTCGCCTCAGAACGGTGGACCCAGTATGGAAATCGTGATCGTCCCTGACGCCCGTGCGGCCGGCGACCTCATCGCCGCGGCGATCACCGATCTGCTGACCGACAAGCCCGACGCCCTGCTCGGCGTGGCGACCGGCTCGACCCCGCTGCCGATCTACCAGGCCCTGGCCGAGCGGGTCCGCGACGGCCGGCTGGACGCCGCCGAGGCGCGCATCTGCCAGCTGGACGAGTACGTCGGCCTGCCCGCCGGCCACCCCGAGTCGTACCGGTCGGTGGTGCTGCGCGAGGTCGTGGAGCCGCTCGGCCTGACCGAGGACTCCTTCCTGGGCCCGGACGGCAACGCGTCCGACATCGCTGCGGCGGCCGTCGCCTACGACCGCGCGCTGGCCGAGGCCGGCGGCGTCGACCTCCAGCTGCTCGGCATCGGCACGGACGGCCACATCGGCTTCAACGAGCCCTGCTCCTCGCTCTCCTCCCGGACCCGGATCAAGACCCTCACCCGGCAGACCCGGGTGGACAACGCCCGCTTCTTCGACAGCATCGACGAGGTCCCGCACCACGTCATCACCCAGGGCATCGGCACCATCCTGGAGGCCCGCCACCTGGTGCTGCTCGCCACCGGCGAGGCCAAGGCCGAGGCCGTCGCGCTCGCCGTCGAGGGCCCGCTGTCCGCGGTCGTCCCCGCCTCGGCGCTCCAGCTGCACCCGCACGCCACCGTGGTGGTGGACGAGGCGGCCGCCTCCCGCCTCAAGCTCGCCGACTACTTCCGCGACACCTACGCGGCCAAGCCGGCCTGGCAGAAGCTCTGACCACTCCCGGGCGGCACCCCTGACGGGCCGGGGTGCCGGCCGCCGACTCCCCTCGGTGGCCGGCGCCCCGGCCGCTTCGCGTCCGCCCCGGGTGCGCACCGGGTCCGCCCCGAGTGCGCCTCAGCGCTTGCGGAGCCAGTCGCCGAAGGCCGCCAGGCCGGGGCCCGGGTCGCGGCGGCCGACGCCGATCCGGAAACGGTCGGCCGGGGTCGGGGTCAGCTCCGAGCGGAAGACGTCGGCGGGCAGCAGCAGCACGCCCGCCTGTTCGACCAGGGCGGTGCAGAACTCCGCCACGTCGCCCGGGCCCCGGTAGCGCGGGTAGGCGACGCAGCCGCCGTCCGGCGCGCGCCACTCGAAGAGGTCGGCGAACTCGGCGAAGAAGGCGTCGAACCGCGGCAGGTTCTCGGCGATGATCGCGCGGTTGCGGGCCAGGATGTGCTCGCGGGCGGTGATCGCGATCCGGGCCAGCACCTCGCTCGGCGCCGAGTTGCAGATCGTGGTGTAGTGCTTGGCCCGCTCCAGGCGCGAGCGCAGTTCCCGGTCCCGGCAGGCGATCCAGCCGATCCGCAGGCCGGGCAGGCCGAGCGACTTGGAGGTGACGTTGAGCGACAGGGCCCGCTCGGAGAGGTCGGCGGCCTGCGGCAGGGTGCGGGCCCGGTCGTGCTCCAGGCCGCGGTAGACCTCGTCCGAGAAGAGCCGGATGCCGCGCTCGTCGCAGAGTTCGGCCAGCCGGACGAAGTCGGCGGCGTCGATCACCTTGCCGGTCGGGTTGTTCGGGAAGTTGACCGACAGCACCCTGGTGTTGGGGCGCAGCGCCGCCTCGACCGCGTCCAGGTCCAGCGCCCAGTCCCGCTCCGCGTCCAGCGCGACGCCGGTGACCTCGCACAGCGAGAGCGGAACGGTCTCGGCGGACTGGTAGTTGGGGGTCAGCACCACCGCGTGGTCGCCCGGTTCGAGCAGCACCTGCATGGCGAGGTTGAGCCCCTCCTGGGCGCCGCCGAAGCAGATCACGTCGTCCTCGCCGACCTGTTCGTACATCCCGGCGACGGCACGGCGCAGCCCGGGGTCGCCGAAGGTCTCGGTGTAGCCGAGGGCCAGGGTGTCCCAGGCCTCGCGGTCCTCGGGGCCGGCCAGGGCGAGCAGTTCGGCCATCGTCATGGTCTGCGCGTCGGAGGCGGTGAGGTGGTACCGGGCGGTGAACTCCCAGCGCGAGAAGTGGGTTTCGAGCCGGAAGTCGGGGAGCTGGGTCACTGGTGGTACTCCTTGGCGGGGCCCGCCGGGTGCTGCTTGAGCTCGGCGAGCAGGCTGTACGCGGTGGAACGGGAGATCCGCAGCGCGGTGGCGACGACCGGGACGGCGCGCCGGACGGCGAACACCCCGGCCCGGTCGAGTTCGGTCAGGACGGCGAGCCGGTCCTCGCGGGTGAACCGCTCCAACGGGCGGCCCCGGTCGCGGACGTACCCGCCGACCACGTCGTTGATCCGCTCGGTCCAGTCGCGCTCGAAGAGCGGTTCGGGGCGCGGCGCGGTGGGGGCGGCGAAGCCGGCCAGCAGGGCGGCGGCCTGCTCCAGCGGGCCCCGGTCGAGGTTGACGCAGAGCACCGCCGTGGGCTTCCCGGCCTCGTCGCGCAGCACGGCGCTGACCGAGGAGAGCCGCCGGCCGTCGGGCAGCAGCTTCTCGTAGGGGCCGTAGACGTCGGGGGCGGAGGGGTCGATCCCGTCCAGTTCGCCGAGCAGCGAGGGGTCGCCGGGGGCCCGGGGGGTCATCGGGTTCCAGATGGCGAGGACCCGGTCGGTGGCGGTGTCGTGCAGCACCACCTCGGCGTACGGGCCGAGCAGCAGGGCCACGGCGCGGCAGACCGGGGACCAGGTCGGCACGCGTGGGTCGGGGTTTTCCGCAGACATGATCGGACTGTACGTCCGGATCGGACACTTCGTCCAGGACTTTCGCGCACCGGGCCCCGCCGAAGGATCTCGGCGGGGCCCGGTGCGGCTGCCCGTGTGCGGCGGGCGGGCGCTACTTGCAGGTGATCAGCAGCCCCAGGACCGCGGAGCAGCTGCGGGTGGCCCGGCTGGTGGCGGGCGACGGGTCGGCGGGCGCCCCGGCGGTGCGGGCCACGGTGACGTCCCAGCTGCGGAGCAGCGAGAACAGGCCGACCCCGACCGAGAAGTGCCGGGTGGTGCTCGCGCCCTTGGCCAGGGGCGTGGTCAGCGCGCAGCCGAGCTTCCCGGCGGCGACGGTGCAGTCGCCGGAGGTCGTGGTCAGTCCGGCGGGCAGGTCGGCGGTGACGGTGGCCGCGGTGACCGGGTCGGGGCCCTGGCCGGTGAGGGTGACGGTGTAGTCGACCCGGCTGGACAGCAGCCCGGTCACCGGGGTCGCGGTGAGCGCGACGCCCAGGTGGGCGGCGGGGGCGGTGTAGGTGAAGCGGTCGGCGGCGACGGCCGCGCTGGTGCCGCCGGGCCCGGTGACCCGCACGTCCACCGGCCCGGTGACGGTGGTCGCGGGGGCGGTCGCGGTGCAGCTGGTCCGGGTGCAGCTGAACGAGGCCGCGGCGCCGGCCGCGCCGAAGGTCACGGCGGTGGCGCCGGCCAGGTCGGTGCCGGTGACGGTCACCGTGGTGCCGCCCGTCCCGGAGCCGCCGTTCGGGCTGATCGCGGTCACGTCCGGCACCGGCAGCGGGAAGTCCACCACGTCGACGGCGTTGCCGGTGAAGTCGGCGAGGTAGCCGTGCCGCCCGTCGGCGGTCAGGGCCAGGCTGTACGGAGCGGCGCCCACCGGGACGGTCGTGGTGACCGTCCGGCTCGCGGTGTCCACCACGCTCAGGGTGTTGTCGGCGTAGTTGGAGACGTAGGCCGCCGCGCCGTCCGGGGAGAGGGTCACGGCGTAGGGGCCGGAGCCGACCGCGACGGTGCCGAGGACCGTACCGGCCGCGGTGTCGATCACCGCGGCGGTGCCGTCGTCGCCGTCGGCGGCCCACAGCCGGGTGCCGTCCGGGCTGAGCGCGAGCCCGAAGGCGCCGTGGCCGACCGGAACGGTGCCGCTCACCGTGCCGCTCGCGGTGTCGACGACGGTGACGGCCTTGTCCCCGGAGGCCGCGACGTACAGCCGCGCGCCGTCCGCGGAGACGGCCAGCCCGTGCGGTTCGGCGCCGACCGGCACGGTCGCGGTCACGGTTCCGGACGAAGTGTCCAGCACGCTCACCGTGTTGGCGGCGACGTTGCTCACGTAGGCCCGGGAGCCGTCCGGCGCGAGGGCGAGGCCCCAGGGCTGGGCGCCGACCGGGACGGTCGCGGTGACGGCGTTGGTCGCGGTGTCCACGACGCTGACGGTGTTGTCCAGATGGTGCGTCAGGTAGGCCCGGTGCCCGTCGCGCGACACGGCGACGGCGTAGGAGCCGCTCCCGGCGGTGAAGGTGCCGGACACCGTGTTGGTCGCGGTGTCCAGCACGCTGACGGCGCCGCTGCTCTGGCTGGTCACGTAGGCGTGGCCGCCGTCCGGCGTCAGCGCGACGCCCGCCGGGTAGGGCGCCACCGCCACGTGCGCGGCCACGGCCGGCGGCGGCGTGACGGCCACGGCCGTCGCGGGCAGCGACAGCAGTGCGGCCGTGGTCGCGACTGTCGCGGCCACGGCCGTCCGGGTACGGGGTGCACGGGGTATGCGGGGCGCACGGGATGTGCGGGGTGTTCTCATGGATCTCTCCTGCTGCTCGGCACGTGCGGGTGGTGCGGATGTGGTGGTGCTCGGAGCAGGGGGAAGCGTAGGAGGCTCTCTGACTTTCCGTCAGGGAGTGACTACTAATGTCGCCAAATGTTCAGATCCGATCGCAGCGCGACACAGCCAGGCCCCGCGCCCGCCTCCCCGGGGGCAACGTGACCACGGTCGCGGTCGGAGTCGTGCAGAAAATTGGAGTTCGAGATTCGTATTCGGTAGCGTTCCGAACGTGAGGCTGACCAAGAGCACCGACATCGCCCTGCGGATCGCCATGCGACTGGCCGTCCTGGGCGAGGGCGACAACCCGACCACCCGCGAGGTGGCCGAGTCGGTCGGTGTGCCGTACACCCACGCGGCGAAGGTGGTCAGCCGGCTGCAGCACCTGGGGGTGGTGGAGGCCCGGCGCGGTCGCGGCGGTGGGCTGATGCTCACCTTCGCCGGGCGCACCGGCTCGCTCGGACTACTGCTGCGGGAGCTGGAGGGGGTCGGCGACGTGGTCGGCTGCGAGGACGACCCGCCGTGCCCGCTGCGGGCCGCGTGCCGGCTGCGCGGGGCGCTGCGGAACGCCCAGGAGGCGTTCTTCGCGGCGCTCGACCACCTCTCCGTCGCCGACCTGGTGGCCTCCCCCACCGGACCGGTCCTGCTCAGCCTCACCGCCGGACCCCCTGACGCCGCCGGACCCACCGGCTGATCGGGCCACCCGGGGCCGCGCACCCCCTTGCGGCCTTTAATGCGAATCTCAGATACCAATAAGGAGTCGTCTGATGCTGTCCGCGAAGTCCGCCGAGGTCATCGAGGCCACCCTGCCCGTCGTGGGCGCCGCCATCGGGGACATCACCCCGCGCTTCTACGACCGGATGTTCGCCGCACACCCGGAGCTGCTGCGCGACCTCTTCAACCGGGGCAACCAGGCCAACGGCAGCCAGCGCGAGGCCCTGGCCGGGTCGATAGCCGCCTTCGCCACCGCCCTGATCGCCAACCCGGACCAGCGGCCGGACGCGATGCTCGCCCGCATCGCCCACAAGCACGTCTCCGTCGGCATCGCCGACGACCAGTACAAGATCGTCCACGAGCACCTGTTCGCCGCCATCGTGGAGGTGCTCGGCGAGGCCGTCACCCCCGAGGTCGCCGCCGCCTGGGACGAGGTCTACTGGCTGATGGCCAACGCGCTGATCGCCGTCGAGGACCGGCTGCGCGCCGAGGTCGCCGCCGGCGGCGACCCGGCCGACCTGTGGCGCCCCTGCACCGTGGTCGCCCGCGTCCAGGAGACCGAGGCCGTCACCACCTACCTGGTCCGCCCGACCGACGGCCGTCCGGTGCCGGCCTTCCGCCCCGGCCAGTACGTCTCCGTGCGCACCGAACTGGCCGACGGCGCCCACCAGATCCGCCAGTACAGCCTCTCCGGCGGCGCCGACGGCGCGCTGCGCTTCAGCGTCAAGCGCGAGGACGGCGGCGAGGTCTCCGGCCACCTGCACGACCACCTGAAGGCCGGCGACCCGATCGACCTGGCGCCCCCGCTGGGCGACATCGCGCTGGCCGACGGCGACGGGCCGGTGCTGCTCGCCTCCGCCGGCATCGGCAACACCCCGATGACCGCCATGCTCGACCACCTGGCCACCACCGGCTCCACCCGGCGGATCGTCTCCGTGCACGGCGACCGCGACCAGCTGAGCCACGCCTTCCGGGCCGAGCTGGCACGGCTCACCACCACGCTGCCGAACGCCACCTCGCACGTCTTCTACGAGCAGCCGCTCGGCGAGTGGCCGGCCGAACGCACCGGCCTGGTGGACCTCTCCACCGTCGAGGTCCCGGCCGGCACCACCGCCTACCTGTGCGGCCCGCTCCCCTTCCTGCGCGCCGTCCGCGAGCAGCTGCTGACCGCGGGCGTCCCGGCGGCGGACATCCACTACGAGGTGTTCGGCCCGGACCTCTGGCTCGGCGCCTGAGATCCCGGGGCCCTGAGGCCTTGAGGTCCTGAGGTCCCCCCGCGGCACCGGTCCGCTCGGTACGATCACGAGCGGGGCAGCCGGACGGTCGTGGTGCCGGCCGGTCTGCCGGCCGGCTGGCTCGCCGCCGCCGAGGCCGAGGGGGTCGCGCTCCTCCCGGACGACGGGACGCCGACCGCCGCCCGGCTGGACACCGCGGACAGCGTGGTGACCGGCTGTGCGCTGGCCGTCGCCGAGACCGGGACGATCGTGCTGGACGCCGGTCCGGGCCGGGGCCGGCGGCTGCTCTCGCTCGTCCCCGACCACCACGTCTGCGTGGTGCGGGCGCCGGAGCAGGTCGTCGCCTCGGTGCCGCTCGCCCTGCCGCGGCTCGATCCGGTGCGCCCGCGGACCTGGATCTCGGGGCCGTCCGCCACCAGCGACATCGAACTGGACCGGGTGGAGGGGGTGCACGGGCCGCGCACCCTGGAGGTGCTGCTGGTCACGGCGGCGGAACGGGACGCCGGGTAGGGCGTGTCACCGCGGCCTGAGTTCCAGGGTGCAGCACTTCGCCCCGCCACCGCCCTTCAGCAGCTCCGAGACGTCCACCGGGACCGGCTGGTAGCCGTGCTCGGCCAGGCGGCCGGCCAGGTTCTTGGCCGCCTCCGGCAGCAGCACCCGGCGACCGTCCGAGACCGCGTTGAGCCCGAACACCTCGGCGTCGGCCCGGTCGGCGAGGACCGCGTCCGGGTACAGCGCGCGCAGCACCGAGCGGCTGTCGGCGTCGAACGCCTCCGGGTAGTACATGACGTGGTCGTCGGCGAGCACCGCCAGTGCGGTGTCCAGGTGGTAGAAGCGCGGGTCGACCAGGGTCAGGCTGACCACCGGGACGCCGAACAGCTCCCCGGCCTCGGCGTGCGCGGCGCGCGAGGTGCGGAAGCCCGTCCCGGCGAGCACCCGGCGGCCCACCACCAGGTGGTCGCCCTCGCCCTCGTTGACATGCCCGGCCCGGCGCACCTCGCGGTAGCCGTGCTCGCGGAACCAGGCCAGGTAGGCGTCCGACTCGGCGGCCCGCTCCGGGTGGCGGAAGGTGGCGACCAGGGCCCGGCCGTCCAGCACCGTGGCGCCGTTGGCGGCGTACACCATGTCGGGCAGGCCGGGCACCGGGTCGATCAGCTCGACGGTGTGGCCGAGCCGGCGGTACGTCCAGTAGAGCCGCTCCCACTGGCGCAGGGCGAGCGCGGTGTCGGTGGGCTGGGACGGGTCCATCCACGGGTTGATCGCGTAGTCCACGGTGAAGTGCGTCGGCCGGCACATCAGGTAGCGCCGCGGCCGGGCCTGGCGCTCCGGTGTCTGCGTGAGCATGACTCAACCATCCTTGGATCGCGGGGAGTTCGTCGCACGGAGTTCGGGGTTCGCGAGGCCGAACACCTTCGTTCCCAAGGCGGCTGCCCCGGCGGAACCGTTCGCACACCCGGGCGGGCGCTCCCGGCGGTCGCACGCCCCCGCGCACCCGGCGCAGGCACCGGCGCACCGGCCCTCCGGCGCCCGCGGGCGGGCCGCGCCGCCCGCGAACCCCGGCCGCCGCAGCGAGCCGCCCTGCCCGTGGACCCCGGCTACCAGCGGACCGCGCCGAAGTCCACCGGCCCGGGCCGCAGCTCCCGGCACCGCTCCGCCAGCGCCCGCAGCCGGCGGTCCGCCTCCTCGGCGGACATCCGGCGCCGCCCGCCGTGGCCGGGCAGCAGCCACTCGAAGCGCAGTACGCCGAGGCCGCGCCGCAGCGAGGCGGCGAGCTCCTCGATCGAGTACCAGGTCACCGATTCCGCCACCTCGATGTCCCCGGTGGTGCGGGACCAGTACAGGCTGTCGCCGCTGAAGCAGTACCGCTGGTCCGCGAGGTAGAGCACGCTGCCCCGGGTGTGGCCGGGGAACGGGTGGGCGACCAGGCCGGGCGAGACCTCCGTCGGCCCGGTGCCGCGCAGCACCCGGTCGGCGTCGGGCGCGGCCTCCAGGTCGCCCTCGTGGATCCAGAGCCGGGCCCCGAGGCGGTCGGCGTACGCCCGGCCGTGCGCGGCGTGGTCGCGGTGGGTGAGCAGGACGTCGGTGACCGGGCCGAGCGCGGCGTACCGGGCGGCCAGGGCCTCGCTGTAGCGCGGCGTATCGACCATCACCCAGCCGGTCGGGCGGCGGCAGAGGTAGGAGTTGGCGCCCGCGATGCGGCGGGAGTTGTGGCCGAGCAGCAGCAGGTCGTCGGCGAGGGCCAGCGGGAACGGGTCCTCGGCCGGGTCCAGCGGCCCGGTGCCGGGGCGGATGGAGCGGGTCGGGCAGGCGTGGGCGGCGGCCAGCAGCTGTCGGCGCTCGGCCGCGTCGCGCGGCTGGCGGACCAGCTCGGAGCGGCCCTCGTGCTCGCGGACCAGGCCGGGCGCGAGCTGCCGGGCGACGTCGCAGTTGGTGCAGCGGTCGTCGATGGACCAGTTCTCGGGCGGGCCGGAGCGCAGGTCGGTGGTCATGGATGCCTTCCCCCAGGAGGACTGCGGCCGGAGCCGGCCGCTCCCTTCGAGCATCCGCCGGACGGGCCGGAAAGCGGAAGGGGGTGCCGATCTTGCGCTTTCCGGGGACCGGGTCTCTGCGGGCGGAAGCGCCCGGTGCGGGTACGTGGCCCATCTCACGTGCCGCCGGGGTCACCTACGGTGGCGTAGGTCACTTGATTGGGTGAACTATCTCTTTCATGCCGAATCTCCAGGAGACCCTTGACCTCGATTCGTACGCCGCCCTCGGGGACAGCTTCACCGAGGGTCTGAACGACCCCGGCATCGATGGCAGGTTCGCCGGCTGGGCCGACCGGCTCGCCGGAATCCTCGCCGACGGACGCCCGCCGGGCGACTTCCGCTACGCCAACCTCGCCGTGCGCGGCCGGCTGCTGGACCAGATCACCGCCGAGCAGGTGCCGCAGGTCCGCCGCCTCCAGCCCGACCTGGTCACCTTCTGCGCGGGCGGCAACGACATCCTCCGGCCGGGCAGCGACCCGGACGAGGTGGCCGGACGCTTCGAGGCCGCCGTCGTCCAGCTCACCGAGAACGCCGGGACGGTGCTGGTCTGCACCGGCTTCGACACCAAGGACGTGCCGCTGCTGAAGCACCTGCGCGGCAAGATCGCCACCTACAACGGACACGTGCGCGCCGTCGCCGACCGCAACGGCTGCCAGGTGGCCGACCTGTGGTCGCTGCGCGCGGTGCAGGACCGCCGCGCGTGGAGCGAGGACCGCCTGCACCTGTCCCCCGAGGGCCACCAGCGGGTCGCCCTGCTGGCCGCCCGCTCGCTGGGCCTGCGCACCGCGCAGGACCCGGAGGCCCCGTGGCCGGACGCCCGCGTGCTCACCCCGGCCGACCAGCGGCGGGAGAACATCCAGTGGGCCCGCGAGCACCTGCTGCCCTGGGTCGGCCGGCGCCTGCGCGGCGAGTCCTCGGGCGACCATGTCGAGCCCAAGCGGCCGGAGCTGCTTCCGCTCTGACGGTCCGTCGGCTCACTCCGCCGGACGGCTGCACCGAACGGCTCCGCCGACCTCTGCGACTCGGGAGGTCCGCAGCAGCCGGTGGAGCGCTCCGGCACAGCCCGCGCCGACCAGGTACCAGAACAGGTCCGGCGGGTTGAAGGTCGAGCCCAGCACCAGCCGGGCCAGGACGCTGTGCCGCCCCCAGGCGTCCGGCAGGCCGGTGAGCTGGAACAGCTCCACGGCCCAGCTCAGCGCGGCGGCCAGGACGGCGGCCCGGCCGGGGCGCAGCCCCGGCGCGGCCAGCACGAGCAGGGCGTACAGCAGGACGGTGTAGAGCGCGTCCCCGGCGTCCTTGGCGAGGTCTCCGCCCAGCGCCGCCCGCACCCCCAGCCCGGCCGCCACGGTCAGCGCGGCGGCGGCCCCTGCCGCCAGGCGCACCCGAAGGCCTTTCCCCCCAAGATCGTTCACCCGCCCCACGCTACCCCGCGCCGCACGCACTCCGCCCCGGCCGCCCGCCGCCCGCCGCCCGCCCCCGGAGCCCACACGCTCCGCGCCGCGCCCGATCCCGACCCGCGCCACCTGCGCCCCGCAACCGGACCTCCTTCCCCCGGAACCACCGCGCGACGCCGCACGTCACTCCCCCCGACGAACGTCCGCGCAGGTCGCGGGCGGGATGAGGACCGGAAGGGACGGGCGGGACACGTGGCGCACGTGGGTGGGGCCGAGGCGGCCGAGGATCGGTCGGGGCCGGCGGCGGGGCGGGACGAGCGGACCCGGCGCGGGTTCGCGGTGGCCGGGTTCGCCCCGGCGCAGGACGGGAGGGCGCGGGAGCGCGGCAAGGAGCTGCGGGCAACGTTGCCCCGGGAGCGGCACGCGGAGTTCGCGCCCGCGCCCGACCGGCCGACCGCCGTGTCCGCGCTGGAGACCTCCAACACGGGCCGAATAGCCCGACTGGTACCGATCCGGGTCGGCCGGATGGCCGCGAGCCCGTTCGCGTTCCTGCGCGGGTCGGCCGGGCTGATGGCCGCCGACCTCGCGGGCACCCCGGTGACCGGGGTCGGCGCGCAGCTGTGCGGGGACGCGCACGCCGCCAACTTCGGTCTGTACGGCGACGCCCGCGGCCAGATCGTGCTGGACATCAACGACTTCGACGAGACCGTCCCCGGCCCCTGGGAGTGGGACCTCAAGCGGCTGGCCGCCAGCCTGGTGCTGGCCGCCCGCGAGGCCGGGGCGAGCGAGAGCACCGCGCGCGAGGCCGCCCAGCACGCGGCCGGCTCCTACCGCCGGACGGTGCGCACGCTCGCCAAACTCCCCGGGCTGGACGCCTGGAACGCCATCGCGGACGAGCAGCTGGTCTCCTTCGCCGAGGCGCACGACCTCGCCGAGGTGCTGCGCAAGGTCGGCGCGAAGGCGCTCGGCAACACCAGCGCGCGGTTCGCCGCCCGCAGCACCGCCCGTACCGCGGACGGCGGTTGGCGCTTCACGGCCGCTCCCCCGGTGCTCACCGAGGTGACCGACGCGACCGCCCGCGCCGTCGCGCACGCGCTCGGCCCGTACGTCGAGACGGTGCCGGCCGAGGTGCGCACCCTGCTGTCCCGCTACCGGGTGCAGGACGTGGCGTTCCGGGTGGTGGGCACCGGCAGCGTGGGCACCCGCTCGTACGTGGTGCTGCTCACCGACCACCGGGACCAGCCGCTGGTGCTGCAGGTGAAGGAGGCGCGTCCCTCCGCGCTTTTGCCGTACCTGCCGGCCGGGCCGCGGTCCGTGCCGGACGGGCACGAGGGCCGCCGGGTGGTGCTCGGGCAGAAGCACATGCAGGTGGTGAGCGACACCCTGCTGGGCTGGACCACGGTCGACGGACTCCCCTACCAGGTGCGGCAGTTCCGCAACCGCAAGGGCAGCGTCGACCCGGCCGCCCTGCAGCCGTCCCAGCTGGACGACTACGCCCGGATCACCGGCGCCCTGCTGGCCCGGGCGCACTCCCACACCGCCGACCCGGGCCTGCTGGCCGGGTACTGCGGCAAGGGCGAGACGCTGGACGAGGCGGTCGCCGCCTTCGCGGTCGCCTACGCGGACCGCACCGAGGCCGACCACGCCGACCTGCTGACGGCGGTGCGCAACGGGCGGCTGCCCGTCGAGCACGGCGTCTGACCCGCCCGGCCGCGGCCTCGCGGCTCACCGGGCCGGCGGCTCACCGGGCCAGGAACGGCGCCACCGCGGCGACGAACTCGGCGGGCCGGGCACCGTGCACCAGGTGCCCGGCCTCGACGGTGACCAGGCGGCAGTCCGGGATCAGCCGGGCGAGTTCGGCGATCCGCTCCTGCGGGATGTGGCTGGCCGGGCCGCCGGCCACCGCCAGGGTGCGGGCCGTGATCCTCGCCAGCCCCGCCCGCCAGGCCGGGTCGGGGTCGTCGAGCTGGGCCCTGACGGCCCGGACCATCGCCCAGTCGAAGTGCACGTCCGGGTCCGGATCCTCGGGCAGCGCGCTCGCCGGGCGCGGGTACAGCGCGGGGATGTCCTCCAGGACCAGCCGGTCGATCCGCTCCGGCGCGGCCTGGGCGAGCAGGTAGGCGACGGCGCCGCCCATCGAGTGGCCGACCAGGTCGACGCGGGCGAGTCCGAGGGCGTCGAGGAAGGCCAGCACGTCGTCCCGCATCGCCTCCAGCGAGTAGGCGGCGGTGCGGGAGCTGCCGCCGTGGCCGCGCAGGTCGAGCGCGTACACGTGGTGGCCGGGGGCGAGCCCGGGCAGGACGGGTGCCCAGTCGGCGGCGCGTTCGCCGAGGGCGTGCAGCAGGACGAGGGGAGGGCCGCCGGGGCGTCCGCTCTCCCGGTAGGCGAGCGTCACCCCGGGCAGGTCCACGGTCCGGTTCCGTACGGCGTCGGTCATGCCCGCCACGGTACGCACGGACCACCGGCTAGCGGACCGGCGTTCGCCCTCGGCGGATCGCGACCCGCTCGCCCTCGCGCTGCTCGCGGGCCGCGGCGCGGCCGGCGAGCACCGAGGCGAGGACGGCGAGTCCGGCCACCGCGGCGCACACCGTGCTCGCCGTCAGGAAGGCCGAGCGGTGCCCGCCGCCGCCGGCGGTCTCCCGCAGGTAGACGCCGGACAGGGCCGAGATCGCGACGGCCGCCGCGATCCGCTGCGCCATCTGCAGGATCGCCCCGCTCACCCCGGCCGCCTCGGCGGGCGCGTGGCGCAGCACGAACGCCTGGTTGGTGGAGCCCATCAGTCCGACCGAGGCGCCGCCGAGCAGTTGCAGCAGCGCCAGCAGCCAGGGCAGGACGGCGGCGGGCGCCCAGTGCGCGAGCAGCCCGCTGAGCAGCATGGCGAGCGCCGAGCCGACCATCCCGGCGGTGACGGTGCGCCGGCCGTAGCGCTGGACGACCCGCCAGGCGAGCGCGGAGGCCGTGCCCATGGCCACGGCGGAGGGCAGCGCGACCAGCGCGGCGCCCATCGGGGACAGGCCGAGGCCGTCCTGCAGGAACATGGTCAGGACCAGCGAGGCCGCGAGCGAGGAGCCGAACTGGGCCATCGCGGTGGCCGTTCCGAGCGCGTACGGCGCGGAGCGGGTGAGGGCCGGGTGGATCAGCGGCCGGCCGCCGGCCCGGGCGTAGCGGCGCTGCCACCAGGCGAGCGCGCCGAGCAGCAGCAGGGCGGTGGCCGCGAAGGCGAGCCAGCCGGTCCAGCCGGGCGGCCGGACGAAGGGCAGCATCAGGGCGAGGGTGAGCGCCCCGACCAGCAGCAGGCCGAGGAGGTCGAGGTTGGCGTCGCGCGCGCTGGGGCGGGGCTTCGGCAGGTGGCGGGCCGCCAGGGCGACGGTGGCCAGGCCGAAGGGGACGTTGAGCAGGAAGGTCAGTCGCCAGCCGTTCTCGGGGCCGGCCAGGGCCAGCACGGCGCCGCCGATCGGCGGGCCGAGCGCGAAGGCGAGGCCGCCGGTGACGGCGTACATGCCGAGGGCGCGGGCCCGCAGCTGGCCGTCGAAGACGTCCTGGAGGGTGCCGATCATCTGGGAGTTGACCAGGCCGGCGCCCGCGCCCTGGAGCAGCCGGGCGGCGATCAGCACCCCGGGCTCGGTGGCGGTCGCGGAGACCAGGCTGACCAGGGTGAACAGGGCGAGGCCGGTGACGAAGAACCACTTGCGGCCCTTGACGTCGCCCAGCCGCCCGCCGGGGATCAGCGCGAGGCCGAAGGCCAGCGAGTAGCCGGCGACGATCCACTGGAGGTCGGCGGGCCCGGCGTGCAGGGTCTCGCGCAGGGCGGGGATGGAGGTGTTGAGGACGGACTGGTCGAGCAGCGTGGTGAAGCCGCCCGCGACGCAGACCAGCAGGATCCGGCGCCCGGCGGCGTCGAAGCGCTCCTTGGGCTTTCCGGATCCTCCGGGCTTCCTGCCGTCCTCGGCCTCCCCGCTGTCCTCGGGCTTCCCGGGCTCCCCGGCTATCGGGTCGGCGGCGGCGCTCACGGCTCGACCACCACCAGCGCGTACCGGGCCTCGCCCGGGCCGAGGCTGCGGAAGCGGCTGGTGACGCCGACGTGGCGCAGGCAGTCGCCGGGGCCGAGCGGCTGCGGCTCGCCGTCCACGGTCAGCTCCAGGTTCCCCTCGAACAGCCACAGGTGGTGCTCCCGGCCGGGCGTACAGGCGCGGTCGTAGGCGATGTCCGCGCCGGCCGGCAGCCGGCCCTCGATGATCTCCGCCCGCAGCGAGCCGTGCGGCGGCGAGACCGACCGGCGGACGAACCCGGTCGTCCCGTCCCGCCAGACCTGCTGCTCCCCGGCCCGCACCAGCCGGGCCGGGCCGGACTCCACCTCGGCGAGCAGCCGCGACATGGTCCGCCCGTACACGGCGCACAGCCGACCGAGCAGCGCGGCCGTCGGACTGACCTCCGCCCGTTCCACCCGGGACAGCGTCGAGCGGCTGACGTCCGCCAGCCGCGCCAACTCCTCCAGGGTCCATCCGCGTTCCAGCCTCAGCTCGGCGAGCCGTTGCGCCAGCCGCTCGTCGGCGGCCGTGTCGATTCCCATATTCGCGATGCTATCCCGGATCTGAGATCATCTCACCGGCTCCGGGCCCACGACTCCGGCCGGCCGGCGCAGCCGGGACGGCGGCCAGGGGGCGGGGCGGGCGGCGGGCGGCGAGTGGCGCACCCCTGGGGAGGTGCGTCCGTCACCTCCGCCCGGTCTCCGGGGCTTGACGGGGCCTCGGCCCGAACGGGGCGCCGATCATATGATGTGCGGCGGATCGTGGCCGGTCGGCGGCCCGTGAAGCAAGGGGGACCAGCGTGTTCGGCATCATCAGACCGTGCAGGCACCGATTGTCGGAGCGCCTGCAGACGTCCTGGATGGCCCACCTGTGCGGGCTCTGCCTCGCGCTGCGGGACGACCACGGGCAGCTGGCGCGAACGGCGACCAACTACGACGGTCTGATCATCTCCGTGCTGGTCGAGGCCCAGGCCGCCCGGGAGGACTCCTCCTGGCGCCGCACCGCCGGGCCCTGCCCGCTGCGCGGCATGCGGACCGCCTCCGTCGCCAAGGGCGAGGGCGCCCGGCTCGCCGCCGCCGTCTCGCTGGCACTCGCCTCGGTCAAGATCCGCGACCACGTCGAGGACCGCGACGGCGTCTTCGCCCGCCGCCCGGTCGCGGCCGGAGCCCGTGCCGTCACCCGGCGCTGGGACCGGCAGAGCGCGGGCAGCGCCTCCACGGTCGGCTTCGACACCGCGGTGCTGCTCGACGCGGCCTCCCGGCAGGGCGAGTTGGAGCGCTCACTGCGGCCCGGCGGGTCCGTCCTGCTGGTCACCGAGCCCACCGAGACCGCCACCTCGGCCGCCTTCGCGCACACCGCCGTGATCGCCGGGCGCCCCGGCAACGCCGCCCCGCTCGCCGAGGCCGGACGGCTGTTCGGCCGGCTCGCCCACCTCCTCGACGCCGCCGAGGACCAGGCCGCCGACGCGGCCTCGGGCGCCTGGAACCCGCTGACCGCCACCGGCACCGACCACGCCGAGGCCGAACGGCTCTGCCGCGACGCCGTCCACGGCATCCGGCTCGCGCTGCGCGAGGTCGAACTCGCCGACCGCACCCTCGTGCACGTACTGCTCGCGCACGAGACCGAGCGGGCGGTGGAGCGGGTCTTCGGACCGGCCCGGCACGGGGCGGCCTGCCGCCGCCCGGACGCGGCGGGCGCCGCCACCGGCGACCACCCGCACCAGGCGCCGCCGCAGCAGACGCCGCCCGGGCAGGCGCCGATCCCGCCGTGGGTGCCGCAGGGCCCGGGCTTCACCCCGCCCGGCCAGAAGCCGCCGAACCCCCGCAACCTGCTCGCCGGGTGCGCGATGTGGGCACTGATGGCCTGCACCTGCCAGCTGCTCTGCTGCGACCACGAGGACCCGTTCAGCCGCGAGCGCCGCGAGGGCTTCTGCGTGCGGAACGACTGCGAGTGCGGTGACTGCAGCGGCTGCGGCGACTGCTGCCAGTGCTGCGACGGGGGTTGCTGCGACGGGTGCGACTGCTGCTCGTGCGACTGCGGCTGCAGCTGACCGGTCAGTCCCTCCGGTCGGCGCCGCCCTCCCGCTCCCGACCGCCCACCACCGGCCCGGGGTGCCCCCGCAGCACCCCGGGCCGGTCCGCGTTCCGCTCCTGCCCGGCCTCCCCGCGCCGCCAGAGCGGCAGGACGGCCACCGGCAGCACCGCCACCGGACCCGGCCCGGCGCACTCGGGCGGCTCGGCGCACTCAGACATCGCGCCCCGCCGCCTTCCGGTCCACCACCAGCGAGTCCTCCAGCCGCGCCAGCAACCGCCGGAACCGCTCGGTGTCCTGCTCCGTCATCCGCCCCTCGGGCGACGCCCCCGGCCGCTCGGCCGCTCTCTCGTCCATGCGCCCGAGGCTAGGCGGTGGCGATCAATGGGCGATAAACGCGCGTTCGGGCGAAAAGCACTCGCCCGGTGCGGTTCGGCCGGGAACGGTCGCCCCTCATGGCGTCCCCTCCGCACCGCCGGCACCGCCGACACCCTCGGCACCACCCGCTGCCGCCCGGCACCGCCCGAGGCCGACGGGCAACGACGGCCTGTACGCGGCGGTCGCCACGGGCGACGGGGTGCGCTCGCCCCCGCCCCCGGCTCCCTCCCCCGACTACCGCCCCGGCGTCGCGGCCAGCAGCAGCCGGGCGGCCTCCCTCGCGTCGGCGGCGGCCGTCGGATCGCCGTGGACGGCGGCGCTGGTGATCGCCCCCTCGGCCAGCAGGGTCAGGTGGACGGCCGTGGCGGGCGGGGCTCCGGCGGCCCGGGCCAGGCCCGCGAGGTAGCTTCCGAACTCCGCCTTGTGGTGCCGGGCGGCGGCCACCACCGCGGGGCTGACGGCGCCCAGTTCGCCGAGCGAGTTGACGAAGGCGCAGCCCCGGAAACCGGGTTCGGCGAACCACCGGCCGAGCCAGTCGTAGACCGCGAGCAGCTGCTCCCGCGGGTCGCCACCGGTGCGCGAGACGTACTCGGCGAGGCTCGCCCGCCAACGGCCGTCGCGGCGCAGCAGGTAGGCCTCGACGAGCTCGCCCTTGGACGGGAAGTGCTGGTAGACGCGGCGCATGGTCATGCCGGAGGCGGCCCGGACGGCGTCCATGCCGACCGCCTGGATGCCCTGCCCGTAGAACAGCTCCTCGGCCGCGTCGAGGATCCGGGTCCGCGGGTCTTCCTGCTCCATCTGCCGTGCCCTTTGCGTGAGAACGATGGTTCTCCTATCGTAGCCACCAGAGTGAGAACGATCGTTCTCACCAGCGGAACGCCCATTCCGAGGAGCATCCATGCCCGAGACCGGCACCGAGCAGCGCCCGCCCCTGCCCCCGTTCACCGAGGAGACCGCCCGCCGTAAGGTCCGGGCCGCCGAGGACGCCTGGAACACCCGCGACCCCCGGCGGGTCGCCCTCGCCTACACCCCGGACAGCCGCTGGCGCAACCGCTCCGAGTTCCTCGCCGGCCGCGAGCGGATCGCCGACTTCCTCACCCGCAAGTGGCAGCGCGAGCTCGACTACCGCCTGATCAAGGAACTCTGGGCGTACGACGGCGACCGCATCGCGGTCCGCTTCGCGTACGAGTGGCATGACGGCGACGGCCGCTGGTACCGCTCCTACGGCAACGAGAACTGGGAGTTCGACCGCGACGGCCTGATGGCCCGCCGGCACGCCTCCATCAACGACCTGCCGATCACCGCCGAGGAGCGCCTGTTCCACTGGCCGCTCGGCCGCCGCCCGGACGACCACCCGGGCCTCACCGAACTCGGCCTCTGAACCGCCCCCGCCACGGGGCCACGGCGCTCCCCCCGCTGTTCCACGGCTGTGACACGGCACGCATCCGCCGCTGACCTCGCACTGCGAGGCTCCTGGTCGAAGGCGAACAGCACACAAGGGGGACCAGGAAGATGTCCGTGCGCAACAGTTCCGTGCGAAACCGGTTCGGCACCACCGCGGCGATCGCCCTGGTGGTCGGCGTCGGCGCCGTCCTGGTCTCCGCCTGCGGCCCCGAGAACGGCGACTCCGCCCCCACCGCCGCTCCGACCGGCGGCGCCGCACCGACCGGCTCCACCCCCGGGGCGGCGTCGCCGGGAACGGCCGCGCCCGGCCCCTCCGCCCCCTCCGGCAGCGCCGCGCCCGGCGGCGGCAAGGAGGTCAACGGCACCTCGGCCGCCAACCACCTGACCATCTCCACCGGCACGGCGACCGTCGCACTGAACGGCACCACCGTCGACTTCGGCACCGTCGTCCGCGACCTGGCCTGGTCCCCCGACGGAAAGAAGGCCGCCTTCGTCAACGGCGACGGCGACCTGATGACCGCCAACCCGGACGGCACCGGCAAGGTCGTCCTCGCCAAGAACCCCGGCGGCGAGACCTGGTCCCACCCCACCTGGCAGCACGCCACCGCCGACCCGAGCGTCACCGCCGGCGGCGAGGCGCTGGATCGGTTCGCCGCGATCGTCCTCACCTCCGACAAGGGCGGCACGCTGCGGCTGGAGAAGGTCCCCAGCAAGTCCCCCGGCGCCACCCCCGAGGTGCTCACCCCGCACATCTCCGAGGGCGGCGGCGATCCGGTGCCGCAGCCGCCGCAGACCGGCAACACCTGGGCCAACGCGGGCGGCCACCGGGGCGAGATCGTCTACGCCAACACCCCGACCAACGAGGTGTACCTGTACGACGACTACATCCGCCCGGCGACCCGGGACCTGGGCAAGGGCTCGCAGCCGGCCCTCGCCCCGGACGGCGAGCACCTCGTCTTCGTCCGCTCGGTGAACGGGCACGACCACCTGTTCACCCGCTCCACCCAGATCGACCAGAAGGCCGAGAAGGACCTCACCCCGTCGGCCACCACCGACTACACCCAGCCCGCCTGGTCCCCCGACGGCAGGACCATCGCGGTCCGCACCTCGGACGGCATCAGCACCCTGCCCGCCGACGGCTCGGCCGCGCCGACCCAGGTCTCCACCGTCAAGGGCCTGCCCTCCTACCGGCCCTGACGGCCGCCCGGCCCGGTCGTCGGCCACCGGTACAGGACCGAGACGCCGTTACCGGAACCTGATCGTTTCGACGGCCGGCCGAGACCCGATCCACACGGGAGCCTGACGTCCCGTGCCTACGGTGCCGTGCATGCCGAAGACACCCGGAACACCGACCACCGGCCGCGTACTGCCCCGCAGGCTCGCCGCCGTGGGCGCCCTCCTGCTGAGCGCGACCACGGCGGCGGTGCTGCTGCCGAACGCCGCCCTCGCCGCGGATCGGGAGACCGTCACGACGCACGCCGGCGCCACCACCGCACCGGAGCGCGACCTGGTCGACGCCTACTGGACCCCCGCCCGGATGAAGCTGGCGGGGGCCATGGTCCCCGAGATCACGCCCGTACCCGAGGACGACAACACACCCGACGACCCGCGGCCGCTGCCCGCGGACACCCCGGACCCCGGGGCCGTGTGGACCCACGGCGGAGCGGTGACCCGCAGCGTCGGCCGGCTCTTCTTCACCTTCTCCGACGGCTACGACGGCAGTTGCACCGCGACGGTCGTCGCCGGCGCGAACCGCAGCACCGTCGTCACGTCGGCCCACTGCCTGCGGGGGGTCGGAGCGCCCGCCGCCGCCGACACCTGGAACCACAACCTCTACTTCGTGCCCGGGTACCGCAACGGGACCAAGCCGCTCGGCGGCTTCAGCATCAGGACCATGGCCACCTCCTCCCGCTGGGACTCCGCGCCGAGCGGGACCGGGTCGGACGAGGTCGCCGTGGCCGGCCACGACACCGCGGTCCTGGTGGCGAACCGTTCGGCCGAGGGGCGGCGGGTCGCGGACGTGACCGGCAGCCAGCGGATCGCGTTCACCCCGCCCGTCGAGGGCGAGTTCGTCCACGCCTTCGGGTATCCGAAGGACCGGCTGAACAACCCCGACGGCAAGTACACCGGTTCGCGCCTGATCCACTGCGCCGGACCGAGCCACCCCGGGCCCAAGGCCCCGCTGCTGTGGGGCGAGCCCTGCGACATGTCGCACGGGGCCAGCGGCGGCCCCCACTTCACCGGGTTCGACCCCGCCACCGGGACCGGCACCCTCGTCGGCGTCACCACCACCTCCGAGGAACTCGCGGGCGGCCCGGCCGGCACCTCGTACGCCACCCGTCTCGGTGACGGCGCCCGCCGCCTCTACGACTGGGCGCAGACCCGGGCGGTCTGACCCCTCGGCCCCGAACCCGCCCGGCCGGCAACTCCGCCGGCCGGGCCACCGGGGCCGCAGGGGCCATGGGAGCTACAGAGGCTTCGCCAACTCGGCGCGCAGCTCGGCCAGGTGCTCGTCGGCCGACTCGTGCGGCAGGAACTCGACCACGTCGAGGAAGCGGAACAGCACCCGGGTCCCGGTGACGGCGTACTCGTAGTCGCCGAACCCGACCACCGCGCCCGTGCCGCCGCGCGCCGCGCCCCGGACGGCGGCCGAGGTCAGCTCGTCCGCCGTGTCCCCGGCGCTCGCCCGCCGCCGGGCGTTGGGGCGCGCCAGGTACGGGCAGACCATGGCGGCGTAGAGCATGCAGGGCCGGTGGCCGGGGCCCTCCATGGTGGGCGCGAGGTTGCGGTACGGCTGCCCGGCCGCGAGCGCCCCGGCGATCGCCGCGCTCTCGGCGGCGCCGACCACCCGCCAGACCGGTCCGCGGTCCATGAACCGCCCGCACACCGAGCACCGCCGCTCCAGCGCGCAGTCGGCGCTGCGCCTGTAGTCGGTCAGCGCGAACTGCGGGACGTCGCCCTGCCACGGCGTGATCGCCGGCACCGGGTAGCCCCGCCCGTCCCTGGGCCGCGCCCCCACGCCGTCCGGCACCGGCACGAGTTCGAATCGCACGCCCCTATCGATACCAGGGGCGGACGCCGCGGGTCGACCCCGGCCGGCTGCCCGGGGGCCTACCGCTCGCCCTCCTGAGCGAGCATCACCTTCCGCAGCAGGTCCGCCAGCGTGCGCCGTTCCTCCTCGGAGAGCACTCCCAGCAGCCGCCGCTCCTCCCGGCCCACCACGTCCAGGGCCTCCTGCCAGGCGGCGCGGCCGGCCTCGGTCAGCACGATGTCGACCTTCCGGCGGTCCTCCGTGGACGGCGTGCGCAGGACGAAGCCGCGCCGTTCCAGGGTCTCCAGCCGGCCGGTGACCGAGGCGGGGGCGAGGTTGAGGTCGGCCCGGAGGTCGGAGGGGGCGGCGTGGCCGCCGCGGCCGGCGAGCACGTGCAGGGTGTCGAACTCGTGCTTGTGCAGGCCGTAGTCGGCGACGCCCTGTTCGCGGACCCGGCCGAGGTGGCGGGTGAGTCGCGACATCCGGGTGACGGAGGCCTCGATGTCCGGGTCGAGGCCGGGCAGCACCGGCTGCCAGCGGTCGAGGTGGCCGTCCGTCCAGTCCCGGGCCTCCGTCCAGTCCCGGGCCTCCGTCCGGTCGGACGTCCCCGTCCGGTCCCGGGCCTCCGTCCGGTCACGGCTGTCCGTCCGGTCGCGGGGCGCAGTGGGCTGCTCTGGAGGGTGCTCGGCCATGGGAGGAGTCTACAAACCGCGGCGGAAACAACGGCACCAAAATATTCGTTGCCGAAATTTTGGCAGCGAAATACAGTGCGGCGCGTGACACGACACCCCTTGAACCTGAGCGGCTTCCGCCTGCTCTTCGTCGGACGGACCCTCTCCACCCTCGGCGACGCCGTCGTCCCGGCCGCCCTGGCCATCGCCGTCACCCGCGCCACCGGCTCGGCCGGCGCACTCGGCCTCGTCCTGGGCTGCGCGATGGTGCCGAGACTGCTCCTGCTGCCGGTCGGCGGCGTGGTCGGGGACCGCTTCGACCCACGTCTCGTCGCCCTCACCACCGACCTGGTCCGGGCCGCCGCCCAACTGCTGGTCGGACTCGAACTGCTCCGCGGGGACCCGGACCTGACGCACGTCGCGCTCGCCTCGGCGGTCGGCGGCACCGCCTCCGCCTTCGCCATGCCCACCGCCTCGCCGCTGGTCGCCGCCACCGTCCGGGGCGAGCTGCGGCTGCGCGCCAACGCCCTGCTCGGCTCCACGACCGCCGCCGCCCGGCTCGGCGGCCCGGCCCTCGCCGGGCTGCTGGTGTACACCGCCGGGCCCGGCTGGGCGTTCGTGCTGGACGGCGCCTCCTTCGCGCTGAGCGCCGCACTGCTCACCCGGCTCCGCATCGACCACGTGCCCGGCGAACCGCGCTCGCTGCGCCGGGACCTCGCCGAGGGCTGGAGCGAGGTGCGCTCCCGGGACTGGTACTGGACCAGCCTGATCGCCCACGGGGTGTGGAACGGTGCGAGCTCCGTGCTGCTCACCCTCGGCCCGCTGATCGCCGCCACCCGGCTCGGCGGGGACGGCGCCTGGGTGGCGCTGACCCAGGCGGGCGCGGTGGGTCTGCTGGTCGGCTCGCTGATCGCCGGACGGCTGCGGCCCCGCCGCCCGGTGCTGGCCGGGAACCTCGCCCTCGCGCTGTACGGGCTGCCGCTGCTCGCGCTCGCCCTCCCGGCCCCGGCGCCGCTCGCGGTGGCCGCACAGGCGGTGGCGATGGCCGGGCTGGGCTTCCTCAACCCGGTCTGGGAGACGGTGGTCCAGCAGGAGTTCCCGCCCGGGGCGCTGGCCCGGGTCACCTCGTACGACTGGCTGCTGTCGCTGGCCGGAGCCCCGCTCGGGTACGTCCTGGCGCCGTTGGCCGCCGACGCCTGGGGCGACCGGGTGCCGCTGCTGGCGGTGGCGGGGCTGGTGACGGCGGTCTGCGCGGGCACGGCGGCGGTGCCCGGCGTCCGGCGGTACGGCGCCCGGCGGGCCGCCGGAACCGGGTCCGGACCGGCGGCCGAACGGCCACCGGCCCGGACCCGGGCTCACGATCGGGCTCGGACCCCGGATCAGGAGCCGGACCAGGCCCGGGAACAGGCCCCGGGACGGGACCGGACCCCGGAACAGGACCCGGCCGGGATCAGGGCCTGACCGCCGCCGTTCAGTTCCAGATGCCGGTGATGTCGGCGGCGGAGGCCGCGTTGCCCGCGTGGCCGGAGGTACCGGCCAGGTCCTCCAGGGTGCGCAGCACGTTGTAGTGGTTGTAGGTGGTGGCGCTGCTGCTGCCGGGCGTCACGTGGGCGCCGTAGATCACGGTCGGGATCCGGTTGCCGGACAGCTTGTTGTCCTCGTCGAAGGTGACGACCAGCAGGCTGTTGTGGGTCTGCGCCCAGGTGGCGTACGCGCCCAGGTTGTTCTTGATCCAGGTGTCGCCGGTGCCGACCGAGCAGTCGTGCATGTCGCTGCAGAGGTTCGGCACCACGAAGGAGACGTTCGGCAGGGTGCTGTAGTCGGTCGGGAACTGGGCGAAGGTCTTGGCGGAGCCGAGCGGGACGTTGCCGAAGCCGAACCAGGGGTTGTGCTTCTGGGCGTAGCTGCCGCTGCTGCACACGGTGCTGCCCTGGCCGGGCAGGGACTCGTTGTAGCTGCCCCAGGTCTTGCCGGCGGCGATCACCTCGGAGGCGAGGTTGGCGGCCTGGAAGCCGCCGACCGTCACACAGCTGTCGTCGACGGTGCCCTGGGTGGAGCCGGAGAACAGCGCGTAGTAGTTCGGCTCGCTCGGGTGGGTGATGCCGAAGGACTGGGTGAGGTTGGCCCCGCCCGCCTTCAGGGTGTTGTTGATGTACGGGGCGTTGCTGCTGCCGATGACCTGGGTGTAGGCGTGGTTCTCCATCACCACGACGACGATGTGGTCGGGCGTGGGCAGCGCGGCGGCCTGGGCGGTGGTGGCGGTGGCCGCCCAGAGGCCGGCGGAGGCGGCGAGCAGGGCGACGGCGGAGCCGATCGCGGTCGCGGTGCGGCGGGAGCGGGGGCTCAGGGCCTTCGTGGACGAAGTCATGACAATTCCTCGGGTGGAAGACGGCCCGGCGAGCCGGGCTCGGGACGGGAGGTGCCTGCCGCCGGTATGCGGCGTCCGGGGTGCGGCGCCCGGGGTACGACCGGGCGCAAAGCGCCCGAACAGCATCGGGCGCCGAGTTCGACGCGGGTAGACGACGGCAGGTGAAACCTTGGCCCCGGCGCGGGAAACGAACGGTGCGGCCGCCGACCGCCGCATCGACAACGCGAAATGCGGGCGAACCGGTTCACATTGCCACGGACCGCCCGGGCCGGTGATAGTGATCTTCGAACGACGCGGTCCGACACCGCGTCAGCTCACGAGAGAACCGAGGAACATGGCGAAGACCAGCCTTCTGCGCCCGCTCGCGGTGGCCGCCGCCGGCGCCGTCCTGGTGGCGACCGGTGCCCTGCCCGCCGCGGCCGCCGGCCAGGACACCACCGCCGCGACCGCCCCCGACCTCGCCGGTGTGCGCGCCGCCCTCCAGGCCACCGTCTCGGCCGGCGCCCCGGGCGCCTTCGCGGTGATCCGCGACCACGACGGCGGCGACCGGACCCGCTCGGTGAACGTCGGCCTGGCCGACCTGGACGGGACCCCGATGAACTCCTCGTGGAGGTTCCGGGTCGGCAGCAACAGCAAGATGTTCACCGCCGTTCTCGTGATGCAGCTGGCGCAGGAGGGCCGGATCGACCTCGACCGGCCGCTGCGCGAGTACCTGCCCGCGGGCACCCTCCCGGAGGGCTGGACCATGACGGGCCGCCAGGTGCTGGAGCACCGGGCCGGGATCTTCGACCACACCAACGACCTGCTGGAGCAGGCCGGCGAGGAGACCACCAGCGCCTTCGAGGCCCGCATCCGCAGCACGGTCTACGACCCGCGCGAGCTGGTCGCGATGTCGGTCAAGCACGGCCTGCAGTACACCCCCGGCACCCGCTACTCCTACTCCAACACCGACTTCGTGCTGATGGGCCTGGCGGTCGAGCACCTCACCGGCCAGCCCTTCCCGGAGGTGCTGAACGAGCGGATCATCCAGCCGCTCGGCCTGCGCAAGACCTCCTTCGTGGTGCCCGACCAGGCGATCCGCGGCGCCCACGTCACCGGCTACCTCACCAACGACGACCGCACCAAGCCGCTGCTGAACTCCACCGAGCAGAACGGTTCCTGGGTCTGGGCCGCCGGGGCCGTCATCTCCACCGCCGAGGACCTCGACCGCTTCCTCACCGCGCTGACGGCCGGCGACAACGGCGGGCTCGTCTCGACCGCCTCGCTCCAGCAGATGACCGCCGCCCTGCCCACCCCCACCGCGAAGATCTCCTACGGCCTGGGCCTGCGCCGCATCTCGCTCTCCTGCGGGGACGTGTACGGGCACGGCGGCATCGTGCAGGGCTTCAACAGCCAGTCCTTCACCACCCCGGACGGTCGGCGCAGCGTGGTGGTCTTCGCCAACGCCTCCAACAACGGCTCGGTGACCCAGGGTCTGATGAACACCCTGGAGCCGGCCTTCTGCGGCAAGCAGCCCACCGTCGCCCCGCGGACGGCCTTCGCACCCGCCTCGGCACCGGCCTCGGCACCGGTCGACTCGCTGCCGGTGGTGGAGGACACCCGGATCTGACCGGTCCCACCGGCCGCTCCGGCCCGCGCGCCCGCCCGCTTCCGGTGAGACCGGAGGCGGGCGGGGGCGTTTCCGGCTACGGCCGACCGGCTCTGGGCGCCACCGGCCGGGCCCCTCGGGAGAACCGGTCAGTGCCGGGCGCCCGCCGCGCGGGGGCCCTCCGCGCTCAGGTCGGTGAGCGCCTCGGTCAGCAGCTCGCGGGCCTCCTCGGCGCGGCCCTGCTCGATCATCGCGGTGCCCAGTTCGGTCAGCGTCTTGGTCATGCTGTCCGGGCGGCCCACCGCCTCGAAGTGCACCAGGGCCTGCCGGTAGGCCTTCTCGGCGGCCGGCCAGCGCCTCAACGCCGCGCGGTCCAGGCCGAGTTCGTGCGCGGTCATGGCCGCCAGCAGGTGCATCAGCGGCGAGGACCAGCGCTCCACCAGCTCCAGCGCCCCGGCCAGGGCCCGCCGGCGCGAATCCACCGCCTCCTCCGCCCGGCCGGACTCCCGCAGGCAGTTGGCCGCGCCCCGCAGGGTGACCAGCCGGCCGATCATCGCCGAGCGGCTGGCGAGCTCGGCGAAGGCGTCCGCCGCCCGATGGAAGGCGTCGGTCGCCTCCCGGTGCCGCTGGAGGTAGCGCAGGCCCGAGGCGAGGTAGGTGAGCGCCCAGCCCTGCTGCTCCCGGTCGCCCACCGCGAGGGCCAGCTCCAGCCCCTCGGTGGCCAGTTCGATGCCGCGCTGGTAGCGGTGCAGGCAGGTGATGTACGTCCAGGCCAGGTAGTTGACGTGCACCGCCTCCACCCGCCGGTCCCCGGTCGCGCGGGCGGCGTCCGCCGAGAGCTGGAACACCTCGGCCCAGATGCCCCAGCTCAGCAGCCGGTCGGAGAACCAGTGCATCGCCTCGGCGGTGTCCACCACCTCCCGGTAGCGGCCGGCCCGTTGCGCCTGGTGCAGGGCGGCCAGCCACTCGGGGTGCTCGTACTCCAGCCAGGCGGCCGCCTCGGTGAGGTGCGGGGGCGCGGCGCCGCCGGTGCTGGCCGCGTCCGTGGCGTGGTCGGGGTCGAACCGCAGTCCGTACTCGGCCGCCCGGCCGAGGATCCAGCGGCCGGCCCGGGTGCGGGCCTCGGCCAGCTCCTGGCCCGTCTCGTCGGCGGTCAGCCGCTCGCCCGCGTAGAGCCGCACCAGGTCGTGCAGGCGGTAGCGGTCCGGGGTGGCCGCCTGCATCAGCCCGGCGTCGACGAGCTGCTCCAGCACCAGCTCGGTGCGGGCCGCCGACAGGCCCGCGTAGGCCGCGGCGATCTCCGCGGTGAAGTCCTGCCCGGCGGTCAGCGCGCAGCGGCGCAGGACCAGTTGGGACTCGGCGGGCAGTCGCCGGTAGGACAGCTCGAAGGCCGGGCGGACGGCCAGGTCGCCGGTCTCCAGCAGGTCCAGCCGGTTCTCCTCGGCGGTGAGCTGGCGCACCAGGTGGGCGACCGGCTGCTGCGGGCGGGCGACCAGGCGCTGCCCGGCGATCCGCAGCGCGAGCGGCAGGTAGCCGCAGAGCCTGGCCAGCTCGGCGGTGGCGTCGGGCGCGGCCTCGATCCGCTCGCGGCCGGCGATCCGGGCCAGCAGTCCGGCCGCCTCCGCCGGGGAGAGCACGTCCAGGCTCAACCGGTGCACCGACTCCAGGCCGGGCAGCACGTTGCGGCTGGTCACGATGGTCACGGCCGGGCCGGAGCCGGGCAGCAGCGGACGCACCTGGCCCTCGTCGGCGGCGTTGTCCAGCACCAGGACGAGCCGCCGCTCGCGCACCAGCGCCCGGTAGAGGCCGGCCCGCTCCTCCGTCCCGGCGGGCACCGCGGCATCGGCCACGCCCAGGGCGCGCAGCACCTGGCCGAGCGCGTCCCGGGCGGGCAGCGGCTGCGAGGACATGCCGCCGAGGTCCAGCGAGAGCTGGCCGTCCGGGAAGCGCGGGGCCAGGACGTGGGCGGCGTGCAGGGCGAAGGAGGTCTTGCCGAGGCCGGGCTGGCCGCTGACCAGCACCACGCGCGGGTGGGCCGGGCGCTCGTCCTCGGCCAGCCGGGCGAGCAGGGCGAGGGCGTCCTCGCGGGCGGTGAAGTCGGCGATGTCGCGGGGCAGCGCGAGGGCGCTCTGGCCGGTCTCGGCGGCGGGCACCGGCGGGGCCGCGGCGCGCGGCGCGTCCGTACGGGCGGCGGCCTCGTGCGCGGCGGACCGGCGGGGCCGGGCGCGGCCCCCGGCGGGCGCCGAGCCCGGCCGCACCCCGCGCGGGCGTCCGGACTGCGCGGCCCGGTCCAGCGCCTCCGCCTGCACGCCGTCCAGCCCGAGCGCCTCGGCCAGGGCCCGCACGGTGCGCCGCTGCGGGCCGCGGGTGCGACCGCGCTCCATGTCCCCGAGGGCGCGCAGGCTGACCCCGGCGGCCGCGGCGAGCTCCTCCTGGGTCAGGCCCGCCACCACCCGGTGCCCTGCCAGCAGACAGCTGAACTCGTTCGCGTCCGTGTCCGTACCGCCCCCGGCCGCCATGCCCCGCCCCCACTCACTCGGTCCTGCGCAGTTCCGCACTTCTGCCTGGAGTCGCCTCCGGCGGTTCGTTCCAGGCAGAAGTATGCCCGGGCGGACGGATTCCTCCCAGTCGCCCCTCCCTCAGGATATCCGCCCAGGTCAGGAGGGATGCTTGCGGGCGGGGCGACGCAGGCGGGGGCGGTTGCGCGGGAGCGGACCGCCGATAGTTCCGCCTGTGGTTCCGCCGGCCGATCAGCGGTTTTCCGCCACGGACGGCCGGTCTCCGGCGGCGGTTTCCCGCCACGGGGGCGGCCGGGGCAGGGCCCGGCGGGCGACGGCCCTACACCAGGCGTCTCGCCTCCGCGCCCTCGACGGTGCGGCCGAGGGCGTCCAGCAGGTCGGCGAGCAGGCCGTGGGAGCGGGCTTCGAGGGCCGGGTCGCCGACGGTGCGGCCGAGGGCGACGGCGAGCCGGGCCGACGAGAGCGCGGCGTCCCGGCGGCCGAGCGCGTGCAGGGCGCGGGCCCGGCTGTGGGTGGCGAGGACGGCCTCGGCGCCGCCGGAGCGGGCGGTGGCGGCGCGCACCGCCTCGTCGGCGTGGCGCAGGGCGGGCCCGGGATCGCCGGCCAGGACGAGCGCGTCGGCGAGGTCGGTGAGCGCGCGGACCAGCAGGTGGTCGGTGGCCGGGGTGCGGGCGGCGGCCACCAGGTCGCCGAGCATGGGCACCGCCCGCTCGTACCGGCCGGTCCGCAGCAGCGCGGCCGCCACCCGGCTGCGGCAGTGGTGGCGCAGCGCCGCGTCGCCGGCCCGGTCGGCGGCGTCGACCGCCCGCTCCAACTGGTCGGCGGCGGTGCGGTGGGCCGCGCGGTCGACGTGCAGGACGGCGAGGTCGGTGCCGAGCCGGGCGACCGCCGCCTCGTCCCGGTCCGCGTGCGCGGCGCGCAGCCCGGCCTCGACCACGGCCCGCCAGTGCGTCCGGTCGTGGCCGGTGGTCTCGTACAACCGGCCGACCCGGTGGGCGAGTCGCCAGGCCGCGGTGGGCCGTCCCTTCTGCTCGGCGCAGAGCACGACGGCGCGCAGGGCGCTCTCCTCGCGGCGGAACCAGGCCGCCGCCGACCCACTGCTCCCGGCCGCCGCGCCCCCGGCCTCCGCCCCCTCGCCCGCCCAGTCCGCGGTGACGTCCAGGTAGTGGGCGATCAACCGGTCGAGGGCCAGGTACCGCTCGTCGCAGGCGAGTTCGGCGGCCTGCGCGGCGGCGTGGCGGCGGACCAGCTCGCGCCGGGCGTACCGGCCGGGGCTGGTCTCCTCCAGCAGGTGCACGGCGTCGAGCCGGGTCAGCAGGGTGCGGGCGGTCGCGGGCGGGAGGTCGGCGAGGGCGGCGGCGGTGTCGGTGCCGATCTCCGCGCCGGGGTGCAGGCCGAGCAGGGTGAACAGCCGGGCGGCGTCCGGGGCCAGCGCGCGGTACGTGCGGTCCAGCGCCGTGGTGAGGCCGAGCGGGCCGCGGTCGGTGCCGGCGCCGGCACCGGAGAGGGCGGCCAGGCCGGTCTGCTCGTCGGCGAGTTCGGCGGCGAGGTCGGCCGCGGACCAGTCGGGCCGGGCGGCCAGGCGGGCGGCGGCCAGGCGCAGCGCGAGCGGCAGGTGGTCGCAGCGCTCGGCGAGTTCGGCGACGGCCTCCGGCTCACCGGCCGTGCGGTCCGGGCCGAGGATGCGGGCGAGCAGGTCGGCGGCCTCGTCGGCGCCGAGCGCGCCGAGCGGCACCGGTATGCCGCCGGTACGGACCAGCAGGTGGCGCAGCCGGCTGCGGCTGGTGACGATCGCGACCGGGGCGGGCTCGCTGTCGGTGGCCGGCGGGTCGGGCAGCAGCGGGGCGAGCTGCTCGTAGGAGGCGGCGTCGTCCAGGACGACCAGCATCCGCCGGCCGCCGATCAGTTCGCGGTAGCGGCGGGCGCGGTCCTCGGCTTCGGCGGGCAGCGCGTCCGGGTCGACGCCGAGGGCGGTGAGGAGCTCCCCGAGCACCTCGCCGGGTTCGCGCGCCCCGTCCGGGTCGAAGCCGCGCAGTTCGGCGCGGAGGACGCCGTCCGGGAAGTAGGCGTCGCCGCGCCGGGCCGTCCACTGCCGGACCAGGCTGGTCTTGCCGACCCCCGCGGGCCCGGTGACCAGGATCGGCCGGCCGTCCCGAGCGGCGGGCAACACCTGCTCCAGCCGGGCGAGTTCGACGCTCCGGCCGACGAACCGGCGGTCGGCGGCGGGCCGGGCGCCGGCCAGCTCGCCGGCCCGTCGCAGTTCGGGGCCGGGCGGCCAGCTGAGCCGGGCCACCGCCCGCTCGTAGCGCTCCCGCGCCTCGGCGCTCCGCCCGTCCTGCTCCAGGCAGCGCACCAGCCGGGCGGCCAGCGGCTGCCGGGCGGGGTGGCCGTCGGCGGCCTCGTCGAGTTCGGCGGCCAGCTCGCCGCCCCGGCCGGCCCGGAGCAGGCCGTCGGCCAGGAGCTCCAGGGCGCGCAGCCGCAGGTCGGTCAGGTACGGGAGGGTCCGCTCGCGCAGCAGGGCGGAGCCGCAGTCGGCGAGCGCCGGACCGCGCCAGAGGTCCAGCGCGGCGCGCAGCAGGGGCAGTGCCCGGTCCGGCGCGGCGCCCCGCGGCGGGCCGGCGGGCTCGGGGAGCAGCACGCCCGCCTGCTCGCAGAACCGGGCGAAGCGCAGCACGTCGATCCGGTCGGGCTCACCGGCCAGCAGGTAGCCGGAGCCGCGGGTGTCGAGTTCCAGTCCGGAGCCGTCCAGCAGCTGGCGCAGCGCCGCGACATGGCCCTGCAGGGCGGCCCGCGCGGTGGGCGGCGCGCAGCCCTCCCAGACCAGCTCGATCAGCTCCTCGGTGGCCACCGTCCGGTTCAGCCGCACGGCGAGCGCGCTCAGCAGCGCCCGGCGCTTGGGCGCCGAGGGCGTCACCGCCGTCCCGTCCTCCCGCCGCACCACCACCGGTCCGAGCAGATCGATGTGCACGCGCCCGTTCCCCTCCCCCGTCCTCGACTCCCCGGCCCGACCGAGGATAGGGCCGGTCAGGCCCTTCGCACCGGTCCGGGGCCGTCCTCGGGCACCGTACCGCGGGGGTACGACACGGCGCCCCGGCCGAACCGAGGGGTACGACACGGTGTTCCGGCCCGATCCCCCGCCGGCGCAACCATCCGCCGCTCCCGACGCGTCAACCGGGGGCAGGGACAACCGACCGACATGACCGGACATCTTCTCGCACTACACTGCTCCACCCCGAGGGCCGATGGCCGCTTCGGGGCGTGATGCGCGGTTCTGCGGTGAAGTGGGGGTACTGGTGCGGATTCGGCTGCTCGGGCCGGTGGAGTTGCGGATCGGGGCAGGCGGCTTCACGAGCGTGGCGGGCGCGCAGCGGCGGGCCGTGCTGGCGCTGCTGGCGCTGCGGCTGGGGCACCTGGTCACCGTGGACCAGCTGTGCGAGCTGCTGTGGGACGAGCAGCCGCCGCCGAGCGCGCGGGCGGCCGTGCAGGGCCACGTCGCCGCGCTGCGCAAGGTGCTCGCCGGCACCCCGTTCGAGCTGCACACCCGGGACTCCGGCTACCTGCTGGCCGGGCCGGCCGACGAGGTGGACGCGCTGCGCTTCGAGGAACTCACCGGCGCCGCCGACCGGCAGGCCGGCCACGGCGACTGCGCCACGGCGGTCGCGCTGCTGGAGGGGGCACTGCGGCTGTGGCGCGGCGAGGCGCTGGCCGACCTGCCCGACACCCCGCTGCGCTCCGCCGCGGTGGACCGGCTGCGGCAGTCCCGCACCGCCGCCCTGCTCCGCTGGGCCGGGCTGCGGCTGGGCCAGGGCGCCGGGGCGTCGGCCGTGCCGGTGCTGGAGCAGGGCGTCCGGACGGACGGGCTGCGCGAGGAACTGGTGGCGCTGCTGATGCGCTGCCTGCACCAGGCGGGCCGGCCCGCCGAGGCGCTGACCGCCTACCACCAGGCCCGGATGCGGCTCGCCCAGGAGCTGGGCATCCACCCCGGCCCGGCGCTGCGGGCGGCGCTCGCCGAAGTGCTGGCCGACGACCGCACGGTGGAGCCGCCGGCCGCCGCTCCCCCGGCCGCCGAGCCGGCGCCGCAGACCCCGCCGGCCCCGCCGGTCCCGCTGGTTCCGCGCCAACTACCGCGTCGCCAACCGGACTTCGTCGGCCGCACCGGCGACCTGGCCCGTCTCGACCGGGCCTGCGGGCCGGGCCCCGACGGGGGCGGCCGGGCCGGGGACGGCCCGGTGCTGGTGGTCGGCCCGGCCGGGGTGGGCAAGAGCGCGCTGGTCACCGCCTGGGCGCACCGGGTCGCCGACCGCTTCCCGGACGGCCTGCTCCACGCCGAGCTGCACGGCCTCGCCCCGGACGGCCCGGCCCGGCCCGAGGCCGTCCTGGCCGGCTTCCTGCGCGCGCTCGGCGTGCCGCAGGACGGCATCCCCGCCGGGCGCGCCGCCCGGGCGGCGCTCTACCGCGAACGCACCGGGGGCCGGCGGCTGCTGGTGCTGCTGGACGACGCCGCCGACGCCGACCAGGTCGCCGACCTGCTGCCCGCGGGCCCGGCCGGCACCGCCGTGGTCACCGGCCGGGGCGCGCTGGAGGGCCTGGTCGCACTGGAGGGAGCGACCCTGCTGCGCCTGGCCGCACTGCCCGAGGACGACGCCCTGGACCTGCTGGAGCGCGCGCTGACGCCCGAGCGGCTGCGCGCCGAGCCGGAGGCCGCCGCCCGGCTCGCCGGGCTCTGCGACCGTCTGCCGCTCGCCCTGCGGATCGCCGCCGCCCGGCTGGCCACCCGGCCGGACTGGACGATCGCCGGGCTGGTCGCCGAACTCGCCGACGAGCGGACCGGGCTGGCCGCCCTGGACGCCGACGGCACGCTCTCCGTCGCGGGCCGGCTCCGGCTGACCCACCGCCGGCTCTCCGAACCCGCGGCCGAACTGCTGACCGTCCAGGCCGCCCACCCCGGCCGCGAGCTGGACGCTTCGGCGAGCGCCGCGCTGCTCGGCAGCGACACCGCCACCGCCCACCGGGCGCTCGGCGAGCTGACCTCCCACCACCTGCTCACCGGCACCGCCCCCGGGCGCCACGTCCGTACCGACCTGGTCCGGCGCTACGGCGCCGGGCTGCTCGCCGAACGGCCCGAGCGGCACCGGCGGCTGCTGCGCGAACGCCTGGCCGACCACTACCTCACGGCCCTGCGGCACTGCGGCTCCTTCCTCGACCCCGGCCAGGAGGACACCGCCCCGCCCGCCGGCCCGGCGCAGTCCCTGCTGGCCGCCGTCGACATCCGCACCGCGCTCGACTGGTTCGACGCCGAGGAGCCGGCGGTCTCCGCGCTGGTCGCCTCCCCCGACACCGACCCGGCCCGCGCCTGGCGGCTCGCGCTGACCTGCGGCTCGCTCTACTACGGCGCCGGCCGCTTCACCGACTGGCTCGCCTGCGCCCGGCTCGGGCAGGCGGCGGCCGAACGGTGCGGCGACCCGGTCGCGCTCGCCCTGCTGCTCAACTGCCGGGCGCAGGCCCTGGTCGCGCTGGAACGCCGGCAGGAGTCCGCGGAGGCGGCCCGGCGGGCGGTGGCCGCCGCCGAGTCCGGGACCGGGCCCGCGGCCGTGTCCGCGCACGTCCGGGCGCTCGCCACGCTGGCCATGGTCACCGCGATGCTCGGCCACGGCGCCGAGGCCGAACGGCTGGCGGCCGGCGCCACCGCGCTCGCGCTGGAGTCCGGCGACCGCCGGCGGCTGGTCGACGCCAAGGTGCACCAGGGCTGGGTGAGCCTGGCCGTCGGGGACCGGGAGGGCGCCCAGCGCCGGTCCCGCGAGGCCCGGGAGCTGCTGCCGGCCACGCCCGTCACCCAGGTCCACCTCTGGTCGCTGCTGACCGAGGCGCAGGCCCTCCCGCCGACCGTCCGCGACGTCGCCGCCGACCTCGCCTGGCACCGGCTGCTCGCCGCGTGCGAGGAGGCCGGCCTGCTGTACCTGCACGCCCTGGCCGAACAGTCCTACGCCGCCCACCTGTCGGCCCGGGGCCGGGAACCGGAGGTGGGTGCCAGGCTGCGCTCGGCGCTGGAGCGCTTCCGCTCGCACGACCGGCGCGCGGGCTACCGGAGCGGGTTCACCACCGGCCTGGAGGCGTCGCTCAAGCTCCGTACCGGGCGGCGGCCGGCGGACGACTGACCCGGGCGGCGGCCGGCCCTGGCGGAGGCCGGCCGGCGGCCCGTGCCGCCCGACGGGACGGCGGCCCGGTCAGCCCGCGGCCGAGGCGGCCCCGCGCTCCGTCGGGGCGTACCCGTGCTCCGCCGCCAGCACCGGGCGCAGCGCCCGGATCGCGTAGAAGTTGCGGGACTTGACCGTCCCCGGCGGCACCCCCAGCCGGGCCGAGGCCTCCAGCACCGAGCGGTCCTTGAGGTGCAGCTCGACCAGCACCTCGCGGTGGTGCTTCTGCACCCGGCGCAGCGCCAGCGCGATGTCCCGGGCCACCACCACCCGCTCGTAGGGGTCGTCGGCGACCGGCCGGTCCTCCATCGGCTCGCCGATCACCTCCTTGGCGCGGGCGGCGGCCATCCGGTAGTGGTCGATCGCGATCCGGCGGGCGACCGTGAACAGCCAGGGCCGGCTCGCCTCCGGCCCGGCGGACAGCGCCTCCGGGTGCTGCCAGGCGCGCAGCAGGGTCTCCTGGAGGATGTCCTCGGCCTTGCCGCGGTCCCCGCCCGTGGCCCGCAGCAGCGCGCGCAGCAGGTAGCCGCCGTGCAGCCGGTGGATCTCGGCGAGCGTGTCCGGGTCGAGGGTCGGACGGGCCGGGGCGGTGACGCCTTCCGGCGCGTCCGCCGGACCCTCGGACGACGGGGTGACGGACGTGGGCTGGGCGACGGACGGCTTCGACACGCGCTACCTCTCAGGTCGGGCAGGGGCGCAGCACGGGCAGGGCGTGCTGGGCAGCGACCGGACATCCCCCGGCGGTGGCTGCAACAGCACACTGCCGGAGGCCGCCAAGTCCGCACCAAGGCAGCACCAACGCCCCCGCCCGGGGCACTCGGACCGGTCCCGGGTGCCACTGTTGGCGGGCGCCGACGACTGTTGGCCGGTCGTTAGCGGCCGTGAGCCGCGGCGCCCGCGCCGCCGCCCGGACGGCGCCCCGACCGCCCGGGCCCGGCGGTCTCAGCCCCCGCCGAGCGCCCGGAGCAGCTCCTGCACCCCGTCCTCGCCCCGGTGCTCGATCAGCACCGCGACCCAGCCCGTCAGCCGCTGCCGCTCCGCCGCCGACCACCGCGGGGCCGACGGGTGCTCGTCCACCACCAGCGCCGTCGCCATGTCCAGCAGCGCCGTCGCGGGCCGCGGCCACCACCGGCCCTCCGGCACCACGCGCAGCGCCAGCCGTCGGGCGACCGCGATCACCTCCTCCGCCTCCGCCTCGGGCACCGCCAGCGCGGCCGGCCCGTCCGCGCTCAGCGCCCCGGCCCGCACCAGGGCCGCGACGAACTCCCGCGCCTCCGGCCCGTCCGCGGCCATGCCGCGTCCCTCCCCCGTCCCGTTCACGGGACTCACGCTCCTTCCGACTCGGTGGCACTCGGCAGGCGCCGGGTGCCACCGGATGACGGTACCGATCGGTAGCCGGTGGGGCGGAGGGTTTTCCGATGCGGACCTCCCGATGCGACCAGGGGTGCTCCGTGCACCCTGCCCCGCTCAACGGGCCCCCCACCGAGGGCGGTTCAGTGAACCGGAGGGGCGCCTTCAGCCGTACTCCCGGCTGTACGGGCCGGCCGGACCGGAGGCACCGGCCCGGCGCACCCTGGACCGGGAGGTCATCCGATGGCTTTCTCCGACGGCACCGCGGGCGCGGGCAGCACCACCCCGGCCGCACCCGACTACTCGCCCGCCGCCTGGCCCGAGCCGGTCGCCCTGCTGCCCCGGCGCCCGCTCGACCCGCTCGGCACCGTCCTCATCCCGCCCGCCGAACGGCAGCTGTTCACCCGCGCCCTGACCGCCGAACCCCCCTCGGCGGCGCCCTCGGCCGTCCCTCCGGCGGAGCCGCCGGCCCGGGGCACCGACACCGGCGCGGCCCCCGGACCGCTGCCCGACCCGCCCGCACAACGCCCCGGCACGGACCTCCCGCGCGCCCTGCGGCTCGTCCTGCCCGGCGGCGGGGAGGCACGGCGGCGGCGCCTGGTCGAACGCGTCCGGGTGCCGCTGCGGGCCTGCCACCGGATCGCCGTCCTGGGCGGCCCCGCCGAGGGGGCCGCCGCCGTCCTCGGCGCCCTGCTCGCCGAGCACCGGGCCGACCCGGTGCTCGTCCTGTCCACCGCCGGGCCCGCCGGGAGCGAGTGCCGTACCGGCGGCCGGCTCGTACTGCGATCCGTACGACCCGACCCGGCCGCCCTGCGGGAGGCCCTCGACGAGGCCCGCGGCCACTACCCGGTCGTCCTCGCCGACACCACCGGCGCCCCGGCCGAGGTCCAGCTCGCCACCGTCGACCGGGCCGACCAGCTGATCCTCTGCGCCCCGGCCAGCGCCGACGGCGCCCGCACCACCGAAGCCCTCCTCGACCACCTCACCGCCCTCGGCCACGACCGGCTGGCCCGCGGGGCGACCGCCGTCTTCACCCCCGCCCCGCCCACCGACCGCCCGGTCGCCGGCCGCGACCTCCTCCCCCACTTCCGCACCCGCTGCCGCGGCGCCCTCGCCCTCCCCCTCCCGGGCCGCCCCCAGGCGGCCCCCGCCGCCCTGCGCCCCCGGGCCCGCCTCGACTACCTCGAACTCGCCGCCCTCATCGGCGACGCCATGGCCGAACGCCGGGGCTGAGGGAGGCCGCAGAAGGAGCGACCCACCGCCCGCCCGCGCCCTACCGGACGGGCGCAGGCCACGCCTCTTCCAGGCCTCCCGGCGGGCGCCGGGAGGCCTGGAGGCCGGGAAGAGGACGGCGATCCGCCGCAGGGCACCGCCTCACCCACTCACGAGGAGGCCTTCCCCCGCGGTCCAGGCCGACCCGTCAGCTCTCCTCCGCCCGGCCCGGGCGCCAGCCCCGGGCGCGGGCGCGGGGGGCCACCGCGCCCGCCGCCGCGACCAGGGCGACGAGGGCGAGGAAGGACAGCGCGATCAGACCCGCCCGGTGGCCGGCGTCGCTGGGGGGCGGGACGGGGGGCATGGTGGGGGCGGCGGCCGCGGTCGGCGGGGCCGGGGCGCCGGGGGCCGCGAGGCGGGTGACGGCGGCGACGGGGTCGACGGTGCCGTGGCCGTACTGGGGGTCGGGGCTGCGGTAGGCGGTGGCTTCCAGGCGCTGGGTCAGCTGGTCGACGGTCAGGTCCGGGCGGTAGCCGAGGACGAGGGCGGCGGTGCCGGCCACGAAGGCGGTGGCGAAGCTGGGGCCGGCGCCGGTGTAGTAGCCGCCGGGGGCCGGGCCGGGGCCGGTGACGGCGTCGCCCGGGGCCGCGAGGTCGACCCGGCCGCCGACCGGGACAGCCGAGGGGCCGTCCGGGAGCGCGCCGCCGGGGGCGAGGTCGCGGACGGCGAGCACCTCGGGGTAGGCCGCCGGGTAGACCGCCGGGACGGGTTTGGCGGTTCCGGAGCCGTCGGTCGGGACGGTGTCGGGTGCGGCCGGGGCGACGATCAGCGCGCCCTTGCCGCGCGCCGCGCGGACCGCGGCGGCCAGGGCGTCGGTGCCGTTCGGCAGCGCCACCCCGACCGCGATGACCCGCGCGCCGCGGTCGGCGGCCGCGGTGATGCCCTGGGCCAGCAGGTCCGCCGAGGGGGTTCCGGCCTCGTTGGTGACCGGGACGGCGAGGATCCGGGCGCGCGGCGCGAGGCCGGCGAAGCCCGCGCCCTCGCGCTGGTCGGCGGCGATCAGGCCGGCCAGGAAGGTGCCGTGGCCGACGCAGTCCTGGGCGGGGTCGGGGCCGCCGGGCAGCTGGGCCAGGTCGAGTCGGCCGGCCAGCAGGCCGCTGCCGTCCTTGACCCCGGAGCCGAGGACGGCGACGGTGACGCCCTCGCCGCGGCTGAGCGGCCAGACCCGGTCGGGCCTCAGGAAGGTCTGCGGCCAGGGGGTGAGCTGGGTGCCCTTGGTGGACGGCGGCAGGCAGCCGGCCGACCGGCCGCTCGCGTCGCGCCGCTGCTGGCTGACGCCGGGCAGGGCGTCGGGGCCGGCGGGCGTGTCGGCGGCGGCCGGGCCCGCCACGGGCAGCAGCAGCCCGGCCAGGAGCGGTGCGGCCACCGCCCGGGCCAGGGGCGCCCGCTTCATGCGAGGCTGCCGATCCGCTCGGCCGGGATGTCCTGCGGCAGCAGCAGGCTGAGCTCGTCGAGGTCCGCGATGTCCAGCCGGGACAGCCGGCCCGCCTGCCGGGTGATCATCGCCTCCAGCACCTGCCGGGCGAACCGCCCGTTGCCGAAGGAGCGGTCGCGCGGGACGGCCGCGAACAGCGTGCCGAGCGCGGCCAGGGTCTCCGGGGTGCAGGTGTAGCCGGCGGCCTCGGCCTGCACCCGGACGATGGTGACGAGTTCGTCGTCCGCGTAGTGGTCGAAGGTGATCTCCCGGGAGAACCGGGACGCCAGGCCGGGGTTGGAGGCGAGGAAGCCGCGCATCTCCTCCTGGTATCCGGCCACGATCACCACGACCTCGTCGCGGTGGTCCTCCATCAGCTTCATCAGGGTGTCGACGGCCTCCTGCCCGAAGTCCCCGCCGGAGCCGTTGCGGGGCGTCAGGGTGTACGCCTCGTCGATGAACAGCACGCCGCCGCGGGCGCGTTCGAAGGCGTCCCGGGTGAGCTGGGCGGTGTGGCCGATGTAGCGGCCGACCAGGTCGGCGCGGGCGGTCTCGATCAGCTGGCCCGAGGGCAGCACGTCGAGTTCGGCGAGGAGTTCGCCGTACAGCCGGGCGACGGTGGTCTTGCCGGTGCCGGGCGGGCCCGAGAACACCAGGTGGTGGCTGATGGTGGCGGCGGGCAGCCCGGCCTCGACCCGGCGCCGGGTCTGCCGGGTCAGGTTGACCAGGTCCTCGACCTGCTCCTTGGCGGCGGCGAGGCCGACCATGGCGCGCAGCCGGTCGAGCAGGCCGGGTTCGTCGGCCTTCGCCTCGTCGGCGGCGGCCTGCTCGCCCACGTCGGCGGGCAGCAGCCGGGTGAGCGCCTCGTTGTCGAAGTGCTCCAGTTCGGCGAGCCTGGAGGCCTGCCGGTCGACCATCTCCTCGAACACCTTGCGGGCGGCCCGGCCGTTGCCGAAGTCGGCGCCCTTGGGCATCCGGTCGAAGTGCGCGGCGAGCGCCTCCCGGGTGCCCTCGACGAGTTCGTAGCCGTGCCCGGCGGCGGCGTGCTCGACGATCGTGGTGAGCTCCTCGTCGCTGTAGTTCCGGAACTCGACGGTGCGGCTGAACCGGGAGGCCAGGCCCGGGTTCGAGGCCAGGAACTCGCGGATCTCGGCCTCGTACCCGGCGACGATCACCACCAGGTCGTCGCGGTGGTCCTCCATCAGCTTGACCAGGGTGTCGATGGCCTCGCGGCCGAAGTCCGGTCCGGTGCCGCCGGAGCCCGCCGACAGGGTGTACGCCTCGTCGATGAACAGCACCCCGCCGAGCGCCTCCTTGACCACCTCGGTGGTCTTCAGGGCCGTTCCGCCGATGATCGAGGCGACCAGGTCGGCCCGGGCGACCTCGACCAGGTGGCCGCTGCGCAGCACGCCGAGCTCGGCGAGGATCGCGCCGTAGAGCCGGGCGACGGTGGTCTTGCCGGTGCCGGGCGGGCCGGCGAAGACGAGGTGCCGGCTCATCGGCAGGGCGGGCAGCCCGGCCTGCTCCCGGCGCCGGGCCAGTTTGTTGAGGTTGACCAGGGTGGCGACCTGCTCCTTGACGCCCTGCAGCCCGACCAGGGTCTGGAGGACGGCCTGCGGGCCCTGCGGTGCGGCCGGGGCGGGAGCCGCGGCGCCCTCGGCCGGGGCGTCCGACCCGTCGCCGGCGGGGGCCGCGCCGGGCTCGGTGGTGGCGACGGCCGCCGCGCCGTGGGCGTCCGGAGAGCGGTTGTCCCGGCTGTCGAGGTTCTCCACGGCGAGACGGTCGGTCGGCTCGGTCTGCCGCAGCCCGGCGCCCTGGTTCTCGGCGGCCACGCAGTCGGTGAGCCGCACGGGCTCCACGGAGTCGGAGCGCAGCCCGTCCACGGTGTTGTCGCTGAGCTGGCAGGCGGTCAGGGTGGCGCGGGCGCCGGACCGCAGGTGCAGCCCGTGCCGCCGGTTGGTCCGCAGCCGGGTGCGGGTGGCGGTCAGGTCGCCGCCGTGCTCGACCTCGGCGCCGTCCAGGGCGTTGTCGGCGGACTCGACGTCGCGCAGGGTGACGATGCCCTCGGCGCCGATCGAGATCCCGCAGGATCCGCTGCCGCGCACCAGGCTGCCACCGAGGTAGGTGTTGGCCCCGTCGGCGATCCGCACCCCGTGCCCACCGGCGTCGACGACGGTGACGTCCTCCAGCCGGCCGCGCCCGTCGCGCAGCGCCTCGATCCCGTGGCCGCCGGCGGCGGTGACGGTGCTGCGGCGCAGCAGCGGGTTGGCGCCGTCGCGCACCACGATGCCGACGCCGGCCGCGTCCCGGACCTCCAGGCGGTCGAACTCGGCGGCGCTCTCCCCGGTGAGTTCGACGCCGTCCGTCCCGGCGTCGCGCACCACCGCCCGCACCAGGCTGGGCCCGGCCGACTCGCCGACGTGGATGCCGGCCAGGGCGGGGGCGGTCACCTCGCTGTCCTCCAGGGTGCCCCGGGCCCGGCCGGCGATGTGCAGGCCGTGGCCCTGGGGGCGGACGGCGCGGCAGCGGCGCAGCAGCGGGTCGGTGCCGTTGGTGAGGACGTAGCCGTGGGCGCGCACGGCGGTGACGGTGCAGTCCTCCAGCACGACCCGGGCGGTGGAGCCGATGAAGACGCCGAGCGCGCTGTCCCGGATCTCGGTGCGCAGCAGCCGGGTGGTGCTCTGCTCCTCCAGGGCGACGGCGGGCTTGTCGGTGGCGGAGATCTCGCAGTCCTCGACGAGGCCGCGCGCCTCGCCGTTGGCGCACAGGCCGTTGCCGCGCGCGTCGCGCAGCACGCAGCGCCGGACGGTCGGGTTGGCCCGCTCGCCGATGACCACGGCCGAGGTGCCCAGGTGCTCGATGACGCTGTCCTCGATCACGCTGGTGCCGGTGGAGGTCTCCACCAGCCCGGCTCCGGCCGGGTTGGTCACCCGGCTGCCGCGCATGGCGAGTTCGCCCTGCTGGCGGGTGAGCACGGCGGTCCACGCGTTGCCGATCACCTCGCAGTCCTGCATGGCCAGTTGGCCGCGCGGGACGTCGACGGCGGGCAGGTCGTCGTCCTGCCCCTGGAGCACCAGGCCGGTGAGCTGGACGGCCTCGGTGAGCACCTGGACCACCGAACCGCGGCGGGGACTGATCCGCACGCTGCCCCGGACGTCCTCGGCGGTGATGCTCACCACCTTGGTGAGCACCAGGTTCTCGTCGTACCGGCCGGGGCGGACCGAGATCACCGCGCCGCTGCGGGCAGCCTGGAGGGCTTCGCCGATCGTGCGGTAGGAGCCGGGCTCCCGCTGCTCCGCGCAGACCGTCAGCACCGGGCGCGACATGCCTGGGGTTCCCTTCGTCGTGGGGCGTTGTTGTTCGGTGGTTCAGGGGTTCGGTGGTTCGGGGGGCGGGGGGTCGGGCGGGGTCAGGCCGTGCAGGTGGCGCGGACGGCGCTGGCGGCGTGGTGGGCGAACGTCTCGGTGCTGCCCGACCAGTCCAGGCCGCGGCTGTGCAGCGTCAACGAGATCGGGCCGCGGTAGGAGAACGGGCCCTGGTTCACCCAACTGCCCCGGCTGGCCGTCTGGTTGATGGAGAACGAGCCGATCTGGCCGCCACCGCTCTGCACCGTGTAGAGGCTGGGGTTGCCGCCGACCTGCTTCACGTCGCCGCTGGCCGGGATGTAGACGGACAGGGTGCAGCTGCTGACCTTGTCCACGGTGAAGGTCCAGACCACCGAGTTGCTGTTGTCGTCCTTGTTCGCGTCGCCGGACATCGGCATCGAGGCGTACGTGCCGTTGCAGCCGTCGCCGCTGTAGCCGCCCGAGTTGTTGCGCCAGCCCTTGGTGCCCTGGTCGTACCAGCCGTTGGGCTTGTACTGGCCGCCGCTTGAGCAGTACGGGCCGGCGATCACGGTGACCGGTGCCGGCGGCTTGGCGGCGGCCGGCGGCGGCGCGGGCTGCTGGGCCGCCGGTGGCGGCGCGGCCGGCGGGTTCGCCGGGGGCTGGTTGGGGGCCGGGTTGGCCGCGCCGCCACCACCCGTGCCGCCGGAGGCCGCGCCGCCCGAGGCGGCCGCCGCACCGCCCTGGGAGCGGTCGGTTCCGCCGCCCGGGGCGGGGTTGGCCGCGCCGCCCCCGGGACGGGCGGCCGCACCGGTGCCGCCGGCGCCGTTGGGGACGACGGCGCCGTTGGGAGCCGAGGCCGCCTGGTCGCCCGGCGAGGGTGCGGCCGAACCGTCGGGCAGCGGGACCACCGCACCCGGCTGCCCGTCCGGCGCGGCGCCCCCGCCGGTGCCGCCGTGCTCGTCGAAGCCGGGGACGTAGCCGTTGCCGCCGTCCCCGCCGCCCTGCCCGTAGCCGGGCGGGACGTCGGCCTGGGCGGGCCCGTGCTTGGGGTCGTTGCCGCCGAGCTGGGTGACCACCACGGAGGTGCCGACCAGTACCAGGCCGACGGCGACGGCCGCGGCGATCATCGGCCGGGAGACCCGGCCGGGGCGCGGCCCCGGGTCCGTGGCGCCGTCACCGGCCGGCTCGGCGGACGCGACGGCGGCGAGTGCCACCGCCTCGGGCGCCCCGGGGGCGGTCGAGGCCGCGACGGGGGACGGCAGCGGCGCCGGCCCGATACCCGTCGGCGCCGCAGACTCGGGCTCCGCCTCGGCCTCGGGCTTCGGTCCGGCCTCGGGCTTCGGTCCGGTCCGTGCCCCGCCCGTCGCGGCGCCCGCGGCACCGGCACCCGCACCGGCACCCGACGGCACCGGGAGCACCGCCGTCGCGGCGCTCGCGGGCTCCTGCGCCGGCTCCGCCGGCTCCCCGGGGTCCGCCTCGGCCGCCAACGCCCAGTTCACCGCCGGGAGCTGGAAGCCGCCCGCCCTCCGCTCCGGCTCGCCGCGCTGCTCCTCGCCCACCATGCATCCCCTGCGTTCGACGACACTCCTGTGGGGAGCTACGGCCCGCGTGGCCGAACCGGTTCAGCCGGACCGGTTCGGCCGGCCGGCGCGCTTCAGGTCCCGACCGTCCAGACCGGCTCCGCGGCCGCCTCCGGCGGGGACAGCACGAAGGACACGGCCTGCTCCAGCACCGCCGCCGAGGGCTGCGTCCACGGCTCGTCGAGCTGCTCGCGCACGTGGGCGAGCAACTCGGGGTCGGGCGCCAGCCCGTACTCCTCCAGGTAGTACGTCACGGTGTCGGTCCAGATCCACCGGCCGTCGGTGCGGAAGCCCATCGGCACGACGCCGCGCCGCCCCGGGTCGACCACGTCGTCCATCAGCATCGGCGTCAGCAGCACCGTCGCCCCGGCCCGCAGGTACCGGGCGACGGCCTCGCGATCCGCCCCCGCCGCCAGCCGCGGCCGGTCCGGTGCGAACCCGGGCCCGGTCACCGGATCCACCGCGTCGAACACCGCCGCCAGCCGGAACCCGCCGTTCACCGTCTCGCCCATCCCCGTACTCCTCCTGCCGATCACCACAGCCCTACGTTCCGTCCGACGGCCGACCGGCGGCCCGGGGTTCACCGGGGCACGCGCGGGGCGCTTCCCGTCCTCGCCACCGACCTGCGGCCGCTCGCCGTCGAGGCACTCGACCGCGTGGTCGCCGGGGGGTCCGAGCTCGCCGAGCTCTGGGACGAGGCGCCCGGCGGCACGAAGTGGCGCCAGGCCGTCAGGCGCCCGCGCGCCGTGCTCGCACCCGATCCCGAGCCGCAGGACGCGCTGTTCGACCTCTAGGAACGATCGACCGTCAGGCGGCGCCCAGGTCCAGGGCGTAGCGGGAGGGGTCGGCGGGGCGGACGCGGTCGGCGGGGGCGACGGCGTCGCGGCGGGCGAGCCAGGTGCGCAGCCGGTCCGGGCCCGGGCGGACGCCGCCGATCTCGTGGAGCAGCACCCGGGCCGGACGGCCCTCCTCCGGGGCGGCCGGCTCGACCTCGACCACCTCGAACTCCGTGCCCGGGGCGAAGATCACCGTCGGCTGGTCGCCCGGACCGCCGAAGGCCGAGCTGCGGCGGCCGCTGACGGACCAGATGGCGAACTCGATCCCGATGTCCTCCCCCAGATCCGCTCCGGGCGCCGCCAGGCCGGTCACCGGGGCCCGCTCGGTCAGCACCGCGCCCGGGGCGTACGCGGCGAGGTCGCAGTCCTGCGCCGGGCCCGCGACCAGCACGCCGCCGTAGTGGCTGGGCAGCCGCCGCAGGCCCGCGGCCAGGCAGCGCAGGTACGGGCCGTAGGGGCCGGGCGCGCCGGACCGGGCCGCCGCGAGGAGTTCGGCGCGCGGGGCCAGCGGGCCGCAGTCGCCGTGCTGCAGCAGGACGGCGACCAGTTCGGGGCCCTGCTCGCCCTCCTCCGCCCGGGCGCGCAGGGCGGGCAGCCGAGAGGCGACGTCCTCGGCCCGCCGCGCCAGGCGCTGGTAGGCGGGGCCGAGTCGGGCGGCCAGGGCCGCGCCGTCCTCGGCGGGGGTGGCGGGGTCCGCCGCCGTCACGGGCGGGGGCGTCACGGGCGGGGGCGGGGGCGTCACGGGCGCCACCGGTGTCACGGGTTCGGGAACCGGGTCGGGCTCGGGCTCGGGGACCGGCTCGGGTTCGGGGACCGGGTCGGGCTCGGGCTCGGGGACCGGCTCGGGCTCGGGCTCGGGGACCGGCTCGGGCTCGGGCTCGGGAGCCGGGCCTGCCTCGGGGGTCGGGGCTTCGGGGGCCGCCTCGGGCTCCTCGCCGATCGCCTCAGGGAGCAATATTGTTCCTTCGCTGGTTTCCCCCGAGGTCTCCGCCACGAAGGCCCCGCCCGAGGTCGACACCCTGGCGGCGGGCGCCGGCACCGTCACCGGTTCGGGATCGGGATCGGGCACGGCCACGGGCGCAGGCACCGGCTCCGGCTCCGGCTCCGGCTCCGGCTCCACCGCAGCCTCGACCTCGGCCTCGGCCTCGGCCTCGGCCTCGGCCCGGGGCCACGGCTCCACCACCGCACCCGCCGCCACCGACTCCGCCCCGATCCAGTCCAGCCCGTACAGCCGCGCGCAGAACCGCCCCACCGCCGCCGACTCCACGTCCAGCATCCCCGCCACCGCGAGCGCGAGCCGCGCCGCCCCGGTCGGGAGCGAGCCCAGCAGCGCACCGAGGTGGTCCCAGACCGTCTCCGGCACCGGCCGGCCCGGCGTGCCGACGACCAGCACCGGCCGCGCCGGGTCCGGCCGGCGCAGCCGGGGTCCGCGGTCCACGGCGGCGGCCGGGCGCAGCCACAGTCCGGCCGCCACCGCCTCCAGCTCCCAGCCGGGGAAGGCCGGGTAGCGGGCCGTCCCGGGGGCCGGGGGCAGGTCGGGTCGGGTGCGCCAGCCGACGGCGGTGACGGTGCGTTCGCTCGGGCGGGCGACCAGCTCGGTGAGGTACGGTTCCCAGCCCTCGCCGCCGTCCGCCGCCACGTGGACGGTCCGCACGTCGGGCCCGGCGGCCCCCGCCGCACTCACCGGCACGCCGATCGCCGCCCGCACCTCCTGTCCGAGCGAGGCCGCCAACACCGCCGCCAGTTCGATGAGTTCGACCGGTGCGGCCCACGGCGCGCTCAGCACGAGGTGGTCCGCCCGTCCGGCCGTCTCCTGCAGCAGCACCGCCGCGTTGGCCAGTTGGGCGCCGCTGGGCAGCGGTCCGGCCGGCTCGCCGATGATCAGCAGCAGCCCGTCCCGCGGTGCGGCGGCCCGCTCCAGTACGGCGGGCAGGGCGGGCCCCACCGGCGCCTCGGTGACCCAGAACACCCCGCCGGCCAGCGGGGTGATGGTCGCGGCGGCGGGCCAGCGGCTGCCGAGCGGTTCCGCTCCCCCGCCGGGCCGGCAGCGCCACCACGTCCCGTTCACGGCCGGCAGGGTGCCGTCCGGCTCGACGCTGACCACCGCGTCCGGCGCGACGACCGTCAACCCGCAGCGCCTGGCGAGCAGTTCGGCGGGCCGGCGGCCGTCCGGGCCGAGCGCCGCCAGCCCGGAGGCGGCCAGCACCAGCACGTCGGCGTCGCGTTCGCGCGCGGCCCGGGCGAGTTCGTCCAGCGAGGCCAGCAGCACGGGCGCCGCGTCCTCGGCGGCGGCGAGGAGCAGCAGGGCCCGCGGCTCGGCGCGTACCGGCGCCAGTGCCTCGGCCAGTCCGTGCGCCTCCGCGCCGGGCGGTGCGATCACGTAGTGCGGGCCGAGCGCCCGCAGCGTCGAGGCGCCCATCACTCCTCCTCCGCCAGCTGCCCGGTCTGCACCTGTACGGTCCGCCGCCGGGTGATGTACAGGCCGCGGCCGGCCGGGAACTGGCGGGGCTTGAGGTTGCCGAACAGGTAGCCCTCGGAGGGCGGGCAGGACATCAGCAGGGTGGGCGAGTTGACCTCCTGGAGCTTGCGGATCAGCGGGTCGCCCAGCGACCGCCCGATGCCGTTGGCGCCGCGCGCGACGACCACGTGGAGGCCGATCTCGGTGCCCTGGGCGAGGTCCTCCAGCAGCACGTTGAAGGGGTGGCCGCCGCTGCCCGAGCCGACCAGGTCGTAGTCGTCGACGAGGATGAACAGCTCGGGGCCGGTCCACCAGTCGCGCAGCCTGAGCCGGGCGGGGGTGATGTCGGCGGGCGGGACGCGGTTCTTCATCGCCCGGGACGCGCCGTCCACGATCTGGCGGAGCTTGTCGACGGCCACCGCGTAGCCGAGCCGGTACTCCTCCGGCACCGCGTCGTACAGGCCGCGCCGGTAGTCGACCAGCATGATCCTGGCCTCGGCCGGGGTGTAGGCGGTGGTGATGGCCTTGATCATCAGCCGCAGCAGGTTGGTCTTGCCGGATTCGCTGTCGCCGACCACCAGCAGGTGCGGGTTCTCCTCGAAGTCGTGCCACAGCGGCGAGACCTCGGTCTCCTCCAGGCCGATCGGCACCCGCAGCCGGCCCTCGGGGGCGGGCAGCCGCTCGGCGTCCAGGACGAGCGGCAGCATCCGCACCTCGGGGGCGCGCGGCCCGGTCCAGTGCGCGGCGACGGCGTCGACCAGGTCGGCGACGCCCTCGCCGAGGTCGTCGGTGTTCCCGGAGCCGTCGATCCTGGGCAGTGCGGAGAGGAAGTGCAGCTGCTCGTCGGTGAGGCCGCGGCCGGGCAGCTTGGGCACCTTGGCGGCGGCCCGCATGTTGATCATCGAGTCGACGGAGTCGCCGAGCCGCAGCTCGAAGCGGGTCTGCAGCTGGTCGCGCAGGCCGCCGGTGATCTCGCCCCAGCGGGTGGTGCCGACGACCAGGTGGACGCCGTAGTTGAGGCCGCGCTGGGACATCAGGGTGAGCGGCTGGACGAGGTCGTTGAACTCCTGGCGCAGGGTGTTCCAGCCGTCGACCACCAGGAAGACGTCGCCGTGCGTCTCGTCGGGCAGCTCGCCCGCGGCCCGGCGGCGGCGGAAGGACGCGACGGAGTCGATGCCGAGCTCGGCGAAGTACTTCTCCCGGCGGGTGATGATCCCGTTGACCTCGGCCACGGTCCGCAGCACCCGCTCGCCGTCGTGCCGGCCGGTGACTCCGCCGACGTGCGGCAGGCCGCGCAGCGCGGAGAGCGTGCCGCCGCCGAAGTCCAGGCAGTAGAACTGGACCTCGCGCGGGGTGTGGGTGAGCGCGAGCCCGGTGATCAGGGTGCGCAGCAGGGTGCTCTTGCCGCTCTGCGGGGCGCCGGCGATGCCGACGTGGCCGCCGGCGCCGGAGAGGTCGGCGGTGAGCAGGTCGCGCAGCTGGTGGAAGGGGCGGTCGACCACGCCGACCGGCAGGCCGAGGGTGCCGTGCCGGGCCCGGTCCTCGGTGGTGAGGCCGCGCTCGGGGTGCGGTACGAGCGGCGGCAGCAGCTCGTCGAGGGTGGGCGGGACGTCCAGCGGCGGCAGCCAGACCCGGTGGGCGGGCGGCCCGGCGTCGCGGAGCCGGCCGGACGCGATCTCCAGCAGCGAGCCGGCCGAGACCTGCTCCTCCTCGGTCTCGGCCGCCGCCACCGGCAGCTGCCGGGGCATCACGTACTCGGTGCCGTACGCGACGACCTGCCCGGCGATGGCGGCCTGCTGGGCGGCACGGCGCTTGGGACGGTACGGGCCGGAGACGTACGCGGCCTTGAACCGGGTGAGGGTGGAGATGTCGCTGCGCAGGAAGCCGTTGCCGGGCTGGGAGGGCAGCTGGTAGGCGTCCGGGACGCCGAGCACGCCGCGGCTCTCCATCGCCGAGAAGGTGCGCAGGCCGATCCGGTAGGACAGGTGGGACTCCAGGGCGCTCATCCGGCCCTCGTCGAGCCGCTGCGAGGCCAGCAGCAGGTGCACGCCGAGCGAGCGGCCGAGCCGGCCGATCATCACGAACAGCTCCATGAAGTCCCGGTGCGCGGACAGCAGTTCGCTGAACTCGTCGACCACCACGAACAGCGTGGGCAGCGGCCGCAGCGCGGTGCCGGCGGCGCGCGCGGTCTCGTAGTCCAGCAGCGAGGCGTACCCGGCCTCGCGCAGCACCTCCTGGCGGCGGACGAGTTCGCCGTGCAGGGCGTCGCGCATCCGGTCGACCAGGGCGGCCTCGTCGGCGAGGTTGGTGATCACGGCGGAGGTGTGCGGCAGGGTGTCCAGGCCGAGGAAGGTCGCACCACCCTTGAAGTCGACCAGGACGAAGTTGAGCACCTCGGAGGAGTGGGTGACGGCGAGCGCCAGCACCAGGGTGCGCAGCAGCTCGGACTTGCCGGAGCCGGTGGCGCCGATCAGCATGCCGTGCGGGCCCATGCCGCCCTGGGCGGACTCCTTGAGGTCCAGGTCGACGGGCCGGCCGTCCGGGCCGAGGCCGAGCGGGACGCGCAGCCGCTGCGGGATGCCGCGCTGCGCCCAGAGGGCCTCGACGTCGTGGGCGTGCAGGTCGGGGATGCCGAGCAGGGCGGTGAGGTCGAAGTCGGTGGCGAGCGGTTCGGCGGCGTCGACGCCGTCGGCGATCCGGTAGCGGGCGAGCCGGGCGGCGAGGCGGGTCGCCGCGGGCAGCGGGAGCCCGTCGGGGCGGCCGAGGTCGGTGACGACGTCCTTGCGGTTGCGGTCGGCGCCGACCATGGTGAGCCGGCCGTCCTCGATCCGCAGCCGCAGGGTGGTGCGGGCCGGGCGCCACTCCAGGGAGTCGGCGAGGTCGATCAGGACGGCGTTGCGGTAACCGGCCAGCGCGGCGCGGCTGCCGGAGTGGGCGCCGGGGCCGTCCAGGACCAGGACGGTGAACGGCTCGTCCCGGGCCGGTACGGCGTCCGGCTCGAAGCCGGGACGGCCGGTGAACTCCTCGCCGAGCAGCTGCTCGACCTCGCCGAGGCTGCCGGCGACCAGCCGGACCGGGCCCGCGCCGTCGGTGTCGGTCGGGTGCAGGGCGTGCGGCAGCCACTTGGCCCACTCCCACTCGGCCCGCCGCTCGGGGTCGGTGACGACGGCGATGCACAGCTCGTCCGGGCCGTGCACCACGGCGAGCTGGGCCAGCACCGCCCGCACCAGCGAGCGGGCGGCCTCGGGGTCGTCGGAGCGCAGCAGCAGGTGGGCGAAACCGCGCAGGTGGATCGCCATCGGCTGGTCGGCGAGCGTGCCGTAGGCGTGGATGAAGCGGCGCAGCGCGTGGGCGCAGAGCGGCTCCAGGTCCTCCACCGGCTTGGTGGCCAGCGGCGCGAGCGGGGTCGCCAGGCGTTGGGCGCCGAGCGCGATCCGGACGTCGCTGAAGTCGGGGTGGGCGGCCCGTCGCTCCCACAGCCGGGTGGTGCCGACCAGCGAGCCCAGTTCGGTCGGTGCCGGGTGCCGCCAGGCCAGGGCCTTGCGCTGGGCGTCGATCGAGCGGCGCACCTGACGGCGCATCTGGGAGAGGTAGCGCAGGTAGTCGCGGCGCTCGGCGCGCAGCTGCTGCTTGCGGTCGCTGGAGCCGCGGATCAGCTGGGTGACCAGCATCCCGACGGCGGACAGCGCCATCATGCCCATCGCGACGTAGCTGAGCATGCCGCCGCTGCCCTCGCCGCCGCCCGGGTGCAGGAACATGAACACCATCGACAGCGAGCCGAGCGCCATCGGCGCCATGCTGATCACGCTGGCCATGCCGCTCTGCTTCTCCGGCAGGCCCGGCGGTTCCTGGAGCTGGATCTCGCCGTCCGGCATCTCGGGCCCCGGACGCCGGGGCGTCCGGTTGATCAGCTCCACGCTCACTCAGGGCTCCTTCTCACCACGGCCGTTCCCTCTGGGTGACGGACGGCGCGGCACCGGAGGTTCAGCGGTGCGGGGTCCGACCGCGGCACACCGGTTGAACGCAGCACGCCGGGCAGGCCGTTCATCCGGGCGGAGAGGCGGACCACCGCCCAGCGAACCGGAGGACCGGCGTGAGCAGCAGTGTCGTGGCAGGACTGTGCCGATTGAGGTTCCATGCGCCGGGGACGGCCTTCGAGCTGGCCGTCCCCGCCGATGTGCCCCTGGCCGACCTGCTGCCCGCCGTCCTCGGGCACGCCGGGCCCGGGCTCGCCGAGGAGGGCCTGGAGCACGGCGGCTGGGTGCTCCAGCGGCTCGGCGAGGAGCCGCTGGACGAGGAGCGCACCGCCGAGGCGCTCGGCCTGCACGACGGCGACGCCCTGTACCTGCGGGCCCGCCACGAGGCCCTGCCGGAGGTGCACTTCGACGATCTGGTGGACGGCGTCGCCACCGGCATGAACGAGCGCGGCGACACCTGGCGCCCGGCCCTCACCCGGGTCCTCTCCCTGGCCCTGGCGCTGACGGCGCTGGCGGCCGGCTGGGTGCTGCTCGCCCTGTCCGGCCCGGCGGCCCCGCGCGAGGCCGCCGCCGCGGCGGTCGCCGTCCTGCTGCTGCTCGGCGCGGCCAGCGCCTCCCGGGCGATGGCCGACGCGGGCGCGGGCGCCGCGCTGGGCGCCGCCGCCGTCCCGTACCTGGCGCTCGCCGCGCTGTTGCTGCCGAACGGGCCGGGCGGGTCCGGCGGGTCCGGTGGGGGCGAGCTGCTCGGTGCCCGGATCCTGGCGGCCTCCTCGGCCGGGGCCGGGGCGGCGGTGCTGGCCCTGGCGGCGGTGGGGGCGGCGGCGCCGCTGTTCCTCGGGGTGGCGCTGGTCGCGCTGCTCGGGGTGCTGTCGGGGGTGCTGGTGCTGGCCGGGATGACGCTCGCCCAGCTGGTGGCGGTGGTCGGGGTGGTGGCCGTGCTGGTCGGCGCCTTCGTGCCCTCGCTGGCGTTCCGGCTGTCCGGGCTGCGGCTGCCGATGCTGCCGCGCAACGCGGACGAGCTCCAGGAGAACATCGAGCCGGTCCCGGCCGCCGCCGTGCTGCCCCGCGCCCTGGTCGCCGACGACTACCTGATGGCCCTGCACACCGCGATCGGCGCCGTCTGCGCCGTCTGCCTGACCGTGCTGCCCTTCGCCGACGGCTGGGCCGGCCCGGCCGAGGCCGGCGCGCTGAGCCTGCTGCTCCTGCTGCACGGACGGGCCGTCGGCAGCATCCGCCAGCGCCTGGCCGTCCTGCTGCCCGGCGTCCTCGGCGGCCTGGTGCTGCTCACCCGCGCCGCCGCCGGCGCCTCCACCACCGACCGGCTGCTCCTGCTCGCGGTCCTGCTGACGCTGACGGCCGCCCTCCTCGTCGCCGCCTGGACCGTGCCCGGCCGCCGTCTGCTGCCCTACTGGGGCCGCCTCGCGGACGTCCTGCACACCCTGTGCGCGCTGGCCCTGCTGCCGCTGGCCCTCCAGGCCTGCGGGGTCTACCACACCCTGCGCGGCCTGGCCGGCTGAGCCGGGCGGGGATCCGCGGGCCCGTCACCGTCCCCCGGTGGCGGGCCCTTCCGCTGCCCGCCCCGGTACGGGCCGGGTCAGTCGAACGGGCGGAGCGGGCCGCCCCGGTCGCCGGCCCGCTCCCGGGCGTCGAGGGCCGCCCACAGGGAGCCGGGCTCCAGCCTCATCGCGGCCGGGGCTCCCGGGTTGACGACGATCCCGAGGCCGGGGGGCAGCCGTTCCAGCAGCGTGCCGGGGCCGACCACCGCGTGCCCGGGGCTTCCCGCGGCCTCCAGCCAGGAGCGCGCGGAGAACACGACCACGGCCGGTTCGCCGTCCGGGAGTCCGAAGCCGCCGACGGTGCCGAACTCGTCCAGCAGTACGGCGACCCGGGCCGAGGCGAGCGCGCGGTAGACGTCGTCGCCCGGCCCGTACCCGGTCGCGGCCAGCTGGACGGCGGCGTCGACCGGGTCGGTCGGTGCGGGCCACTCGCGCGCCAGCGGCGACGGGCGGTACTCCGCGTTCGGCGCGAACTCCTCGACGGAACCGTCCTCGCCGGCACGCCACCGGCCGATCACCGCCCAGTCCGGTGGCTGCCCCTCGCCCTGCCAGTTCGGGTCGACCAGCCCGATCCACTGCCCCGGCGCGGCCCGGGCGGCGGCCAGGATGCGCTCGGGCACCGGCGCCGTGTCGGGTGGCGGCGTGGCGGCCGTCGGTTCGTCGTGGCCCTGTCCGGGAGCGGTCATCGCGGTCCTCGCTGTCTGGTGGCTGTCAGTCGTCGGTCAGGCCGTAGTCGGGGTTCGGGGCGAACTGCTCCGCCGTTTCGTCCCCCATCGGCTCGAAGTCCTCGTCGGCGTCGTCGTCCGGCGGCTCCACCCTGCCGTAGACGATCCACTGGCTCTCCGGGGGCACGTCCGCCTCCCCGCCGTCCAGGGCCCCCTGCTGCAGGGGGTGGTCCGGGGGGATGATCCGGACCGGCCGCCAGCGCAGTCCGGCGCCGAGCAGGATCTCGTTCTCGGCCGGGCTGTGCGAGACCTCCCGGAGGAACGCCCCCGGTGTCCGGTCGGGCAGCATCAGGTACAGCCGGATGAGCCGTTGGCCGAAGGCCCCGTGCAGCCGGCTGCCCGCCGAGACCGAGACGTACGTGGGCTCGGTGACGACCTGCCCGACCTCCAGGACGCCCGGGTGCAGCCCGGGTCCGACGTACGGCGCTCCCCTGCTCACCACGAGGTCCCCCGTCACCGGGCTCTGCTCGATGGAACTGTCCAGGTTCCCGATGACCTCCCGCACCGGGCCCGGGGGCAGGGCGGTGTGGTCCCGGCCCGCCATGGTCAGCTGCCACCGGATCTGCTTGACCTCGTAGTACGAGAACTGCTCGGCGACCTCGCCGTCCCCGGTCTCGCTCGGGGCCGTGTAGAACTCCAGCGCCCCGCGTTCCTCGTCGCTCAGCCCGCGGACGAGCTCCGCCATGGGTTCGAGCCCCTGCCGGTCGTAGTAGGCGTCGCGGCCGAGCCTCTGCTGGTCGGTCCCGAAGAGCTCCAGCTGCGCGACGCGCTCCCGGAACGCCCGCGGCATCGCGTCGAACTCGGCCGTGCTCATGGTCCAGCCCCCGTCGCGCCAGAACAGGTCGGCGGCCCGGGTGCCGTCGATGCCCGCCAGGGCCCAGCCGGACGGGTCGGCCCAGACCTCCGGGTCGTGCTCCGGGAGCTGGTGGTGCCAGCCTCCCGGCGGCGCCGCGCTGTTGTCGGAGTCGGACCCCACCGAGGAGTCGTCGCCGTTCACGATGCTCAGCCCGCCCAGGCCGTTCAGGACGCTTTCGATGTCGTCGGCCGTGTGGTCGCCGACGTGCCCGCCCGGGTTCCCGTCCGCTTCCGCGGCGGGCTCCGTCAAGCCCATCGCCGCGGTCTGCTCCGGGGTCCGGTGGTCCGGCCGGTAGGCCTCGTTCGGGACGAACTCGACCGCTTCCGCGTACCGGCCGCTCGCGTGGTCCAGTTCGATGCCGCGCACCAGTTCGACGCCGACGATGTACCGGCCGTCGATGCCCCCGGGGAACGCGACCTCCTGTTCCTCCTCCGAGAGGCCCGGACGGTTCAGGGTCTCCCGGACGTCGATGCCTCCCGGTGCGTCGATCACGTAGCGGTGCCAGGTCCCCCAGTCGACGTGCTGGGCCGTGCGGGAGCGCGTCGTGCTCACCAGGGCCGACGCCTCGTTGCTCCCCACGTAGTCCTGGAGGTCGGGGTAGCGGTCCTCCTGCCTCGGCCGCATTCCGCCCTCGAAGACCTCGGGGTAGTCGACCATGTCGGAGCGGCTCCGCTCCCACCGGTAGAGGTGGCCGGAGTCGTACCGCCACATCAGGGGCACGGACTGGGCCTCCCGCAGCGCGTCCAGGTCGACGTACCGGCTCGTCGCGACCGGGTTCGGGGGTTCCTGCGCGGCGGCGTGCGGGACGTCGTCCCTCGGCACCAGCGGGACCTCGGGCGCGCCGAACTCGGTGTCCAGGTAGGCGTTCCGCTCGTCGAGGGCGACGTCCAGCGGGCGCAGGTCGGGCCCGTGGTGGTGGTCCTCCGGCGCGCGGTACCGCTCGACCAGCCGGCCCTCCCCGTCGTAGGTGTCCACCCGGCCGTCGGCGAGGTAGCGGGTCTCCCCGCCGCCCGGGAAGCGGTGGATCTCCGTCCCGTCCGGGTGGCGGTGGATCTGCGTCCCGTCGGCGAGGTAGTGGACCTCGCGGTCCGCCAGGTAGTGGACCTCCCGGTCCGGGAGGAAGTGGATCTCCCGGTCCGCGAAGCGCTGGATCTCCGTTCCGTCCGTGAGGTGGTGGACCTCGCGGTCCGCCAGGTAGTGGACCTCCCGGTCCGGGAGGAAGTGGACCTCCTCCCCGGTGGCGTAGCGGTGGATCTCCACACCGTTCTCGTGGCGGACCTCGGGGCCGGACCGCGAGGAGCCCTCGCCGTTCCCCGTGTTGTCCAGCGCGCGTCGTACCGGCGCCGACCGTTCGAGCCGGCCGGCCGCCGGGGCGTGCGACGGGGGCGTACCGTCCGGGGCGGCGCCGGCCGGGTCCGGGTGGAACGTCCGGAACAGCCCGGTCGACCCGTCCGGGCCCGGTTTGACGTACACGCTCGCGGTCGACGGACCGTCGGGGCCGGCCGGCCTGCCGCTGACGCCGGTACGGCCGGTCGGCGCGTGGACCGGCAGTCCGGTCTGCCGGGCGACGGCCTGGGCGTGCTCGGCGGACTCACAGCTGAGCAGCGTGATCGAGGCCGGGCCGCGGCTCGGGCCGCCGTCCGGGTCGCCGTCCGCGTCGGCGTTCACGTTCCGGTGCGCGTCGGCCGCCTTCAGCGCGAGGTCGGCGAGCCGGCGCTTGAGCAGGGCGCCGACCTCGGTGCCGGTGACCCCGTGGGCCTTGGTGCCGTCGGTCAGCGGGAGGTCGAATCCCTCCGAACGGCCGTGCGCGGCGAAGAAGTAGGTGTGCTTCCCGTCCCACGGCACCTGCTGCGGCACTCCGGTCGCGAAGCCGTCGGTGGAGCGCGGCACGAAGCTCGTGACCTCGCTCAGCCCGGGGTACAGCGTCGACCGCTTCGCCCAGTCGGCCTCGTCGAAGAGCGCCTGCCCGGTCTCCCGGCCGGTGGCGTCGGTGATGGTGTGGGTGAGCAGCAGCTCGTCGGGGACGGTCCGTCCGTCCGCCAGGCGCACACCGCCGGAGGCCGGCCCGGTCTCCTCGGTGAGGTCCGTGGCGGGCTCGTCGCCGGTGCGCCGGGGCGGCGGCACGGCGGCCGTGTTGTCCGTCTCGTCGGACGCCGACTCGCGGGCCCTGAGGCGGACGTACGTGACGCCGTCCTCCGTCCGCGTCAGCGTGCGCTCGGTGACCCGCATCCGGGCCCCGGGCAGGAAGAGGACCTCCTCCTCCTCCATGTGCGAGGAGAACGGCGCGATGTCGCGGCCGTTGAGGCCGGTCGCCTCCAGCTCCAGCAGGACCCGGTACTCGTCCTGGCCGTCGTACTTCTTCATGAAGCCCAACGAGGTGCTCTCGTTGGTGCTGAAGCTCGCGAACGTCCGGTGCAGGATGACGTCGCCGCCGTACTCGGGCCCGGCGGGCCGGCCGGTCGGCCGCATCGGGTCCTCCAGGGTGCCGTCGCCGCGGAACAGCGTCCCCCTCGCCGCGGGCAGCAGCCGCAGCGCGTCCGCCAGCAGATGGCTGTGCAGCTGCATCTCCCGCTGGATGCCCGCCAGTTGCTCGGCGGTCAGGGAGTCGGCGAGACTCCACGGTTCGGTCCTCGCCCGCATGCCCTCGTGCAGCTCGGGGATCCCGGTGATCGAGCCGGGCAGCGCGGTGCCCGGGTCCCGGTAGTGCTTGGCGATCAGCGCCGCGATCTTCCCGCGGAGCGCGGGGACGGCGTCGGGGCCCGGGTTCTTGAGCAGCACGTTGATCAGCGAGTAGGCCGGGCCGGTGTAGGTGTACAGCGCCACGAAGTGCGCGGGGCCCAGCAGGTCGGTCACGTCCGTCGCCCTCGCGACGCCGTTGCGGGCCATCCACTGCAGGTACGGGGGCGCGCCGAGTCCCTCGTCCGGGTTGGTCTCGGTCAGCGACTCCCAGCGCCGCCGCGTCTCCTCCAGGACCGTGCCGTTCACCTCCTTCGAGGTGAGGGCCCACTCCAGGTAGGTGCGCTCGTGCGGCAGTCCGGCCGTCAGCTCCGCCGGTGCCGGGTGCTCGAAGGCCGGCCTCACCGGCCCGTCCCAGCCCTCCACCGGCGGGCGCAGCTCCGCCGGCGGGACCCCGGGCACGTTCCGGTACAGCTCGGCACCGTCGGTGTACCGGTGGCCGGGGAAGGCGCCGGCGAGCCGCATGCCCGCCACCACCTCGTGCAGCGAGTGCTCCCCGCCCGTCAGCAGCCAGCCGTACAGCGCCCGGGCGAACAGGTCGTGGTCGCCCTGCCCGAGGAGCCGGTACGCCTGCATGGCCTCGGCCGCGACCCGGGAGGCCGCGCCGTCCGCCGTCCTGATCCCCAGCTCCCGCAGGTCCGCCTGCCGGACGGCGTCGGCCCGCAGGGCCCCGGAATCGTCGAGCCGGAACCGCTCGTCCCGGGCCAGCCGGTGGAACTCCCGCATCACCTCGTGCAGGCTCCCGCCGCTGACGAGGTGGTCGGTGCCCTCCGCCCCGGTGGCCTCGGCGATCCGGCGCAGCGCCGCACGGGCCCGGTCGACCACCCGGGGGTCGCCCGCCGTCCACGCTCCGAGCTCCCGGTCGAAGGCCTCCGTGTGGTGCCGGTACCGCGGTTCGTCGAAGACCGTGTGCCGTACGACCGCTGCCGTGGGCGGCGGCTGGGCACCGGGGAGGACGACGGGCGGGGAGCCGTCGCCGGGGTGGAGCTGCTGGTCGAGCGGCGTGTCGGTGTCGAGCGGCGTGTCGACGCCGAACTTCACCGCTCCGTCGATCCCGCCGTGGACGTCGCCCCGGTCGGCCTCCGGGTACGCCGCCCTGCCGTCGTCGTTCAGGTAGGCACCGAGGTCCACGGTCCCGTCCTGGGCGATGCGCTGCCAGTTGCCGCCGCGGACGATCACCGGACGGCCGTGCGCGTCCATCCCGACGCCGGACGTGACCACCAGGTGGCCCCGGCCGCCGCCCGCCGCGCCGGCCGCGGGAGCCGGCGGGACGAACCAGACCTGGCCGTCGGCGGCGTAGGCCACGGCCTTGGGCAGCCGGGCCCACACGTGCTCCATGACCTCGCGCACGTACTCGCGGTCCGGCCGGACGTTGAGGTCGCAGGCGACGAAGCGCACCGGCTTCTCGCCGTCCCAGCCGTCCTCCTCGTAGAGCTTGAGCAGCCCGCCCGCGACATCCGCCGGGGCGACCACGACATGGCCCATCACGGGCACGCCGTCGGCGGTGTGCATGGCCAGGGTGAGGTAGTCGTTCGCGTGCGGGAGGTTCGGGAAGACCGACTCGGTGAGCGTCCGCCAGTCGGCGTGCCGGTCGCCGACCCAGTACAGCGCCTGGGACTCCAGCACGGTCAGCTCGGGGGCGGGTTCGTACCCGGGGTCGCGCCAGCGCTGCTCGACCTCGGTGACGGCCACCGCGCGGCCGGGGCGCTTGAGCTTGTCGACCACGTCGACCAGGGTCCTCAGGTCACCCGCGTCGACCTCGCCGCCGCCGTCGCCCTTCAGCGTCCGGACGTAGTCGACCAGGTCCGCCCTGGTCACCTGCCGGTCGGCCGGCAGATGCAGGGCCTCGCGGACGAGGTCGGCGGTGCGGCGCAGCCTGGTGAGGTGCGCCAGGGTGATCCGCTCGGTGCCCTGCTGCAGTTCCTGGGCGAGCTTGGCGGTGCGCCAGGCGTTCATGCTCGCCTCGCGGCGGGCCGCCTCCCCCGCGACCAGGTCGGTGACCCGGCCGGCGAGCGGGCGCCCGTGGTCCGCTCCGATGTACTCGGCCAGTGGCCACAGGTCGTCGTGGGTGCGCAGCTCGGGGACGTTGGCGAGCCCGGCCAGGGCCTCGTGCAGCCGCTGGTCCGCGTCGCTCGCCTTCGGGAACGGCGAGGGCGTGGTCCGCTCGGTGGCCTCGATCTGCACGTACGGCTCCCGCAGAGAGGACTGGAGGAGTTGCCGCCCGCCGAGGTCGAAGGTGCTGCCCGGCCGGATCAGGACCTCGGCCTCGCCCTGCTTGTCCGAGAACGGCTGGATGTCGAAGGCGCTGCCGCCGCCGCGCACGGAGAAGTGCAGTAGGGCGCGGTAGGTGAGCGGGAGTTCCGTGCGGGTCTGCATGAACATCATCGCCGTCTGACGGTCCATGCTGGTGCTCACGAAGTCGGGGTTGCGGAAGGTCTCTCCCCCGTAGGAGGGCGACAGCCGCCTGCCGACCGGTCCCGGCAGGCCCAGGACCCGGTCGCCGCGCCAGAGCTCGCCGGAGTACGGGGGGAGCTTGGCGAGCGACTCGGAGATCAGTTCCGCGTGTGCGATCAGCTCCCGCTCGATCTGCGGGAGCCGCTCCTTCACGGCGCTCTTCAGGGCCTTCCAGTCGTCGGCGGTGCGGTTGCGGGGCAGCTTGGTGAGCAGTGGTGCGAGCACCTGGTCGTGCTTGAGGATCGACGGCAGGCGGGCCGGGTCCGGTGTGCGCAGCAGCCCCGTGATCTGGACCTCCAGGGCCCGCTGCCGGGTGAGCGGACCGAACCTCAGGGCCACGTTGATCAGCGCGTAGGCGGGGCCGGTGTAGACGGCCAGCGCGTCGAAGTGCGCGGGGGTCAGCCGGTCGAGCACCTCCCGCGCGCTCAGCGGGTTGCGGCCCAGCCACTCGGCCACGACCCGCGAGGCCCGGGTCGGGTCGTTCGCGGCCACCGTGAACCCGTCGCGGTTGCGCTGCGCGTTCTCCACCACGTCGTCCCGCCAGCCGCCGTCGGCGCGCGGCTTGTGGAGCAGGTCGTGGTAGGCCGCCTCGTGGGGCAGCATGCCGTTCTCGCCCAGCAGCGCGCGCACCTGCTGCTGCGGGATGCCCGGGATGTGCTGGTACAGCGTCGAGACGTCGTCCAGCGCGTTCGGCGGGAGCGGGGGCAGTTCGTCCAGCAGCTGCGCGCCCTTGAGGATCTCGTACAGCGAGTGGTCGCCCAGCGGCAGCATCCAGCCGGTGAGGGCCAGCAGCATGTCCTGCGGTGCGCTGTCCACGACCTTGAGCAGTCGGAAGGCGTTCAGCATCTTCGCCGTGGTGGCCGAGATGCCGGTGCTGAGCGGCATGCCCTTGTCGCGGTGGGCCTCGCCGTACCAGGCGGACTTCTCGTTGAGCATGTAGTGCGCCCGGCCGGGCTTCCACGTCAGCGCCTCCCCGTCGCCGACGCCCTGCTGGTACGCCAGTTCCCGGGGGCTCAGCGGCATGCCGCGGTCCTGGAGGCCCTGCGCCGTCAGGTCGTTCGGCGGCACCGGCTCACGGGCCTGGCGGGCCTTCAGGCTGGCCAGGTACTCGGCACCGGCCTTGAGCGGTTCCGCGCCCTGCTTGATGACGGTGCCGGTGCCGAAGTGGTCCTTGGCGAACATGGTGTTGAGGCCGGGCAGGATCTCCAGCACGGAGCGGGTCCCGCTCCGGAGGAAGTCCTGCTGGGCCGCCAGCTCGCGCAGGTCCAGCCCCATCGCCTCGGCCGTCGCCGTGGGGTCGGGGGACTCCAGCATCCGCTGGAGCACCTGCTTGAGGCCGAACGGGGAGTCCTTGACGTAGGCCGCGTTGTAGAACGCGGTCAGCAGTTCCCGGGTGTTGCCGGTCCGCATCATGGTGCGGAACTCCGCCAGGCCGAGCTGCTCGCCGACCTGGCCGGCGGAGCCCTCCTCCGGCTTCCTGTCGGTGTTGAGGAAGACCTGGTAGAGCTCCCCCTCCGGGGTCTCGGGGTGGGCGGCCCGCAGGGCGTCGTAGAGCCGCTGAACGGCGTTGCGGGCCGCGGCCTGCGCCTGGGGGTGCGCGAAGGCGTAGGCACCCAGCCGCGCCTCGAACTCCTCGGCGCGCCGCCGGTGTTCCGGGGTCGCGTGGAGCGCCTGCTTGGGGACGCCCAGGGGCTGGAGGTCCCGCTGGTCGACGACCGGGTGCTGCGCCGTGGCCTCGGCGAGCGGCTGCGGGTCGTGCAGCTGCGGGCCGTGGACCTCGACGACCTCCACGACCGGCCCGTGGGCCGGCGGCGGGGCGTGCTCCGGCGGCGGGGCGTGGACGCCCGCCCCGTTGTCGACGGTCGGGGTGTGCGCCCCGGCGCCCTCCACCGGCAGCCTCAGATGGAGCCACTGCCCGCCCGCCTCCAGCCGGGGCCGGCCCGAGGCGTCCCAGCCGACCCGCGAGCCGACCACCAGGTGGGTGCGGCCCTGGTCCTGGACCACCCAGAGCTTGCCGTTCCCGACGTACGCCTGCAGCTCCACCCCGGGAAGCCGCTCGCGCAGGGACCGCAGCACCTGGGTGACGTACTCCTGGGCGTCGCAGGCGACGAACCGCAGCGGGCGGCCGTCCCACTCACCGGTGGCGTGGAGCTCCGCCAGCGACTGGGCCAGGTCGTCCGGGTGCAGGGGCCAGCCGTTCCAGCCCGGCGCTCCGTTCTCCGTGACGGCGTGGTAGGCGATGGTGAAGTAGCGCGGGTCCTCCTCGATCGACCGTACGCTCCGCTCCAGGTTCTCGTGCGTGGCCTGGTCGGCGAGCGGGTCCCGCAGGACGCGGACGCCGCCCTCGTGGTGCGGGGTCAGGGAGCGTGCCACCTGGATCCCGACCGGGCGCCGCGACAGCGCCTCGCCGTCCGGGTGGTCGGGCGTGAACTGCGTCCAGTGGTCCGCGGGCGACACCCCGGCCGTGGTGTCGGCGTGCGGGATCTCCAGCTCGACCGGCATCAGCCCGGACAGCGACCGCTCGTTGCCGGGGTCCTGACCGGCCGGGTCGCCGCCCTTGTGGAGGGTCACTTCGAGCTGGACGTAGCCCGTGTAACGGGCCATCGGGGTGTTCGCCTTGGCGTTGGCCACGTTCCGGCCGCCGGCGTCGGTGACGGTGCCCAGCCGCTGCCGGTAGGCGCCGCCGACCAGCAGCGAGCCGGTGCCCTCGACCAGGGCGCCGAGGTCGCCCTGGACGCCGACCTGGCCCCGGAGGTTCCACTGCCGGCCGGTCAGCTGCGTGCTCCGGTTGCCGCCGCCCGACTCGTTCGCCGGGCTCAGCGCGGCCCTGGCGCTGTCCCCGTGGTACTCCAACTGGACGAGGGAGGCTTTGACCGCCACCTGGACGTCGTCGACGAACCAGCGCCGGCTCACGGACGGGGTGCCGAGCGCCCGCTGCGGGCCGACCGCCCCGCCGGTGCCCTGGTGGGCTCCGACCGCAGGGGTCAGCAGGGCGGAGAGCTGGGCATGGCTCAGCCCGGCGGAGACCACGGGCTCCAGCCGCTTCCAGGGTCCCTCGCCGAAGAAGCGCGGGCCCTCGGTCCGCAGGAGGCCCCGCAGGCCCGCGGTGTCGCCGACCCATCGCAGCACGTCGCCCGGGCGCAGGCCGGAGGTGAAGATCTCGGCGGGCGGCACCCGCAGCTCCTGCGGCAGGACGGGCCCGCGGCGCCGTCCCGGCACGGTGGCGGCGGGAGTGGAGCGGTTGGGCTCGGTCAGCACGTCGGCGTGGACGACGGTCTCCGCGACCGTACGGCGCAGCCGCCACTGCGGGACGACGGCGTTGCCGGCCTCGGCCAGGCGGTGGACGACCCCGGGCATCCCGGACCGAGGGGGGCCGGTGACGGGGACCACCGGCCGGGTCTCCAGGGACAGCGGTACGGCGGGACGCCGCTCCATCACCACGGAGAGCCGGATCACGGCCCGGTGCGCCTCGGCCGCGAGCTTGGTCTTGACGGCCGTTCCGGTCACCACGACGTCCCGGCGGTGGTCCAGCGCGTCCTGCCGCCGGGTGTGGGCGACGCCGCCGCCGACCACGGCGGACACGCCGGTGCCCACGGTCCCCAGCACGGTGAGCCCGAGCGAGTCGGCTTGCCCGCTGCCCGAGTTGGTGCCGGCCTCGGAGCTGGTGAAGGCGGTCTGGGTGCTGGAGCCGATGTTGAACTCGACCTGGGGCGCGTCGCCCGACTTGGTCACCCGGTCCACCGAGGCGGTGATCCGCACCGTGCTGCGGCCGTGCGTCAGGACGATCTCGTGGCCCGACGTCATGGGCTTCAGCAGCGGGTGCAGCTTGTCGAAGTCGAGGGCGTCGAGGAGCTTGGCCTTCATCCCCTCCCAGTCCCGGCCGAGCGCCGCCCGGCCCTTCGGCTGCAGCTCGGCGACCACCGTGGTGACCGCCTCGGGACCGGTGTGCACCGTTCCGTCCGCGCCCTCCAGGTGGACCCGGGTGACGATGTCGGAGGAGCCGAGCCGCTTGTCCGGGAGCTGCAGGGCCGGCGGATTGTGGCCCGCCGGGGGCAGCACCACGTCGCGGTGCGGCGCGGCCACCAGGACCGGCGCCGCCGCGGTCGTCCCCGCGAGCGACCGCTGGAACCGCTCCGGCATGAACCGGACGGTGAACACGGCGTCCCCGTCGAACAGTTCGGCCGTCTCCACGCTCTTGCCGCGGCTTCCGGTCCCGCCGGTGCGCTCGATGGTCAGGCCCCGAACGCTGTCCCTGGTGCGGGCGTAGTCGCCGGTGACGGTCACGTGCGGGACGGTGCCCTTGAGCGCGGCCCCGGCCCGCCAGCGGTTCAGCCGGTCCCAGCTGTAGCCGACCACGGTGCGCTGCTGGCTCCCGAGCTCGAACTCGAAGCCGTCCACCGTCCGCCGGTGCCGCAGGGCCAGCGGGGCGACGGTGACCTCCACCTTCCCCTTCCAGCTCCCGGTGTCCACCGCCACGCTGAGCCTGCCGCCCCGGCTGAGCCGGGACAGCGAGGCGGTCAGGCCGGCCCCGTCCAGCTGGGACGCCAGGCGGACGGACGCCTGGGCCGACACCGGGCCGACCGTGCCGAGGAGCCGCTGGACCTCGTCCAGCACGGACGGGCCGCGCCGGCCGACGCCGAGCACCACGTCGGAGTGGCCGAGCCTGTCCGGGACCCGCAGGTTCGCGGGCGCCTGCCCCGTGTGCTCCGGCCCGGGCAGCGGCACGTCGGGCCGCGGCGCCGCCCCGTCGAACGGGTTGCCGATGACCCGGCTGTTCCGTGCCTGGGGCCGGGTGTGCGCCTGCTCCATGCTCAGCGAGGCCTCCAGCACGACGTGTTCGCCGTGCGGCTTGCCGTTCAGCGTCAGCTGGAGCTCGAACCGGGCGTCGTACAGCACCTGCGCGCTGCGGTACTTGCCGCTCGCGTAGCTCTTGGCCGAGGTCCCGCCCCGCCAGCCGTCCCGGTCGCGCACCTCGCGGGTGACCGTGGCGGTGCCCTGGAGGGTGTCCGTGAACGGCTTGCCGCTCTCGTCCAGCACGTTCTCGCGGGTGTGCACCGGCCCCTTGCCGAAGCCCTGGGCCGAGACGTTCCAGGTGTCGGAGTCGAGGAGCCGCTTCGACTCGAAGGTCGTGCTCTCCCGGACCGGGTTGAGGTCCGCCGACGCCTGCTCCCGCCGGTACGTCAACGCGGCGACGTGCGCCGTGACGCCGAGGCCGAGCTTGCTCAGCGGGCCGAGCGCGACCGCGGGGCTGCGCAGCGGAACGTCCTGCGTCATGCCGACCAGGTGGGCGCCGACGGCCGACTGCGAGAACGCCCGCAGGACGTCCTCCCTGACCTCGCCCCAGGCCTTCGCCCCCAGCTGGGCGCGCCCGAGCTCGTCCAGCCGGGCGTGCAGCGGTGCGACGCTGCGCACGTCGCGGACGACCGTGGTCTCGGGCAGCCCGGTGTAGGCGGCCGAGCCGTGCCAGATCCCGGACGGCGGGTGCGGGACCAGGGCGCCGGGCGGCAGCGGCGCGTGGTCCGGGTGCGGGGCGGGCTCCACCTGGCCCGGGGTGACCGGGCTGGTCTCCGACCGGTCGACGACCACCCGGAAGCCGAGCCCGGCGTCGACCGAGCGAGCCTGGACGCGCTGCACCCTGCCGAAGGCCCCGAACTCGACCTCGATCCGCGCCTCGCCCTCGAACACCACCCCGGCCGTCTTCACCTTGGTGCCCAGCGACAGTTCGTCGCCGCCGCCGTTCAGCACGACCTTCTCCCGGCCGGTCCTGACGCCGGCGCCGAGGCCTGCGCCGCCGCTCTTGGCCGATCCGGTCGCGCTGCCCACCAGCGGGAACTGCCACCCCGACTCGGTGGTGTCCTGCTCCGTGTGCGAGCGGGACGTCCCGGTGGCGATGTTGAACTCGGTGGGCGGCAGCTCCGCCGTCGGTTCGATCGTGTGGATCCGGGCGTTCTTCAGGGTGATGACGGCCTTGGGGCCGAGGAGGCCGTCCACCTCGATCGTCCTGGTCTCGCCCGACATCAGCGCCTTGAGGTCCTGGTGCAGCGTGCCCAGGTCGACCTGCTCCAGGAGCCTGGCCCTCAGCGCGGGCCAGGTGCTGCCGAAGTGCTCCCTCGCCTGCGCCTCGAAGCCCGCGACGAACTCGGCCATGCCCTTGGCGGCGGTCCTGGGCGCGTTCAGCTCGACGAGCGGGATGCCCTCGGCCTCCTCGGTCGCCCCCGGCCCGCGCCGCAGCGCCCACACGTCCGTCACGATGTGCGAGCCGGACAGCCTGCCCCCGCCCGGCCCGGCCCCGGGCGGGGGCAGCAGCGGAAGGACGGCCGGCTGCGGAGCGCCGGTCTCCCGGAGCGGAACCGCGACCTGGGCCTGCACGTCGACCGGGGGGACCGGCTCCGAGGACACCTCCCTGAACACGCCGACCGTGCGCCGGCCGAGGTCGAGGAACTCCGCCTTCAGGTGGAAGACGGTGTCGAACAGGGCGGCGGTCTCCGACGTCTTGCCACGGGCCACCATCCGGCTCGCCTGGGCGTCGGCCGTCCCGTGCTGCCAGCCGTGCTGGTAGCCGACGGTCTCGGTCAGGTCGGCCGGCTTGCCGAACTTGAACTTCGCCTGCGCGCCGACGTTCAGCTGGAGCAGGCGGTCGCCGGTCACACCGACCGAGGTCTGCCGCTCCGAGCCGTACTCGAACTCGAAGTCGTCGGCCGCCCTGACGAAGGTGCTGCGGCCCAGGTCGGCCCCGACCCGGACGGTGCCGGTCCAGGTGCCCACCGAGAAGGGCACGTCCCAGACCTCGCCCCGGGACAGTGCCGTGAGCTTGGCTTGGAGGGTCTCCGCGCCGAACAGGGTCTCGGCGAGCGTCCTGGCCGCCGCGTCCTCTCCGTGCAGCACCTGGGCGAACCGGCTCGTGAAGTGCTCCAGGAGCTGGGTGCGGGTGCTGCCGAGCCCGATCAGCACGTCCGAGGCCGCCAGGCCGTGCTCGTCGATCCGGGGCGGACGGGCGGGCAGGACCGGGCCGAGGACGGTGTGCTGCGTCCCGTTCGCCTCGGTGACGACGTCGCCCGGCTGCAGGACGGGGCCGTCGTCCTCGTGCTGTCCTTCGGTCCGCGTCGTGGAGTCGATGAACTCCCGGAAGCCGTCGAGCACTTCATCCTCGCTCGGCCGAACGACCGACCGGCTCTCCCCCTCCACCAAGTCCATGAACGCCCGGAGCCTGCCGAACACCTCCTCCTCGCCCGGCCGCACGACCGACCGGCTCTCCCCCTCCACCGAGTCCATGAACGCCCGGAGCCTGCCGAGCACTTCATCCTCGCTCGGCCGCACGACCGACCGGCTCTCCCGCTCGGTCGACTCCATGAACTCCCGGAAGCCGGTGAACAACTGCTCCTCGGCCTCGGCCCGGCTCACCTGGTTCGCCGGCTCCGGGTGGTCCGCCCGCGGGTCGGCCCCGAAGAGGTGCTCCAGCAGCGGCACCAGCTCGGGCACGTTCTCCCGCACCCACTCGGCGCCGTTGTTGCGCGCCAGCCCCGTCAACGGGTCGCTGCCGTGGTTGTGGCCGAAGTACGCCGTCACCAGCTGCGCGAAGAACTCGTGCTCGTTGCGCGCCGAGTAGTTCCCGACCCGGTTGCCGCCCCCGTCCGTGAGCCCGCCGTCCGGCCACGCCGAGACGGACTCCTCGCCGAACAGCTCCGCCAGCGCGTCGGAGACGCTCCGGTCCGCGAACGCCTGCCCCACGAGCTCCCGCTGCGCCTCGGTCAGGCCGAACTCGTGGATCGCGTGAGCCAGTTCGTGCGCCGACGTGGAGTACCCCTCCGCGTACGTCCGGTGCGGTCCCACCGGCGTCCGGGTGCCCAGCAGGTTCTCCTCCGTGATCAGCACCAGCCCGTGACCGCTCGACCCCCGGACCAGCGACCAGTCACGCCCGTCCCCCGTGCCGTGCCCGGACGCCGCGAAGCCCGGGACCTCCGTCATCGGGACGTCGCGCGGCACCACCACGACGCGCACCCCCGAGGCCAGCAGCCGATCCGCGACCTCCTTGTTCGCCAGCATCCGCACGACCAGGTCCTCGGCCGTCCGCCGCGCCGCCACCGGCTGGTGCGCCCTCGGATCGACCTCGACCAGCAGCCTGGCGGCCGCCTGCACGAAGTCCTCCGGTCCCAACTCCTCGCGCAGGCCCGTCAGGTACGCCTCGTCCGCCACGAGTTCCCGCCGGTCCTCCGACGACAGGTGGTCCAGCGCCTGCACCCACTCGTGCAGCGGCCCGGGCACCGGCATCTCCCCGCCACCCAGCCCCACCGGCGGCCGGCCCACCACGGCCTGTCCGTCCTGCCCGGTCGAAGCGGGCGCCGGGAACGTCGGCGACGGCGGCTGCTGCGGCCCCGTGCCCGTCGGCGACGGCGGCTGCGACACCGGGGCCGGCGGCGGCGGAGTGGGGGCCGGTACGGTGAGCCGCAGCTCCGACGGGAGTTCCGTGGCGACCTGGTCGACGGGAACCCCCGAGTAACCGGCCGGCACCTCGAGGACCGCGGGCACCATCTGCACGCTGCTGCCGCTCTGCCCCGCATCGGGCTTGACCATCATCCACGTACCGCCCGTGGCGACCACCGGGAAGCCGTGGGAGTCGTAGCCGGTCGAGGACGAGGCGACGAAGGTCCGACCGCCCCCGGACGGCACGGGATCGCCGATGTGGCGACCGGGGAACGGCACGAACCAGAGGTCCTCCTTGGGTGCCCGGAGGGTGACCTGCACGCCCCTCATGGAGAGGTACACGTGGAGTGTGGCCAGGTACACGCCGCCCTGCGTCGCACCGAGGCGGGGGACGGCGAGCTCGATGTCCCCCGTCCCGCTCCAGTACCCGTGCTTCTTGAGGTCCGCGATCAGACGGGCCATCTCCCAGGAGGTGACCTGGTGCCCGTCGACCGTCGGGAGCCCGTCCGCGTCGACACGGCCCACGATCTCGAACGACATGGACGAGCTCTCGACGTACCCGAACTCCGGCAGCACCGTGCCGTCCAGCACCCAGCCGTGGAACCCTCCCGAGGTGTCCGTGAGTGGCCGGCCCTGCTGGACCCAGGCGTCGCCCGGCAGTCGGTGCACGACCGGACCGGACACCGGCGGCAAGGTCGGCGGCAGCTGGGCGGCCTGTCCCGTCTGCTGCCCCGCGGCGGCGTTCCCGTCCCCCGTCGGCGATCCGGGCGCGGTGCTCCCGTCGCCCCCCACCAGGTCGTCCAGCTCGATGATCTTTCCCTCGGACTCCTGCCCCGGCTCGTGCACCGGTTGGTCGTCGGCCGGGTCCGGATCGGGGTGCGTCTCCCAGGAGGTGACCTCGGTGCTGAGCCCGACGGTGTGCGGTGCCGGGCCCACGAGCGGCATTCCCTCGCCGTTGCTCACCCTGAACTCGGTCTTCTCGTCCGCGAAGTACGGCCCGAGCTTCTCCGGCCGGCTCCCGTGCTCCAGCCAGACCCAGTTCCCGGGGCCGACGTGCACCTGCTCTCCGACGAGGGACAGGCCGACCTTCTCGGCGACGAGGAGGTGCGTGGTGCCGAGCGGCGAGGCGGCGATCCAGACCTTCCCCGCCGCCGCGAGTGCGTGGATCCTCCGGTCCATCCGCCACAGGTGGTTCAGCATCTGGTCGGCGTACGACCGGTGGGCGTCCGACGCCAGGTCGGTGGCCAGCAGGCGCAGCGGCCTGCGGACGTCCCAGCTGCCGTCCTCCACCAGCTTGAACAGGGCGTGCGCGGCCTCGGCCGGGGTGAGGGCGGTGCCGTGCAGTGCGGGGCGCCCGCCGACGGTGTCCAGCACCACGGTGAGGAAGTCGTCCCGGAACTGCAGCGTCGTCAGGAGCGGCACCAGGGCGTCGTGGTCCGCGGGCCGGTCCCCCAGCAGGTACAGGCCCGGTTCACCCGGGACCACCGGCTCGGTGTCGGCCCGCCCGACGGCCTCCCAGGCCGTCCGCAGGTCGGCCAGGGCCGAGGTGTGGTCGGTGTACTCCACGTCCTGTGCGACCGCCAGCAGCCGGCGCAGGTCGTGATCGCCCGTTCCGGTCCCGCCGGTCACCTGTCCGGTGAACCGCTGCAGGTCGTCCTGGGTGATCCGGTGGTCCGGAGACAGACCGAGTTCGGTGCGGGCCAGGGTGGCGACCAGGGACACGCCCGTGAGCTCGGCGAGGCCGTGCCCGACGGCCTCGTGCAGGGTGGCGGTGATCCGCGCGGCGTCCCACAGGTGCTCGGTCGCCCGGCGGACCAGGACCTCGTCCGGGGCGGCCGCCTGGGCCCGGCGCGCGTCCGGCAGCCCGACGTGGGCGCCCGCGGCCTTGGCCAGCTGCCAGAGGTCCCGGTGGAACCGCACCTCGGTCGCGTTGGCCAAGCGGGCCAGTTGGGACCTGAGCTTCTCGTGGAGCTGCCGGGGCCACTGCGGCGAACCGTCCTGCCACTCGAACGGCCGCGCGGATCCGTTCTCCACGTAGTCGATCCGCTCGTACGGCCCGGTGCTCGTGCTGCCGGTGCCGCTGCCCGTGACCGTGAGGACGGTATCGGGCTTCACCAGGATCTCCCGCTCCCCGTCCCGGTAGCGGGAGAAGGGCGTGATGTCGACACCGTTCTCGCCCGCCAGGCGGATCCGGGCCAGGACCCGGTGGGCCAGCCGGTACTGGGCGAGCTTCTCGTCGGGCGCCAGGAATTCCTGGGCCGTCTCCTCCAGCCGGCTGGTGCTGAGCAGCCCCGCGCTGCTCTGCTTGTTGCCGGGCTTGGCCGCCGTGAACACGCTCTCCGGGCCGTCCAGGCGGCCCAGCCCCCACTCTCCCCGGTAGACGACCCCGGTCACGGCCGGCAGCCGGTCCAACGCCTCGATGATCATCTCGGCGTGGATCCGCAGCTCCTTCTCGATCTCGGGCAGCAGTTCCCGAGCCATCCGGGAGAGTTCCGCGGTGTGCTCGGGCGTCCGGTACTTCGGTCCGGGACTGGCGATGAGCCCGCCGAGCTCCGGGTGGTCCAGGAGCATCGACGGCACCGCCTCGACCTTCCCGGTCAGCAGCGTGTCGATCTGCTTGGTCAGCGCGGTGTGCAGCAACGGTCCGTCGAACTTCAACAGCACGTTGATCAGCGGGTAGGCCTTGCCGGTGTAGATGTTGAGCGCCTCGACGTGGGCCACGCTCAGCCGCGCGCCGAGCTCCTCCCGCGTCAGCCCGTTGTCCATCAGCCACTCCCGCTCGAACGGGTACGGCACCTGCCCCGGCTCGACCATCCGCTGCCACACCCGGCGAACGGATTCCAGGCCCTCCTCCTCGAAGCCGCCGTTGCGGCGGGAGCGGCTCGCCAGGGCGTGGTACACCGACTCGTGCGGGAGCATCCCGAGCTCCCGGCGCAGGGTGCTCTCGGGCAGGCCCGGAACGTGCCGGTACATCGCGGCGGCCTCGGTCAACAGGTGCGACGGTACCGGCGGGAGCTCCCCGGCGAGTTCGGCGCCCTTGAGGATCTCGTAGAGCGAGTGGTCGCCCAGCGGCAGCATCCAGCCGACCAGCGCGAGCAGCATGTCCTCCGCCGGAACGTCCGGGACCTTGAGCGCGCGGAACGCGCCGAGCATCTTCGCCGCGGTCGCCGAGACGCCGGTGCTGAGTTGCATTCCCTTGGTGTTCCGGGTCTCGCCGTACCACGTGGAGGCCGTGTTGACGTCGTGCTTGAAGTTGCCGGGCTCCCACTGGAGGGTCCGGGAGGCCTCGGCGCCCTGGAACGTCGTCTCCCGGGGGCTCAGCGGCATCCGGATCTCGATGAGCTTGCGGTCCAGCTCGGGCGGATTCGTCTCGGTCCGCGGCGTGCGGGCGTCGGAGCTGGCCCGGTACTCCCGCTGGAGTGCCATCGGGGCCCGGTGCGCGACCGCACCGGTGGCGAAGTAGTCCTTGTCGAAGTAGCTGGTCCCGCCGGTCAGCGCGTGCGAGACCTTCCGGGTGGTGCTGTTGAGGTAGTCCAGCTGCTGCGGCACCCGGGTGGTGTCCAGTCCCAGCTCGCGCAGCCGGGCGGCCGGACTCCCGTGCTCGGTCAGGCCGTTCAGCACCTGCTTGAGACCGTACGAGCCGGGCGCCTGCGTGCTGTCGTGGGCGTAGGCAGCGTTGAAGAAGGCCGTCATCAGCTCGCGGAGGTTGCCGTTCGCCAGCAGCTCGTGGAACTCGTCCCGGGTGAGGTGCTCACCGACCTGCCCGGCCGAGGTCGGGTCCTTGCTCAGGAAGACCCGGTAGACCTGCTCGCCGGTCGGGTCGCCGTGCGCCGCCTTCAGTACCTCGTACAGCCGGTACGCACTTCCCCGGGCTGCTTGCAGCGCCCGTTCGTCCCGGTAGGCGAGCAGGCCGACGGACCTCTCGAAGTTCTGCGCGACGGTCTCGTACTCCGGCGCGTTGTACAGGTGCTTGCGGCCTGCGCCGAACTCGTGCGCCTGCGGGTCCGGCGTGACGATCCGGTGCTCGGGCGTGGCGGTCAGCGGTGCGGACCCGCCGTCCTGGTGGGACGGCAGCTCGGTGGCCACCACCTGGACGTGCTCGGCCGGGGCGTGCTCCGCCGGGGTGTGCTCGGCCGGGGCGGTGAGCCGGACCCAGTGGCCGCCCGGCTCGACGCGCGGGAGTCCGGCACTGTCGAAGCCGACGTCGCGGGTGACGACCAGCCGGCGCGAACCGTCGCCCGCGACGCGGTCGGGCACCAGCCACAGGGTGCCGCCCGGGGCGTCCACCTCGACCTTCAGCGCCGGTCGCTGCTCGCGCAGCGCGGCGACGAAACGGCCCGCGTACGAGTCCGCGCCGCCGCGGCCGGCGTCGCAGCCGGCCAGGCGCAGCGGCCGGCCGTCCCACACGCCCCGGTCGTACAGGTCGAGCGCGGTCCTGGCCAACTCGCGGGGCGGGACGGGCTTTCCGTCGACATGCGGCGCGCCGTCCGGTCCCTTGCCGTGGAAGACCAGGGTGAAGTGGGACGGGTCGGAGGGGAAGTGGGCGAGCGCCTCGTCGGTGGCGCGCGGGTCGGAGCCGCGGTCGGCCAGCCAGTGCACGCCGGGGCGGATCTCGGTCGTGACCGGCGGGCGCTCGTGGCGGGCGCCCGGGGCGCCCAGCGCCGAGGCGACGACCGCCGTCAGGTCGTCCCCACCGGGCAGGTCGGCGGTGTCCCGGGCCCGGACGGCACCTCCGCCGTCGGCCCCTCGGTCGGCGGCCCCCCGGTCGTCGGCGCCGCCGTGGTCGCCGCCCGTGGTCCGGATCAGGGCCCCCGCGGCTCCCCCGTCCGGGGAGCGGTCGCCGCCCTCCTCGGGATGTGCTTCCGTCCGGCGGCCGAAGGCGTCCTCGTGTGCGCGCTGATGGGCCTTCCAGCCGGCCGCGTCGAAGTGGGCGAGCGTCCACAGTTCGCGGTAGTGGGCGATGAAGTCGTCGCCGTACTCGCGCTTGAGGTGGTCGGTCAGGGCCTCGTTGAGGTCGTGGCGCGCCGCGAGCCCGTCGAAGCCCTTGGCGGCCTCGCGCAGGGCGGGGGCGGCCTCCTTCTCGAAGGCGGCGTGCTCGGCCAGTTCCCCGGTGAGCTCGCGGCGGCTCTCCTCCCAGTGCTCCTGGCGGCCGGCGAGGTCCTCGTGGGAACGGAAGGACTCGTCGAAGGCGCGGGCGATCCGGTCGCCGTGGCCCTCCGCCAGGCGCTCGGCGGCGTGCGTGGACAGGCCGTGCTCGCGGGCAACGGCCTGGGCCTCCGCGGTGGCCTGCCGGCGGACGGCGAGGCGGGCGGCCTGGTGGGTGAGCCGGTCGTGCAGGGCGGCGGGGTCGGTGAGCCGGTCGAGGGCGCCGCGGAGCGCGGCCGGCTCGCCGACGCGTTCGGCGGCGGCCCGGTCCGCTTCCTCGGCGAGTTCGCGGAGCACCGTGTCCCTGGCCCGCAGCACGTCGGACTCGCCGGCGCCGAACTTCTCGGCGAACTCCTTGCGCGCGGCGTCCTCGGCCCAGGATTCGGCCGCCTTCTCCGTCTCCGCGACGGCCCGGCGGATCGCCGCCTCGCGGACCGCCTGGACGGCGAACTCGTGCGGCAGCGCCCGGTCGTGCCCGGCCAGGGAGCGGGTGAACAGCTCCACGGCCTCGTCGCGGTCCCGGCGCTTGCCGGTCGCCGCGTCGAGCGGGCCGGCCGCCTTCTCGAAGTCGGCGGCGAGGCGGTCGCGCAGCCGGTCCCGGACCGCCTGCATGCTGCTCGACGACAGGTCGGGGCGTTCCGTCACCCCGGCGGCGTCGAGCAGTTCCCGGTCGGCCGGGGAGAGCCGCTCGTACCAGTCGTGGGCGGCCCGCTCGACCCGGTCCTTGGCGAGGGCCAGGGCGTTCGCCCGGTCGGTGTGCAGGGCGAGTTCGTCGCGCGCGTGCTCGGTGAGCCGCTGGAGGGCGTCCCCGGCCCGGGTGTTGGCCTCGGTGGTGAGGCTGTCCGCGTCGGCGTAGATCCGGGCGACCTCCGCCTCCGCCCGCGCCTTGAAGTCCTGCCGGACGAGGTCCACGACGGGAGCGGGGGTGCGGTCGGGGGTGTGGGCGACGCCGGTGTCGCCGTCGGTGATCCGCGGGGCGTTCCAGGCGGCCGCCGCCCGGTCGAAGTGCTGCACCGCCACCCGGACGGCCGCCTCGCGGACGGAGGCGACCCGCACCAGGCCGTCGAGGTCGCCGAGGATCCGCTCGCGCTCCCCCGGCCGGGCGGCCAGCTCCTCGTACATCATCGCCCGGGCGCGCTCGTGGACCGCTCCGCGCAGGTTCGCCGGCGCATCCTCCGGGAACCGGCCGGGGGCGTCGAGGGCCTCGTTCAACAGCCGCTCGGCCTCGTCCTCGCGCCGGTGGCCGCTGCCGTCCGGGTCGGCCCGCAGCTCCTCGGCCGCATCGGTGAGCTTGGCCTCGTACTGGTCCTGGAGGTCCCGCTGGGTCCGGCGCCACTGCTCCGCCCGCTCGCCGTCCGCCTCGGCGCGGATGTGCTCGGGGGCGTCGGTGTAGTGGTAGGAGTCCGGTTCGGTGCCGAAGCGCACGGCGGTGTCCATGGGGCGCAGGTCGCCCTCGGACTGGTGCTGGTACTCCGTCGACTTCGTCGACGCGGTCGTGGTCACGATCGGCTGGTCGCCGTCGGGCGACTTGGAGTACGTGTGCCATTCGCCGCCGCCGACGACCGCCGGGCGGCCCAGCGAGTCGAAGCCGACCTTGTCCGCGACGATCACGTGGCCGGTGCCCGAGGCCGTCTTCATGGTCGTACCGTCGAACCCTGGCGCCACCCAGACCGGCCCGTTCGCCGCGACGGCCTTCAGGTCGGCGAGCTTCGGGTGCGACCAGACCTCGGCCATCACCTGCCTGATGTAGTTCGGGTGCGCGCTGTCGAGGTTGCAGGAGACGAACTCGATCGTGCGGCGACCGCCCGACAGGTGTCCGAGGCTGTCCAGGCCCACGATCACGGCGGCCAGGTCCTTGGCCGATACGGGCACGCCGCTCTCGTCGGTGTGGATCGCGACGGTGTAGCGGTCGTTCCGGACGGGCAGCAGCGACAGCACGTCCGGCAGGTCGGCGCCCGGCTTGCCCGCGACCCACCCGGGCTGCCGCCCCTCGCCCTCGGGCAGGAAGTTGCCGCGGTCCCACGGGACGTCGCCGTCGCCGCCCGTGCGGAGGTAGTCCAGACGCTCGTGGACGACCGGCTCGGGCTTCGGCTGTGCGTCGGGCTTCGGTTGCAGGTCGGGCTGCGGCTCCGGCCGGGGCCTCGACGGCCCGTCGGACCCGTCGGACCCGTCGGACCTGTCGGACCCCTTGGTCTCCTTGGTCTCCTTGGTCTCGTTCGGGTCCTTGGGGTCCTGGGGGTCCTTGGGGTCCTTGGGGTCGTGCGAGTCCTTCGGCTTCGGGTCGAGGTCCTGCCGCTCGCGGGTGCCCTGGTTCCCGCCGTCGTCGTGCTGCCGGGGCGGTGCGGCCGGCTGCTCCGCCGTCATCGGCGCCTCGGCCGACGACTCCGTCCTGGACCGCGTCACAGGCGGGGCGGACCCCTCCGAGGTCTGCTCCGCCGTCCTCTGCTCCGCCCTCCTCTGCTCCGCTTCGTGCCTCGGTGCCTGCTCCGGCGTCTCCTTCGGGCCCCCCGTCGTGTTGGCCGGCTTCGGCGCCTCCGGCCTCTCGTTGTTCGAGGAGGACTTGGGCGCCTCGGACGACGTCCTCGTCGAGCCGTCGCCGCCGGTCGTCCTCGGACTGCCCGCCGGGGGCTTCGCCGACTTGTCCCCGGCCGGGGCCGCGGAGCCGTCGGAGTCCGTCCTCAGGTTCTCCGGCCGCGAGGCGTCCAGCGGGCCGGTCCCGGGCAGCTTGCCGCCGATGCCCTCGGGGCCGCCCACCGCCCCCGCCCCCTCCGGGCGGGAGACCCACAGGGAGGTCGGGTGGCCCATCAGGTTGGACACCACGGCCAGCGGGAAGCGCGCGTAGTTGGGGAGGTTGATGTCCTCCATCCGCAGTCGCAGCGGGCCGCCGGCGATGTGCCCGAGGTGGCCGAGCGCGCCCATGGCGACGCCGCCGTAGAAGCTCTCGACGCTGACGGTGAACTTGTGGTTCTCGCCGAAGGCCAGGTTGTACGCGCCCTCGGTGACGATGTTCTGGACGCCGCCCTTGAGGTAGTTGCCGACGCCCTCGCCGAACCGGTACAGGAACTGCCCGGCGGTCTGCGGGTGCAGGCCGTCCATCAGGCTCACCGCGCGCCCCGCGAGGTCCTGGGTGGCCTGGATGGTGTCCCGCAGGTGCTGCTGCTCCGCCTGGAGGAACTTCAGGTCCCTCATCCCGCTGTCCAGCGCGCCGCCGCCGAGCTGCTTCAGCTCGTTCTGCATGTGGCCGATCTGCTTGGTGATGCCCTGCAGTTCGGCCCTGAGCGTGCCCGACTCCATCCTTCCGCTGGCCGCGATCAGTGTCGACACCAGCTTGTTGACGGTTCCGAGGTCGATGGCGTAGCGGGCGCCCTCGCTGACGAGCCGCGAGGCGATCAACCGGCCCGCGGCGTTGGAGAGTTCCTTGTCGATGCCGAGCTCGGCGAGCTGCCGCTCGAAGGTCTCCCCCATCTTCTGGGTGAGCTTCTCGACCTTGCTGAGGTGCTCGGCGACGTTCTCGATCCCCTTCTCGCCGGCCTCCTTGCCGAACTTCTCCCCGACCTTGTCCGCGAGCTCCTTGAGGGCGTTGTCCTGGACCTTCTTCTCGGTGTTCTTCGCGACCTCCTTGGCGGTGTTCTTCGCGGCTTCCTTGGCGGTCTTCTTCGCGAGGTCCTTGGCGACGTTCTTCTCGGCCTGCTCGATGGCGGTCTTGAGCGTGAGGCTGCCCTCCTTCCGCATCAGGTTGAGGGCCTCCTTCAACGTGCCGGTCGGGAGGTTCTTCAGCAGGCCCTTGAACTCGGAGCCGGCCAGCGCCTTGAGGTCGGCCTGCAGCCCCTTGCTGACGCCGCGCCCGAAGATCCGCCCGAAGGCCTTGCCGAGACCGAAGGTGAACAGCTCCAGCGGACCGGTGAGCAGGCCGTTGATCGCGCCCATCTCGATCGACTGGATGAAGGATTCCTTCTCCCACTTGTCCTTGTGGCCCTGGCCGATCTGGATGCCCTGGATGATCCCGTCCATCAGCATGGCGGTGGTGATGGAGAGGAACTCGTGCAGCAGGAGCTGCTTGAACAGCCAGATGAAGACCTGCTTGATCACCGCGCCCGCGGTCTCGTAGGCGACGAAGATCCCCGCGAGCGAGCCGCCGAAGGTGATCGGCGACATGGCGATCGCCCAGGCGATCTGGGCCACCAGCTGGATGAGCTGGGCGATGATCATCCACTTGGCGTACTCGACCTGGTTGGCCACCTTGTGGGCGAAGTCGCCGAGCTGCTTGGCCATCTGGCCCGCCGCCGAGACGTAGTCCGTGCCGCCGGTCTCGCCGATCAACTGGCGCATCTGCTCCAAGAAGGCGTCGGCCGCCTGGCCCTCGAAGCTCTCGGCGCAGAGCTTGACCAGCTCGACCAGGTAGCCGCGGAGCTCGGGGACCTTCTCGTGGATGGCCAGGTAGTCGTCGCCCGCCATGCGCAGGTGGTCCTCGTTCGCCTCCGGCCACTTCATGCCGGTCACGATGCTGAAGAACTTCGCCAGGCCCGGCGGCAGCATGATCGACACGGTGGTGCACTCCTGGCAGTGGACGAGCGGGGAGGGGGGTGCCCGGCGGCGGAGGTCCGACGGACCGGTGGGGCCCGCGCCCGGGCACGGCGGCGGGCCGGAGGCCGCGTCAGGCGTTCTTGGCGTCCTGGTCGGCGTCGTTGAGGATGTTGGAGGTGTTCGTCCCGCCCCTCCCGGCGCTCTCGACCGTCTTCCGCACCTTCTTGAACAGCGCCGTGATCGACGTGGTGGGCTCGTCGACGTTGTCGTGGTACGTCGTGCCGATCTCGTCGTTGCCGGCCGAGTTCTTGTTGTACGCGTTGATCTCCCCGGTCTTGACCTCGAACTCCTGGAAGAGGTCGGACAGTTCGGGGTACTTGGAGAACTTGTCGGTCAGGTCCGACAGCGCGGTCAGCCTCGGCTTAGCCACGGAACTCCTCCTGCCGGTCGCGCTTGCGCCGCTCCTCGGCCGCAGCCGCGTCGGCGAACCCGGGCCGCATCTGCCGCAGCGGGGCGAAGAGGTCGTCCAGTTCGGTGCCGCCGGTCATCGAGGCCGCCAGGGTCTCGCCGAGGCCGCTGAACCCGCTCATCGTCTCGGCCACCCGGTCGCCCATGTCGGCCCGCGCGGTGTTGAGCACGTCGATGAGGGCCTTGGACAGCTCGCCCGGGGCCATCGAGCGGTAGGCGGTGGTGTGGAAGGTCAGCGACACCACCTGCCCCTGCGCTCCGACCACGGCGGTGACCAGCCGGTCCTTGGAGGTCACCGAGGCGGTCGCCGTCTCCAGCTCCTTGGCCGCCGCGGCCATCCTGGCCTGCTGTTCCCCCAGCGCGGCCATCGCCTGCTCGATCTGTGCGGTGAACGGGAACTCCACGCCCGCACCTCCCTCTCTTCCCGAGGGTGCGTCCCGGGCCCGGAGGTGTCGGGCCCGGGACGCACCGGTCCATGGGGTCGTACGGTCCTCTCTACGGCTGCGCCCGCCCGCCCGGTTCGACTCCGGCCGAGAGCGCCCCGATCAGCGGCCGATGACGCCCGTCACCGCACCGGAGTCGGTGCCCCAGACCTCCTCGTCCTCGGACAGCCAGGTGGTGCGCTGGCGCTCCTTGTCGCCCTGGCCGCCGGCGGCCCCGGCGCCGGCACCGGCACCCATCGGCGGCATCATCGGGCCGCTCATGCCGCCGGCGCCGCCGGTGGTCGAGATGCCCCGTCCCATCAGCTGGGACTCCTCGGCGGCGGCAGTCGCGGCCCGTCCCGCGGCGGAGCGGCCGGCCTGCGCCTCGGCGGCGAGTTCGGCGGCCTTGGCCGGGTCGAGCATCGCCGCCGTCCTGCCGCCGATGCCGATGGTCGGCGGGCCGGACGCACCGATGCCGCCGATGCCACCGCGGCCGCCCGAGCCGCCGAACGACTGGCCCGCCAGGTCCGAGCCACCCTTGAACGAGGTGGTGATGCCACCCGTCCCCGTCCCGGTGGAGATCCCGCCGAACGACGGCAGCCCGGTCCAGTTGCCCCCGGTGGAGATCCCCCCGCCGGGGTAGCTGACGCCGGTGCCGGGGCGGCCGGCGATGATGGCGTGCGCCTGGTCGTTCATCAGCTGCTCGAACTGGGAGACCGGCCTGCCGTCCGACCCCCGGACGATGCCGTCCTTGTCGATCGTGTCGTCCTTGCCGAGCACGACCGTGTTGCCGTTGGCGTCCTTCAGCAGGTTGCCGTCCGGGCCGGTGACGGTGCCGTCGTCGTTCCGCTTGGAACCGACCGGCACCTTGAACGCGCCCCCGCCGGTCGTGTTGTCGGTGCCCGGCACGGTCGTCGGCTTGCTGACCGTCGTCCCCGGGGGAACCATGATCGGCTTGCCGTCCTTGTCGAGCACCGGCTTGCCGTCCGGGCCGATCACCTCGCCCTTGCCGTTGACGGTGCTGCCGGGCGGCACGGTGATCGGCTTGCCGTCCTTGCCGAGGAGCGGCTTTCCCTTTCCGTCCAGCAGCGTCGACTGGCCGCCGCCACCGGGGCCCTTGTTGCCACCGATGCCGCCGGGGTTCCCGGGCACCGTCGTGGGCGGTGGAGGCGGGATCTTGCCCGTGCCGGAGCCGCCCCCGGGTCCCTTCTTGTCCTTGTTGTCACCGATCCCGCCGATCCCGCCGATCCCGCCGGTGCCGCCACCGCCCGCACCGCCGCCCGCACCGCCGTCACCCGCGCCGCCGCCGCCGGTACCGGGCGGCGGCTTGGGGCCCTCCTGGGTCGGCGGCTTGTCGGCCGGCAGCCACTTCTGCGGGGGTTCGAGCTTCTGGAGGACGGCGGCGGCGTGCGCGTACGCCGTCTTGAAGGTGGCCATCACCTCGGTCGCCTGCTTGTCCAGGACGATCTCGATCCACGAGGTCCAGATCTTCTTGGAGATCTCGTCGATCCACGCCTTCAGGGCTTCCTTGTCGTCCGGCGACGGGGCCGCTCCGGTGGCCGTGAATTTGAAGGTGCGCGTTCCGTCGCCGTTCGTGGTCATCGTCGGCGTCACGTAGGCCGTGGCCGCGCCGAAGGCCGAGTGGACGCACTCGGACGGCCAGGAGAACGACGCCCCCTTGCCGTCCTCGTCCAGGTCGTCGTTCTTGAGGGCCCACTTCGTCCCCGCCTCAAGTCGGTCCTTCGGGACCGCCCGCCAGGCGGCGTAGCCGCTGTACAGCCCCTTGTACGCGGCGCGCAGCGCCTCCCCGGTCTCGCGCAGGCACTTCGCCTTGGCGTCGGCGTCGTCGCCGAGCTCGACGTGCACCTGGATGAGCTGGTTCCGCAGCCCGATGAGGACTTCCTTGAACCGGCCCGCCGCGCTGCCCTGGAACTCGCTGCCGGCGCCCTCGACGCTGTCGGCCCAGCCCTGGACTTTCCCCTGCTGTTCCTTGACCCAGGTGTTGACGGCCGAGATGACCGTCGCCGCCTGATCGAACGTCGCGGCATTGGTGCGGTCGTTGAAGCCGCCGCCCCAGATCAGCGGGCCGAGGATGTTGTCCGCGGCGTGCCCGAAGTGCCCGAGCGGGGTATCGGTGTCGCCGGCGGGCGGCTGGAGCTGCCAGAAGTTCCAGTCGACCGTGACGCCGACGATGGTGCTCCTCTCGTAGACGTCGCCGTCGGCCTTCGGATAGACCCACTCGGCCCACATGTCGAAGCCGGCCTGGCCCTTGTCCTTGTCGTACGGCTTCAGTGCGTCGTTCGTCGACTTGAGGGTGCTGCTGACCTGGATCCCGGTGATCCACGGTTTGCCGATGACGGCGTCCCGGCTCGTGATCGAGCTCTGGGTCGAGGCCGCGAACGCCGCCAGGCCGTCTTCCCACGGATAGTGCTTCGGTGCTGTTTCTGCCATGACTTCCTCCCGGAGGCACACGGGGCGGAGCGGGAACGGAACGGGTGCCGGCCCGGTCGTCGGACGGACGATCCGCCCGACGACCGGGGGGCTCAGCCGGTGCTGGTCGGGGGCTTGGAAGTGCCGCCGCCCAGGACGTCCTTGAAGAGCTCCATCGTCTCCGCCTCCGTCAGGCTGTGGTCCTCGCCGTCCGCGAACATGACGCCGGCCATCTCCAGATCCAGCTTGGTGTGCTTGGCGTCGGTCTGGATCGTGGTCAGTGCGTCCTTCACACTGCCCATGAAGGCGTCGACGCCCGTCTTCAGCGTCTGGATCTCCACCACACTGGTGTTGCCCGGCAGCACGGGCGGACAGTTCTGCACCGTGGTCGCCTCCGTGCCGAGGTCGATCCGGAAGGTCTCCAGATTCCCGGCGAACGCCTTGAGGCCGCTGGTCGAGACCTTGATCGTGCTGTCACCCATGGGGGACCGCCTCCGCCCTCTCGACTAGCCGAACTGCTTTCGCGCGTTCTGGTCGGCCTCGTTCATGATGTGGTGCATGTTGGTGAGCTTCCCGCCGGCGGCGATGATGTCCTGGTTCATCTGTCCGGCGTTGGCCGTCACGGCCTGCTTGAACTCCGTGAAGGCGTCGGCCGCGGCACCCTGGAAGTTTCCGCTCTCGGTCAGGGAGTTGAGCTTGCGCTCCACCTCCCACAGGGCGTCGTCCATCAGCTGGCCCGCCTGGCCCAGCTCGCTCGCCGCCTGGGCGACGGTCTCGTGGTGGAGCTGGATGCTCCCGAAGTTGTCCATCGACATGAGCTCGTTCCTTTCCTCTCCGTGGCGCGCCGTCAGGCGCCGTTCAGCGCGTCGACGATGCCGTCGGCGGCGTGCAGCCGGGCCTCTTCCTCGGCGTGGCTGAGGACCTGGTCGGCGACCTTGGTGGACTCCGCGAAGCGCTCGAACGCGCCGATGACCGTGTGGTAGCGGGTCATCCAGTCCTCGACCTTCTGCTGGAAGGTCGAGCTGGCCCCGGAGATGTATCCGCTGGCCAGTTCCTGCTTGATCCGCTCGACCGTGCGGCCGGCGGTGATCATGCCCTCGATCTGCTGCTCGATGTCGGACAGCGCCTTGCGGATCGCCTCGTCCTGTTTGTTCAAGTTCGCCGGCGTGCTCACCAGGTGCTCCTTTCTCTCCGCGCGCCGGTCGCGCGCGGCTCTGATCGACTCAACGGGACCGCCGCGACCGGCGGTTCAGCCGCACGTCGCCGTCGTGGCGGCGGGCCCGGCGGCGTCGAGCGCAACGCCCGCGACGGGCACGCCGGCGGTTCCGGGAACCCCTGCGGTGACCGCCGCGACGGTGGGCGCGGACGAGGCCGCGGCGTCCGCCAGGGCCGCCGGGTCGAGGCCCGGGCCGGCCGGCAGCAGGGCCACCACCGCGGCCGGGACGGCGACCGGCGTCGCGCCGCCGTAACCGAGCTGCTTGACGACCGCCGCCGAGGGCAGCGGGTAGCGCACCCCGGCCTCGGTGACCAGGTACTCGGTGCCACCGGCGCCGGCGCCCGACAGGGCGCGCACCAGGGCGCCGCGCCCCGGCCGGACGGCGATCCGATCGGCGACGGTGCAGGCCGCGCCCGCCGTGCCGCTCGCCGGACCGGCCGGGGCCGCCGGGGGGCGGCCCTCGTAGGCCCGGCCGGCGGGCAGCACGGTGACGGCGGTGGTCGGGGCGCCGGCGCCGGTGTGCAGGTCCGCGCAGACGCCCTCGCCGTGCAGCGGGGCGACCAGCGTCGGCGGCGCCTCCGGGAGCCCCGGGGGCGGCGGTCCGCCGGGCGCGGTGTGCCCGGCGAGGTCCAGGGCGCCGATCGGCGCGGGCGCCGGGGCCGCGCTGCCGTACGCCTCCTTCTGGGTGCGCGGGTCACCGAGCAGCAGGGCGTACAGGGTCGGGGTGAGCGGGGCGAGGCCGTCCTTGGTGAGCAGGTAGTGCGCGCCGCCGGGGGCCTCGAAGAGCTGGCCGATCCGGGTCGGCTTCCCGCCCAGCGCCGGGCCCGCCTCGCCGCGCCGGGCGACGGCGGGCGCCGCGAGGTCGGGCCCGGCCGGCAGCGCGTTCAGCACCCCGGCCGGCACCGGGAACGGCGTCGCACCGCCGTAGCCGAGCGCCTGGAGCGCCTGGTTGGCGGTGTCGACGCGCAGCCGCTGGCCCTGCCAGAGCAGATGCGTCGAGCCGTCCGGGGCGGCGACCAGCAGACCCTGGCCGGGCGCCAGCGCCCGCCCCTCGGCCGCCGGGTCCACCAGCAGGGCGAGCTTCGGTACCGGGGTGCCGGTCGGGCCGGGCTGGGCGGTGGCGCAGACCAGCCAGGTGCCGCCCGCCAGGTCGGCGGCCGGCGGCAGCCCGTCCGGGGCGCCGACGATCCCGACCGGGGCGCCGCGCGGCGCGTCCGCGATCGACGCCCGGCTCACCTGCCGCACCGTCATCTGCTCACCGGCCAGCAGCCTGGCGCTGGTGTCGTTCAGCACCGGGTGCAGCTGCCCGCCGATGGACAGGTACCGGGCACCGGTCTCCTCGACCACCACCAGCGTGCCGGGCTTGGCCCAGCCGTCACCGCCACCGGGCCGGATCACCCCGTACACCGTGACGCCCAGCCCGATCAGCACCCCCACCGCCAGGCCCGTCATGGTGCCCCGGGTGGTACGCCCGGTGGGGGTGTCCGGCGCGTCGGGCTCCGCCCGCAGCATGCCCGAGGCCAGCCTGCTCATCACGAACAGGTGTGCCTGCACCTGGTCGCGTCGGGACTGCATCCAGTTCCTCCCCGGTTCCTCACGGACGCACCCGCTGCTTCGCGGCCGCACCGCTGCGCGCGCCCACTACGGTCCTACGGCCCCCCGCACCGGCCGGGTTCACCGCCCCCGCCCGGCCCGCGGCGGCCGGACGTCGCCGCCCGGGCCCACCGGGACGGGGCCGGGCGCGCCAGGACGGGGCCGGCCCCCACCCGTCACTCGCATCGGCGCCGCGAAGTGGCATGCCCGGGGTGCCTGGCCGAGGCTGGGGCGGGGGTCCCGCCTCAGAGGGGTACGGTGCCGATGTTCGAGACGAGCTTTGCCTTCCCGCGTTCGCTGGAGGAACCGGTGGCCGGCGCCCGGGGCCGGGTGGCGGTGGTCGGGGCGGGCGTCGCCGGGCTGGTGTGCGCCTACGAGCTGCAGCGCCGCGGATTCGACGTCGTCGTGTACGAGCGGGCGAACCGGCCGGGCGGGCGGGTGCGCACCCACCGCTTCTGGGACGGCACCCACGTGGACCTCGGCGCCATGCGCATCCCCGGCAACCACCACTGCGTGCTGCACTACGTCTCCCGGTTCCGGCTGGCGACCCGCCCCTTCGTCAACGCCAACCCGCACGCCTACTACCACCTGCGCGGCCGGCGGGCCCGGGTGCAGGACGTCGCGACGCTGTTCCCCGCGTACGAGCTGCGCCCGGCCGAGCGGCAGCCCCCGGGCCCGGTGCTGGACCACCTGCTCGGTTCGGTGTGGCGCACCCTGACCGTGGAGCAGCAGCGCCGCACCCTGGAGGGCCACTGGGACGACCCGGCGCTGGAGCGGGCGGCCTCGGTGTCGCTGTGGCAGTTCGTCCACGAGCACCTGTCGCAGGACGCCTGGGACCTGGTCGGCCACGCCACCGGCCTCGCCCACTACGAGCAGTCCTCGCTGCTGGAGGTGCTGGTCGACTACTTCGGCCTGTTCCACCGCGGGCAGGTCGAGCTGGTCGACGGGCTGGAGGCGCTGATCCACGCCTTCGTCGGCTCGCTGCGCCCCGGCACGCTGCGGCTCTCCACCCAGGTCGACGAACTGACGCTGACCACGGACGGCGTCCGGCTGCACGGCCGGCGGATCGGCGCCCGGCTGCACGAGGACGTCGACTACGTCGTGTGCTGCGTCCCGGCGCCCGCGCTCGACCGGATCACCGTCACCCCGGGCCTGCCGCACGCCCAGCGGCACGCCATCCGCGGCATCAGCTACGCGAGCAGCATCAAGACCGTCCTGCACCTCACCCGCCGCCGCTGGGAGCTGGAGGACGGCATCCACGGCGGCGGCAGCTTCACGGACCTGCCGATCCAGCAGTGCTGGTACCCGTCGGACAACGCGGTGCGGGCGAAGAAGGACGGGGTCAACGGCAGCTCCGGCCCCCGCTGGGCGGTGCGCGACCCGCTGCGCTCGGCCGAGCCGACGGCCCTGCTCGGCGCGTACCTGTGGGGTGCCAACGCCCGCCGCTTCGCCGCACTGGAGCCGGCGGACCGGGACGCGCTGGTGCTGGACTGCCTGGAACGGCTCCACCCGGGCATCACGGGGGACGTGGACGACATCGTGCACTGCAACTGGGACGTGCAGACCGGCATGGGCGGCGGCGCCTTCGCCCACCTGACGCCCGGCGAGCACACCCGCTACCTGTCCGTGCTCGGCTCCCCGCACCCGGCGGGGCAACCGCGGATCTTCTTCGCCGGCGAGCACCTGTCCGGCGCCCACGCCTGGTGCCAGGGCGCGGCGCAGTCCGCCCTCGGCGCGGTGGGCGCGCTGCTCGACCGGGCGGGGCACCCCCGGGTCGTCACCCGGGTGGGGGCGGTGTGACGGAGGACGAGGCCCGTCCGGCGCCGGACCCCGCCCCGGCGCCGGACCTCGCGGACCCGAACCCGACGGACCCGGGCCCCGCCGCGGACCCCGCCGCGGGCCCTGGCCCGGCACTCGGCCGGGCCGAACTGCTGGCCCCGTTCCGGCCCGGCCGCGGCGAACTGATCGGCATCGAGGTCGAGTGCGGCCTGGTCGACCCGGTCACCGGACTGGCCGCCCGCTACGACGGCGAGCGCGGCGTGCTGGCCGTCCTGGAGGCCGTGCTGGCCAGGTGGGGCGGCGAGCGGCAGGAGGACGCCGGACGGCTCACCGGGGTCCGGCTCCCGGACGGCAGCCAGATCACCCTGGAGCACGGCGGCCAGATCGAGTACTCCTCGACGCCCGTCCCGTCCGTGGCCAGGGCGGTGGACGACATGCGCGCCGCCCTGGAGCAACTCGCCGAGCTGGTCGGCCGGTTCGGCCTCGCCCTGCTGCCCGGCGCCTACCTGCCCTTCGACCGGCTCGCCGACATGCGGTGGGTGCCGATAACCCGGGGCGCCATCATGCGGGACTACTTCACCGGGCTCGGCGAGCCCGGCAGCCGCGCCCGGTACGTGATGGCACTGTCGCTGTCCACCCAGGTCACCCTGGACTACCTCTCCCCCGCCGACTTCACCCGCAAGCTGCGGATGCAGACCGCCGCCGCCCCGGTGATCTCCGCCCTGCTCGTCAACTCGCCTCTACAGGAGGGAAGTTCCTCCAGCGAGCGGCTGTCCCACCGGTGCTGGGCCTGGCTGCGGATGGACCCCCGCCGGGGCGGAGTGCTGCCGCCCGCGCTGCGCCCCGACGTCACCGTCGGGTCCGTCGTCGACTGGGCGCTCGACATCCCGCTGATCCACTACCGCACCCCGGACGGCCGCTACCACCCGGCTCCACCCGGGCGCACCTTCGCCGAACTGCTCCGGCACGGCTACCCGGACGGCTCGCGGCCGACCCCGGCCCACTGGAGGGCCCACCTCAACCAGCTCTGGACCAGCACCAGGGTCCGCGACACCCTGGAGCTGCGCGCCTCGGACGGCCCGCCGTACCCGTTCGTCCCGGCCGTCCCGGCGCTCTGGGCCGGGCTCAGCTACCACCCCGCCTCCCTCTCCGCCGCCTGGGAGCTGCTCGGCCGCTACACCCTGCACGACCACCGGGCGGCGCTCGCCGAGCTGCCCGCCCTCGGCCTGGCCACCCGCCTCGGCGGCGACCCGGTCCGCCCGCTGGCCGCCGAGCTGCTGCGGCTGGCCCGGGCCGGCCTCGCCGCCCGGATCGCGGCCGGCCTCGAACCGCCGCACGTGCTCGGGTACCTGGACCCGCTGGAGGAGATCCTCGCCACCGGACGGACCTTCGCCGAGCAGTGCCGCGAGCGCTGGCACGGGGACCTGCGCCGCGACCCGGCCCGCTACGTCGCCGCCTACCGGGTCTGACGCCCCGGCGGACCCCGCGGCGGACACCTCCGCGTCAGCAGTTCGTCAGCGCGGTGTCAGCAGCCCGTCAATCCGGCCCGCGGCGGCCGCGAACCGGCGGAAGCTGGACGGACCGCACCTGCACGACCCGCAGGTCCTCCCGGAGGTGAGCCGCATGTCCGTCCTCGCTGGGTTCCGTTCCGTCGTCCCCGACGTGCCCCGCCACGGCCACGGCCTGCGCACCGCCGTCGCGCGGGTGCTGGACCGGCTGGCCGCCAGCCCGCTCGACAACACCGTGCTCGGCGCGATCGGTACGCCCCGCCCGGCCGGCCGCCCGTCCGGCCCGCGCGCCCGGCGGCGGCCCGGCGCGGACCGCCATTCGGCGCAGCGCTCCCCCGCACGGCACGGCCCCGACCCGGGGTGCGCGCCTATGGTGGGCGAATGACCGATCGTCGGACCGCCCGGCCCGGCGTCGCCCGGGTGGGGTACCTCGTCGCCGCCGCCGCTTTCGCCGTCTGCATGGCGGGCACCACCCTGCCCACCCCGCTGTACGGGCTGTACCAGGAGAAGCTCGGCTTCTCCGAGCTGACGGTGACGGTCGTGTTCGCGGTGTACGCCTTCGGTGTCATCGGCGTCCTGCTGCTGATCGGCAACGTCTCGGACTCCGTCGGCCGCCGGCCCGTGCTGCTCTGCGGGCTGGTCTGCTCGGCGGCCAGCGCCGTGGTCTTCCTCACCGCGGACAGCGTCGCCCTGCTCTGCCTGGGCCGCCTGCTGTCCGGGTTCTCGGCCGGCCTGTTCACCGGCACCGGGACGGCGTACGTGCTGGAACTCGCCCCGCCCGGGCACCGGGCCCGCGCGGGCTTCGTCGCGACCGCCGCCAACATGGGCGGGCTCGGCTGCGGGCCACTGCTGTCGGGCGTGCTCTCGCAGTACGCACCCAACCCCCTGGTCCTGCCGTTCGTCGTGCACCTGGGGCTGCTGGCCGTCTCGTTCGCGCTCACCTGGCTGCTGCCCGAGACGGTCCCCGGGGCCCGCCCGCTGCGCACGGCCCGGCCCGACCGGCCGTCCCTGCCGCCGGAGGTCCGGCGGGTGTTCGTGCCGGCCGCGGTCGCCGCCTTCGCCGGCTTCTCCCTGCTGGGCCTGTTCACCTCGGTCAGCCCCGCCTTCCTCGCCGTCGACCTGGGGGTCCACAACCGCGCGGTGATCGGCCTGGTGGTCTTCACGGCCTTCTTCGCCTCCACCCTCGGCCAGCTCCTGGTGCCCCGGCTCGGCACCGCCCGGGCGATCCCGCTGGGCTGCCTGGTGCTGATCGCCGGGATGGCCCTGCTGGCCGCCTCGCTCGCCCGGGAGACCCTGCTCCCGCTGGTGCTCAGCGCCCTGGTGGGCGGCGCCGGGCAGGGCATGGGCCTGCGCGGGGCGGTGGGCGAGGTGGCCGCGGCCGCTCCCGCCGAGCACCGCGGCGGCGCCCTGTCGGCGCTGTTCGTGGTCGCCTACTTCGGCATCTCGGTCCCGGTCATCGGGGTGGGCCTGCTCACCGGACCGCTCGGCCTGGCCCAGGCGGGTCTGGTCTTCGCCGCCTGCATGGCCGTGCTCGCCGCCGCCTCCGGCGTCTACCTGCTGCGCCAGGCGCGCCGCGTCGGGAGCTGACCCCCGCGCGCCCCCGTACACGCCCGTCGCGCGCCGCCCGCGCACGCCCGCCGGGTGCCGCCCGCACCCGCTTGCCGCGCGGGCCGGGTGCCGATAGACACGAGCCAGATACCTTGCGTGACACCCGGAGGTCCCCGCCATGAGCGTGACGAGCCGCTACCTGGACGCCTGGGAGGCCTTCTGGCGCGATGCGCCCGGGGAACCGGGCGCGGTGATCTGGGACGCCGAACCGGCCCTCGGTGCCGAACGCCACCTCACACTGTTCCGCCCCCACCTGGCCGACCCCGCACTGCCCGTCGTCGACCTGGGCTGCGGCAACGGCACCCAGACCCGCTTCCTCGCCGAGCACGTCCCGCTCGCCCTCGGGGTCGACCTGTCCGCCGCCGCGGTGGACCGCGCCCGGCGCGGCGACCCCGCCGGGCGGGCCGAGTTCACCCGGTTGGACGCCACCGACGCCGAGGCCGTCCGGGCCCTCCACCGGCGCCTCGGCGACGCCAACGTGTACGTGCGCGGGGTGATCCACCAGAGCGAGCCGGCCGACCGCCAACGCGTGGCCGAAGGCATTCGCATCCTGCTCGGGGCCCGCGGCCGGGCCTTCGTGTTCGAGCTCGCCGAGGCGGCCAAGGGCGTGCTGGAGGCGCTGGTCCGCGGCCCGTCCGGCCCGCCCCCGAAGCTGCGCCCCGTGTTCGCCCACGGGCTCGCCCCGGCCGAGGTCGCCGACGCGGTCTTCCCCGAGCTGTTCCGCGCGGCCGGACTCGACGTCCTCGCCACCGGTGAACTGCCGCTGGCCACCACCGAGTCCACCCCCGACGGCGCCCGGATCGAGCTGCCCGCGCACTGGCTGGTCGCCGGGCCGCGCGGGTCCGCGCCGCTCTGAGCCCGGCGCGGCCGACCGGCCCTACTCGGGCCGGATGTTCAGGTTGCCGCGCAGGACGTTCGCCGGGTCGTAGGCCTTCTTCACGGCCGCGAGCCGGGCGTAGCGCTCCGGGCCGTAGATCTCCCGTGCCTTCCGGTCGCCCTCGCCCTGGACGTAGTTGGCGTACGCCCCGCCGGTGCCGAAGGCCTCCAGGCCCTCCACCGTCGCCCGCGACCAGGCGATGTGCTCCGCGTCCCGCGCCGGGTCGGTCCAGTGCGCCTCCGCCGTCACCTGGTAGGGCGCGGCGCGGCCGGGGAAGGCGGAGTCCTCCTCGGGGACGTCCGCGATGGCGCCGCGCAGGAACTCGAAGTCGATCGAGCAGAGCAGGGACGGGTTGGCCCTGGTCGCCTCGACCAGCCGGGCCACGGCCTCGGGCGAAAGATCCTGGAGGTAGCGGGACTTGACGAAGTAGCGGTCGCCCTTGGGCTCGCTGCTGTCGCCGAGCGCCTGCAGCTGCGGGTAGGTCATGGGGATGCTGACGCGGGCCGCGGGCCCGACCTCCCGGTAGAGCGCCTCGGTCCGCGCCCGGCCCTCCTCCGGGTCCCCGGTCCACACCGCCAGGAGCAGCAGCGCGTGCCGCCCCCGCAGGTGCTCCGGTATCCACTCCTGCTCGCCCGCGCGCTTCAGCCCGCCGACGACGTGCAGGCCGGCCGGCTGCCGCGCGGTGTACGCCCGGTAGGCGGCCAGGGCCTCGGGGACGTCGTCCAGCGCGTGGACGCCCATGCTGAAGAGCGCCGGTCCGACCGGGCGCAGCCGCAGCGTGAAGCGGGTGACCACGCCGAAGTTCCCGCCGCCGCCGCGCAGCGCCCAGAGCAGTTCGGGGTGGCTCTCCTCGGTGGCCTCGACCACCGAGCCGTCGGCGAGGACGACCTCGGCGGCGAGGATGTGGTCGCAGGTCAGGCCCCAGCGGCGGGCGAGCCAGCCGTATCCGCCGCCGAGGGCCAGTCCGCCCAGGCCGGTGTGGGAGATGACGCCGGCGGGGCAGGCCAGTTCGTACGGGGCGGTGGCCCGGTCGAGGTCGCCGAGCAGGCAGCCGCCCTGGGCCTCGGCGGTGCGGGCCCCCGGGTCGACGGTGACGGCGCGCATCGGCGACAGGTCGATCATCAGCGCGCCGTCGGCGACGGCGCTGCCGCCGACGTTGTGGCCGCCGCCGCGGACGGTGACGTCGAGGCCGTGGGCCGCCGCGTGGCGCAGCGCCTCGCTCACGTCCGCCGCGGTGCGGCAGCGGGCGATGCGGGCGGGGCGGCGGTCGTGCATCCCGTTCCACACCGCGCGCGCCTCGTCGTACCCGGCGTCGCCGGGGCTCAGCCAGTGCCCGGGCGGTGTCGCCCGTGGCAGAACGTCGTCCTCCGGCATGGCGGCACCCCCCGTGATCGATGCATGGCGTACACACGATAGGTGGCCCGTCGACACTGTGTGCGTGAAGATTTGATGATCCATCAGATTTCGGCCATCCTCCGTTCCGGGCCGAACCCTCCCGGACGGGTCACGCCGGCGACCCGGCCGGCCCCGATCGCCGCTGGTCAGCCTCGGACCGCCCGGCGGATCGCTCAAGTCCCGCAGCCGACCGGGATCTTGGCGCATTTGCGGGGCCGGAGCGACGAAAGCGCTCGAACAACGGGGCCCGCCGTGTTTTGCTTCCCTGCACATGACATCGGTCGGCACGACGGCAACGGGGTGAGGGATGGCTGGGACCGAAGGCGCTCCGGACCGGCCGCGTCCGTCGGGCGTGGCCCGCTACCGCACCCGCGGCGTTCCCGGCCTGCACGACCGCTTCATCCGCGACGCCCGCTCGCACGACTGGGAGCCGGCCGAGGTGGTCCACCGGGCCCTGCGGGACCGGACCGCGACCGCCCAGCCCTCCGAGCTCTCCTGGCTGCTCGCGAGCGGCAGCACCTACGCCGAACAGGTCGGCATGGACGTGGCGGCCGGCCTGCTGCACGCCTGCCCCGAGGGCGACATGAAGCTGGTGCTGGCCACCGCGGTGGCCGACGAGGCCAAGCACTCGGCGGTCTTCCACCGCTACGCGCACGCCGTCGCCGGGTCGGTCAAGGATCCGGGCGACGCCGTCGAGGAGTTGTCGCGCGACCTGTGGTCCCTGGACGACTACACCGCCCGCTTCCTGGCCCACACCCTGGCCGAGGGCTTCGCCGCCGACGAGTTCCGCTGGTTCGACGAGGGCCTGCGCGAGGAGGGCCTGGGCGAGGTGTACCGGCTGGTGCGCCGCGACGAGTCCCGCCACGTCGCGCTCGGCATGGCCTACCTCACCCACGGCCCCGGCGCGGATCGACTGCGCCGCATGCCCGCCGAGTTGCTGCTCGCCGCCGAACAGGTGGTGCTGAAGCACAACGACGTGGACAAGCTGGCCTCGCTGGTGCACCGGCTGCTGCCCGGTACTCCGGCACCACGGGTCGCCGCCTGGCTACGGGCGCGACACGCCACCCGCATGCGGGTGCTCCTGAACGTCCGGGACGACCGGCAAGAACTGTCCCGGCGCCGAAAATCCACGCGAGAACACATGGAGGTGTGATGGAGATCAAGAAGGTTGCCGTCCGCGCTGAGACCAAGGCGGCCAACAAGTACAGCGTGAGCACACGTCGCGCGAGCAAGTAACGAACACTGGTTCATACCGAGGCGGCCGCACCCCCGGTGGTGCGGCCGCCTCTCCACTGTCCTCTTCACCGTCCGAGAGTCCGAAAGGCCAGGGAATGCGTATCGCGCTCGTCTCCATGCCGTGGCAGGCCCTGGAGATGCCGTCGCTCCAGGTCGGTCTCCTGCACGCACTCGTCGCCCGGGAACGGCCGGCCGACGAGGTCGCCGAGTACCACGGGTGGCTGCGCTGGGCCGAGTTCCTGCTGGAGCACAGCGACGGCGAACTGACCCCGACGGAGTACATGACCGTCGCCGACGACCAGGTGTTCGACGGCTTCGGCGACTGGGTCTTCTCCGGCAGCCTCTACGACGACGACCAGTGGGGCACCGAGCAGCTCACCGCCTACGCGGCCCGCACCGGATCGTCGATCGACAGCCTGCTGCGGATGCGCCCGCACGCCGCGCGGTTCATCGCCGAGGCCGCCCGGGAGGTGCTCGCCACCGACCCCGACGTGGTCGGCATGACCACCACCTTCCTGCAGAACGTGCCCTCGCTCGCCCTCGCCCGGGAGATCAAGCGCCTGCGGCCCGAGGTCGTCACCGTGCTGGGCGGCAGCAACTGCGACAGCGTCATGGGCCACGCCCTGCACCGCAACCACCCCTTCCTGGACCACGTCGTGCGCGGGGAGGCCGAGAGGACCTTCCCGGCGCTGCTCGCCCACATCGAGCGCGGCACGGCCCCCGCGGACGTCCCCGGGGTCTGCTGGTGGGACGGCGGCACCTCGCGTGCCAACCGGGAGGCCAAAGGCACCGTTCCGATCGGACTGCTGCCCAGCCCCGACTTCGACGCCTGGCAGGAGTCCTTCGACTCCTCCCCGGTGGCCGAGTTCGTCGAGCCCAAGCTCGTGGTGGAGGGTGCCCGCGGCTGCTGGTGGGGCGAGAAGCACCACTGCACCTTCTGCGGGCTCAACGGCAGCCTGATGGAGTTCCGTTCGAAGAACGGCGAGCAGCTCTGGTCCGAGATCGAACGGCTCGTCCAGCGGCACAAGTTGCTCGATGTCATCACGGTCGACAACATCATCAGCATGGACTACTTCCGTGACTTCCTGCCACGGGCCGCCGACAGCGGGTGGGACCTGCGCATCCACTACGAGGTGAAGTCGAACCTCAGCCAGGACCAGATCGCCCTGCTGGGCCGCGCCCGGGTCACCCACGTCCAGCCCGGCATCGAGAGCCTGAACAGCCGGGTGCTCGGTCTGATGGACAAGGGGGTCACCGGCGCCCGCAATGTCCGTACCATGCGGGAGTGCGAGAACCACGCGCTCACCTGCGTCTGGAACTACCTCTACGGGTTCCCGGGCGAACGCGACGAGGACTACACGGAGATCATCGACCAGATGCCCGCCCTGCGCCACCTCCAGCCCCCGGGCGGTGCCACCCGCATCGCGCTGGAGCGGTTCAGCCCGCACTTCACCAACCCCGCACTGGGCTTCACCGAGCGCCGCCCCGCCGACATCTACCAGCACGTCTACCAGCTGCCGCGGGAGGAACTGGAGGACCTGGTCTACCTGTTCGACGCCCCGGCCACCGGCATCCAGGGCGAGCTGGAACGACGGCTGGCGGAGGAGATCGACCGCTGGACGGAGGCCTACCCGTCCTCCCGGCTCCTGCTCGAACCGGCCGCGGACGGCGGCGAGGAGGGGGACCTGCTCGTCCACGACGAACGCGAGGGCTGGCCGCGGCGCACCCACCGGCTGACGCACTGGCGGGCCGCCGCGTTCCGCGAGCTGGAGCACGGCCGCACGCTCCCCGCCCTGCACCGCCGCCTGGCCGAGGCCGGGTACGAGGTCCCGCTGGACACGCTCACCGACTGGGGGCGCGAACTCCTCGCGCACGGACTGGTGTTCAAGGACGACGACACCCTGCTCGCGCTGCCCACCCGGGCGGTGCCGGTCCGCGCCCCCGACCTGGACACCGCCTTCCCGGCCGCCCTCCCCACCCCCGAGGAGGTGGCGTGATGCCGATCGCCAAGCCCTCCCTCGCGGCGCCGGACCTGCCGGACCTGCCGGACACGGTCCCCCACCGGCTGGACGGCCGGCTGGTCGTCCTCGCCGCGCCGGTCCCCCTCGGCGCGGGCGGGCGGCCCGCCGCCGAGGCCGTCCGGCTGCTGCGCGAGTGCCAGAGCCACGTACTCCCGGTGCGGTGGTCCCTGGCCCCGGACGACCCGGCGCTGCGGGACCCCTCCGCCGCCGACTTCGCCCTCCACCACCTGCACCACCTGCCGCCGCCCTCCCCGCAGGCCCCCGGGACCGCCGAGCCCGCCGGGGCCGCGGAGGCCGGACCCGCCCTGGCCGAGTGGCGCTCCGCCTACGCGTACGGGCGGTTCTACTACCGGCAGGGACCGGGCTTCCTCCAGGTCAGGGACCGTCGGGACCCGGACGCCTCGGCCCGCTTCGCGCTCGACCACCCCGACCTGGTGGCCACCTTCCGGGCCTGCCTGACCCCCACCGCCCTGGACGACCTCAGCAGTACGGGCCGTGAGGCCGTGTCCGTCCTGGCGTCCGAAGGCCTCGTGCTCGTCACGCGGGGCTGGGCGGTGACACTGCCTCCACGCATCCGCCACTGGACCGTGCCCGACACAGGAGTCTGATACATGGGATCTTCCACGGCCGAGGAGTCGTCCGTACCCGCGGAGTCCGGCCCGCCCGCGACCCCGCCCCCGGCCCCGGAATCCGTGCCACTGCGCCGGCACCGTCCGCTGCTGCTGCTGGTCACGGAGCAGATGACCAGCTCGGTGGGACGCCAGGTCACCGCGCTGGCACTGCCGCTGCTGGCCATCGCCCACCTGCACGCCGGCCCGCTGGGCGCCTCGGCGCTGATGGCGATGACCTACCTGCCCGGCGTCCTGCTCAGCCCCCTCATCGGCGTCGCCGTCGACCGGGCCCGACTGCGGCGGATGCTGGTCTCGCTGTCCTGGCTACAGGTCCCCGCCATCGGCAGCGTGCCGCTCGCGGCCGCGCTGGACGGCCTGACCTGGCCGCACCTGTTCGCCGCGGCCGCCGCCTCCGGGGCGCTGAACTCCGCCCAGAGCGTCGCGCTGCAGTCCTGTCTGCCCCGCGTGGTGCCCGCGGAACGCCTGCTGCCGGCCAACTCCTCGCTCACCGGCGCCCGGACCATCGGCCTGATCGGCGGGCCCGCGCTCGGCGGCCTCCTGATCAGCGTGATCGACCCGGCCCCGGCGCTGCTGGTCGAGTGCGCCGCCTACCTCGTCGGCGGGGCCCTGTTCCTCGCGCTGCCGACCTCCCTGAACCGGCCGGCGAACGCGGGCAGCGGCGCGCGCTCCCGCCTCGAAGCCCTCCGGGAAGGCCTGGCGGTCATCCGGCGCGAGACCCTGCTGCGCCGCCAGGCCCTGGCCGCGGCCGGACTCAACCTGGGCGGCGGGGCCGGCGGCGGCCTGTTCGTCCTGTACGCCGACCGGGAACTGCAGCTGCCCCCGTGGCAGCTCGGCGCCGTCTACGCCGCGTACGCCGTCGGGATGGGCTCCGGTGTGCTGGCCGCGACCTCCGTCACCCGTTCGCTGGGCATGGCCCGGGCCATCCGGCTGTGCGCCGTGGGCGCGGGGGCCGCCCTCTTCCTCATCCCGGCGGCCTCCCTGGGGCTGCCCTTCCCGGTCCTGGTGCTGTACCAGCTGCTGTTCGGACTGCTGGCCACCGTCTGGTCGATCGCCATGACCACGGGACGCCAACTCGTCACCCCCGCCCACCTGCTGGGCCGCGTGAACGCCTTCCTCCAGGCCGTGCTGACCGCCACCCTGCCCGTCGGCGCCTTCGTCGGCGGGTGGCTGGCCTCCCGGGTCGGCATCGTGCCGGTGCTGGTCGGGGCGGCGGCCGTCGCCCTGGCGGGCGCGAGCAGCCTCTGGTTCCCGCGCGACATGCTCGCCGAGATCGAGCGGGCGGCGGAGCGGAAGAAGGCCTGAGCCCGCCCCCGGGTCCCGCCGGCCCCTGAGCTCCGTCGTCCCCGCACCCGTCGTCCCCGCACCACGTCCCCCGAGGAACAGGAGGCCGCATGTCCGGCGCAGCGGGAACCGTGCTCATCACCGGAGCGAGCAGCGGCATCGGAGCGGCCACCGCACGCCGGCTCGCCGCCCGCGGGCACGACCTGGTGCTGATCGCCCGGCGCGAGGAGCGCCTGAAGGCGCTGGCCGCGGAGCTGTCCGCCGACCACGGCACCGCCGCCGTCGCGGCGCCCCTGGACCTGGAGCGCACCGACGAACTGGCCGACGCGCTGACGGACGTCCTCGCGGCCCTGCCCGGCCCGCTCGCCGGCGCGGTGCTGGCGGCCGGGCACGGCCGCGGCCACGGACCGGTGCGGGAGGCCGACAGCACGCCGTGGGAGTCCCAGCTGCGGGTCAACCTGCTCGCCCCGATGATCGTCACGCGCCTGCTCCTGCCCGAACTGGACGCCCGGGGCGGGGACCTGGTGCTGGTCGGCTCCCTGTTCGGCACCCGGCCCTCGCCCGGCTACGCGGCCTACGCCGCCACCAAGCACGGGCTGGCGGGCTTCGTCCGCTCGCTCGCCGAGGAGGAACGGCCGCCCGGCGGCTGCCGGATCTGCCTGATCTCCCCCGGCGCCACCAACACCGAGTTCGCCTCGGTCCTGTCCGGGGCCGCGGCCCCGCGCGTCCACGAGGTCACCGACTGGCCGTACCACCCGCTGCTCGCCGAGGACGTGGCGGCCGCCGTCGCATGGGCGATGGGCCGCCCCGGCCACGCCCGGATCGCGGAGATCACCCTCGACGCCACCGACGCCCGGTACTGAGCCGCCCCGGTACCGAGCCGCCCCGAACGCGCGGCCGCGACGGCCGGTGACGCGCTACGCCGTCCCGCCGTCCGTCCGCACCTCGGGGCGACCGGGCTCGGCCCAGCGCGTGTGGAAGCTGCCCGGACGGTCGGTGCGGCGGTAGGTGTGGGCGCCGAAGAAGTCGCGCTGCCCCTGGATCAGCGCGGCGGGCAGGTGCTCGCTGCGCAGGGTGTCGTAGAAGGCGAGCGCGGCGGAGAACGCCGGCACGGGGATGCCGTGCTGGGCCGCGCCGGCCACCACCGTGCGCCAGGCCGCCTGGGCGTCGGAGACCTCGGACGCGAACCGCTCCTCGGCGAGCAGGCTGACCAGGTCGGGGTTGGCGGCGTGGGCGGCGCGGATCCGGTCGAGGAACGCGGCGCGGATGATGCAGCCGCCGCGCCAGATCCTCGCCACCGCCCCCAGGTCGATGTCCCAGCCGTACTCGGCCGCGGCGTCGCGGATCATGGTCCAGCCCTGGTCGTAGGCGATGACCTTCGACGCGTAGAGGGCCTGTTCCACGTCGCGGGTGAAGCGCTCGGCCTCGTGCGGGCGCAGTTCCTGCCGGGTCCCCCCGGGCAGCGGCCGGTAGGCCGCCCGCAGTTCGGCCCGGGCGGAGGCGACCCGGGCGAAGGTGGCCTGGGCGATGGCGGTGACCGGGGACCCGAGGTCGAGGGCGGTCTGCACCGTCCAGCGTCCGGTGCCCTTCTGCTCCGCGGCGTCCTGGACGATGTCGACGAAGGGCCTGCCGGTGGCGGCGTCGGTGTGGGCGAGCACCTCGGCGGTGATCTCGATCAGGTAGGAGTCGAGCCGCCCCTTGTTCCAGTTCCGGAAGGTCTCGGCGATCTCGGCCGGGGTGTACCCGCCGACCTCCCGCAGGAGGTGGTAGGCCTCGGCGATGAGCTGCATGTCGGCGTACTCGATGCCGTTGTGCACCATCTTCACGAAGTGTCCGGCCCCGTCGGTGCCGATGTGGGTGCAGCACGGATCGCCGTCCACGTGGGCGCTGATCCGCTCCAGCATCGGGCCGAGGACGGCGTAGGACTCGGCGGAGCCGCCGGGCATGACCGAGGGGCCGTGCAGCGCGCCCTCCTCCCCTCCGGAGACGCCGCTGCCGACGAAGTGGATGCCGCGTTCGCGCAGCGCCCGCTCCCGGCGGCGGGTGTCGGCGAAGTGCGCGTTGCCGCCGTCGATGATCATGTCGCCCGCTTCCAGCAGCGGGGCGAACTCCTCGATGACCTCGTCGGTGGCCTGCCCGGCCTTCACCATGATCAGGAGCCGGCGGGGCCGTTCCAGCGCGGCCACCAGCTCCGGCGGCGATCCCGCCGGGACGAACGCGCCCTCGTGGCCGAACTCCTCGACCAGCGCCGTGGTCCGTCCCGGCGTGCGGTTGTGCACCGCGACCGTGTAGCCGTTGCGGGCGAAGTTCCGCGCCAGGTTGCGGCCCATCACCGCGAGCCCCGTCACGCCGATCTGTGCGGATGCCTCCATGGGCGGGTGCTTCCTTCCTCGGGGAGTTCCCCGGCCGGGCCCGCGGGTCCTGCGCCGCGGCCGCCCGGGCCGGCCGTACCCATGCTCACAACCCGCGCCCTCCCGCCGCGCGGGGAACTCCCCCGTTCAGGTGCCCCGGGCCCGCGGCGACGCCCGGCGACTCAGCGGACCGCCTCGACCGGCTCCGGGTCCGCCTCGGGATCCGTCTCGGGATCCGTCTCGGGGTCCGTCTCCGGCCGGCGCACGGACATGTGCCCGGTCGGCAGGTCCCGGTGGCCGCGGATCGGGGAGCAGTAGAGGAAGAGGGCCGCCGCCGGTACGCCCGCGGTCAGGATCCACAGGGCCGGGCGCAGACCGAGCCAGGTGCCGAGCGCGCCGCCGAGCACGGCGCCCAGCGGCATCGTGCCGTAGTTGAGGAACGCGGAGCTCGCGACGAGCCGGCCGAGCACGCCGCTCGGGCAGTAGCTCTGGACGAACCCGGACTTGAGCACGTTGCCCGCCACCACGCCGATCGACACCCCGGCGTAGGCGAGGACGACCATCGTCAGCCCCCAGCCCCGGCCGGCCAGCGGGATGAGCAGGGCCAGCGCCGGCAGCACCAGCTCGAACATCAGCAGGGAGCGGCCGGTGCCCAGCCTGGCGCTGACCCGGCGCACGACGAAGGCTCCCAGCACGCCGCCGACACCGCTGACCATCGCCAGGCTGCCGATCGTCCCGGAGGACAGGCCGATCTCACGGACCAGGAAGACCACGGTGAGCGACTGGTACCCGGACAGGGCGAGGTTGGACGCCGCTCCGAAGAGCGCCAGGCTCCGCAGGAAGGGGTCGCCGAAGAGCAGCCCCAGTCCTTCCCGGATCTCCTTGGCCATGGCGCCGCGCGGTCTTTCGAGCCGCTCGGGGGCGGCCTCCCGGTGCCGGATGCCGACCAGGCAGAGCGTCGCGAGCAGGAAGGTCGTCGTGTTGACCAGCATCCCGTTGGCCGCGCCCGCGAGTTGGATGAGCAGGCCGCCGCAGCCGAGCCCGACGATCTGCGCGGCGGAGGCGCTGCCCTGGAGCTTGGCGTTGCCCTCGGCCTGGTCCTCCGGCTTCACGAGGTCCGGCAGGTAGGCGGTGTACGCGGTCTGGAAGAACACCGTGGCGGCGCCCGCGAGCAGGGCCACGAGCAGGAGTTGACCGACCTTCAGCGCCCCTGCCCAGGCCGCCACGGGAACGCTGGCGAAGAGCGCGAAGCAGACGATGTTGGCCCAGAACATCACCTGCCTGCGCCTCAGCCGGTCCACCCAGACCCCCACCGGCAGCCCGATGAGCAGCCACGGCACCCAGGGCGCCGCGCTCAGCAGGCTCACCTCGAAGGTGTCGGCGTGCAGGGTCGAAACGGCGATCAACGGGACGGCGAGAACCGTGACCGACTGACCGAAGCGCCCCGCGGTCTCGCCTAACCAGAGGAGCCGGAAGTCCCGGTGGCGGCGGAGCAGGCCACCACGTGTGTCGTTGCCCATCGATCGCTCCAATGTCTCAAGGAAGGGAAGCCGAACCGTCCGAAGCCGCCCGCCGGCCGGGCCCCCTCCCGCTCGCCGGGCGGTACCGGGACGAGTGGGAGGGCCGTCGCGCGGCCCGTGTGCCGACCGGCACACGGGCCGCCGATCCAGCAGCTAGGACCCGTCGCGCTCGCCCGCGAGCCGGGCGGCGAGGACCGGGCCGATCTGGGCGAGCTGATCCGGCCTCGTCATTTCACCATGCCGTCCGGTCACCCGGTGCACCTCGATCCGGCCCGTGACGTGGGGCTGCCAGTCCTCGGGCCGCACCGGGGGGAGCGGCTCCTCCCTGGTCGCCTCGAAGAAGAGCACATCGCCCCTGAACGTACGGGACTTGAACGAGTCCAGCACTGCGATGTTCCCGAGGAAGACCCTGGCCATGGCCTCCAGCGTGGCGTCGTCGAGCAGTGCGAACGGACCGTCCGCCGCCGCCGCGGAATCCGGGTCGTAGCCGAGCGACTCCAGGAGCGCCCGCACGGCCTCCTCGCCGCTCAGCGCCTCGGCCGACCCGGCCGGGGTCCCGGTGCCACCGGCCGGGAAGCCGTCCATCAGGGTGAGGACCTCGATCTCCTCGCCCTCCTCCTGGAGCCGGACGGCGAGTTCATGGGCCACGACCCCGCCGAACGACCACCCCAGCAGCGCGTACGGGCCCTGCGGCTGCACGGAGCGGATCAGTGCCAGGTAGTCGTCGACCATGGCGTCGAGGCTCTCCGGAACGGCCTCGGGGGCCAGCAGGCCGCGGGCCTGGAGACCGTACAGGGCACGGTCGCCGTCGAGGTGGCGGAGCAGTCCCGAGTAGACCCAGCTGATGCCGGCCGCGGGGTGCACGCAGAAGAGCGGCCGGGCCGCCGGGCCGCTGCTCCTGCGCAGCGGCAGCAGGGTGGCGAGGGCGCCGTCGCCCTGCCCCGCGTCGTCCAGCCGTCCGGCGAGGGCGGCGGCGGTGGGGGCGTCGAAGACGTCCCGGATGCCGATCTCGGCGCCGAGGGCGGTGCGGATCCGGCTGATCAGCCGGGCCGCGAGGAGCGAGTGACCGCCCAGGAGGAAGAAGTCGTCGTCGATCCCCACCGACGGCACCCCGAGGACCTCGGCGAACACCGCGCAGAGGATCTCCTCCTGCGCCGACCGCGGAGCCCGCCCGCCGCCGCCCGCACCGGCGACCGGCGCCGGCAGCGCCCGCTGGTCGAGTTTGCCGTGCGACGTCATCGGCAGCGCCTCCAGCACCACGACCGCCGACGGCAGCATGTGGCGCGGCAGCCGCCCCGCGGCGAAGCGTTGCAGCTCCTCCGGGTCGGCCTCCCGGTCGGCCACCGGCACCACGTAGCCCACCAGGCGCTGGTCCCCCGGCCGGTCCTCCCGCGCCACCACGGCGGCCTGCGCCACCGCGTCGTGCGCCTGCAGCACCGCGGCGATCTCGCCCGGCTCGATCCGGAAGCCGCGGATCTTCACCTGGTCGTCCGCCCGGCCCACGTACTCCAGGGCGCCGTCGGCCCGCCACCGCACGAGGTCGCCGGTGCGGTACATCCTCTCGCCCGGCGCCCCGAACGGATTCGCCACGAAGCGCTCGGCGGTCAGGGCCGGCCGGCCCACGTAGCCGCGCGCCAGGAGCTCCCCCGCGATGTACAGCTCGCCGGGGACGCCCGGCGGGACCACCCGCAGCCGGTCGTCCAGGACGAACAGCCGGGTGTTGCGGATCGGCCGGCCGATGACCGGCCGCTCGTACGCGCCGATCACGGCGTTCGTGCTGTACACGGTGCACTCGGTGGGACCGTACTGGTTGTTGCCGGCCACCCCGGCCCGCCGCAGGTCCGCCCAGAGCGCCTCGTCGACCGCCTCGCCGCCGACGTCGACGATCCGGGGGCGGGAGGAGCGCTCCGCGGAGAGCATGCCCAGCTCGATCAGCTGCCGGCAGTAGGTCGGGGTCGTCTCGATGTAGTCGATCCCCTCGGCCTCGATGTAGTCGACCAGGAGTTCCGGCGTCCGGCGCGTCCCGTCGTCCACCAGGTGCAGCTCGTGGCCGTCCAGCAGCCAGAAGAGCAGCAGCCAGCTGGCGTCGAAGGTCGTCGCCCCGATCATGGCGGCGCGCAGGGGGCGGCCGGCGGAGGCGATGTCGGCCCGGTAGACGTCCTCCCGGTGGCTGTGGACGAGGTTGGCCAGCGAGTGGTGCTCGATGAGCACGCCCTTCGGCTTCCCCGTCGACCCGGAGGTGAAGATGGCGTACGCGGAGTGCTCCGGGCGCAACGGCGAGAGCCGATCGGCGTCCGACACGTCGGCGTCGGACCGGCCGGCCAGTTCGGCGCCGACCGCGGGCTCCGCCAGGTCCAGCAGCTGCGGCACGCGCCCGGCGAGGCCCGCGAACCGCGCGGCGGTCCCCCGGCCGGTGACCACGAGGGCGGGCCCGCAGGTGTCCAGCATGTACGTGACCCGCTCGACGGGGTACTCCGGGTCGACGGGGACGTAGCAGGCGCCGGCCTTCAGGATCGCCAGCAGCGAGACGATCAGGTCGGTGCCCCGCGGCAGCAGGACGGCCACGGTCTGCTCCGGCCCCACCCCGCGGTCGATCAGCAGCCGCGCCAGGCGGTTCGCCCGCGCGTTCAGCTCACGGAACGTCAGGGCCTCGCCCTGGAAGACGAGCGCGTTCGCGTCCGGCATCCGCCGGACGCTCCCCTCGAAGATCTCCGGGACCGGTCGGGTGTCCGCCGGGACGCGCCCGGTGTCGTTCCACTCCACGAGGATCCGCCGGCGCTCGGCCGGGGTCAGGACGTCGACCGCCTCGATCGACCGGTCCGGGTCCGCGACCACGGCGGCCAGCAGCCGGAGCAGGCGGTCCGCCAGCAGGCTCATGGTGGTGTGGTCGAAGAGGTCGGTGGCGTAGTGCAGGACGGCGAGGATGCCGGCGGGCGCGTTGGAACCGTCACGGTTCTCGACGCAGGTCAGGTTGAGGTCGAACTTGACCGGCGGCGTCCCGAAGGACTCGGGCTGCGCGGTGAGGCCCGGCAGCAGCAGGGTGCCCTCGTCGTTGTTCTGCAGGACCAGCATCACCTGGAACAGCGGGTGCGTGGAGCTGGAACGGACGGGGTTCAGCTCCTCCACCAGCCGCTCGAACGGCAGGTCCTGGTTGGTGAACGCCGCCAGGTCGGTGTCACGGACCCGGCCCAGCAGCTCGCCGAAGGTGGGGGCCTGCGACACGTCGGTCCGCAGCACCAGCGTGTTCACGAAGAACCCGACCAGCTCGTCCAGGGCCTGGTCCGAGCGCCCGGCCACGACCGTGCCGATCGGGATGTCCGTGCCGGCGCCCAGCCTCGACAGCAGCGCCGCCAGCGCCGCGTGCAGCACCATGAACAGAGTGACCCCGTGACGGCGCGCCAACGCGTCGAGTTCGGCGTGCAGTTGGGCGTCGAGGTGGAACTCCAGCAGCTCGCCCTCGTGCGAGGCGCTGGCAGGGCGGGGGCGGTCGAAGGGCAGAGCGACCTCCTGCGGCGAGCCCTTCAGCGCCTCCGCCCAGTAGGCGAGCTGCTGGTCCATGGTCTCGGCGAGCTGATCGTGCTGCCACAGGGTGTAGTCGGCGTACTGGACGGTGAGCGGCTCCCACTCCGGGGTGAGCCCGGCCAGCCGGGCCCGGTACGCCGAGGCGATGCCCGACCAGAGCGGGCCGGAGGACCAACCGTCACTGGCGATGTGGTGCAAGGTCAGGACGAGGACGGACTCGTCCCCGCCGAGGGTGAACAGCGCGACCCGCAGGGGGAGTTCGGAGGCCAGGTCGAAGGTGGCGAACGCCTCGGCCGAGATCCGCTCCGCGACTTCGTCCGCCGTGCACGGCTGGACCCGGAACGGGACCTGGGCGGCGTCTGCGGGCAGAATCAGCTGGCGGGGCTGACCGTCGTGCGCGGGATAGATCGTGCGCAGGGCCTCGTGCCGGGCGACCACGTCACCGATCGCCGCGCGCAACGCCTCAATGTCCACCGTGCCGTGCAGGCGGAACGCGAAGGGGCTGTTGTAGGTCGCGGAGGCGCCTTCGAGCTGGTCCAGGAACCAGAGTCGTTGCTGCGCGAACGACAGCGGCAGCACCTCCGGCCGCGCGCCCGCCACCAGCGCCGGACGGGCCGGGCCACCGTCCTTCAGCTTCTCCACGACGCCCACGACGGTCGGGTTGCGGAACAGGTCACGGATGCCCAGCTCGGCGTTCAGGGCGGTGCGGATCCGGCTGATCAGCCGCGTCGCGAGAAGCGAATGACCGCCCAGAGCGAAGAAGTTGTCGTCGATCCCCACCGACGGCACATCGAGCACCTC